>CAMJNF010000072.1 GCA_946407235.1 uncultured Fibrobacter sp. | reverse complement strand
CGAGTGCCGCTCTCAAGAGCAACAAGCTTGAACTCCCGAAGGATTCCGTGAACTATGGCGACTTTTTCTTGTGGGTGAAGACACGCTTGATTGTTTACGGCGGCACGCGTCCGGACGCTCATTTGCAAGTGCGCGGTGAACAGTTCCCGTTGAATCCTGATGGCACTTTCCGCATTGAAGAAGAACTCTCGGATGCAACGAAGATTATCCCGGTCTTTGCGACGGACAAGGATGGCAATTTCCCGACTACCATCGTTCCGATTGTCGTTAAGCGCACGGAATAATGTCGAAACCCGGTAAAGTTCATCTTTTGCTTCACGCACATTTGCCTTTTGTGCGTGAACCCTCTTATGACCGGTTCTTGGAAGAGAACTGGTTTTTTGAGGCTATGGCGGAGACGTACTTGCCGATTATCCAGATGCTTAATCGTCTGGAAGAAAAGGGTGTGCCGGGCACGCTCAATTTTAGCGTTTCGTCATCGCTTCTTGCGATGCTTACGGACCGCTCTCTTTTGGACAAGTTTTCGCGTCATTTGCATAAGCAGCTTGAACTTTTGGAACGCGAAAAAGTTCGGCTGCAAGATAATTCTGAACTGACGGAGGTGGTGAATTTTTATTACCGTCGTCAGCTTGCATTGATCTATACATGGGAACATGACTGCGGTTGCGAAATTGTCTCAGCACTAAAACGTCTCGAAGAAATTGGCAAAATCAATTTGCTTACTTGCGTTGGAACGCATCCGTTTTTGCCTGCGTACCAGAATGATTTGGAGGCGATTCGCTTACAGCTGAAAATTACGGTCCGTGCGTTCGAAGAGGCTTTTGGCAAAAGGCCTCGGGGCTTGTGGTTACCGGAATGCGGTTATTTTGAAGGGCTGGATGCAATCCTTGCGGAATATGGATTTAAGTATTTCTTCTTGGAAACGCATGGCGTGCTGCTTGCGAAACCGGCACCGAAGTATGGTGTATTTGCTCCGGTTAAAACACCGGCAGGGCTTTATTGCTTTGGACGCGAACAGAGCAGTTCCATGGAAGTGTGGAGCCGCAAGACGGGTTATCCGGGACATCCGGAGTATCGCGAGTTCTTCAAGGATATTACGCACGAACGTGAGAATGAATATCTAGGCGACTACTTCCTTGCTGCAGGAACGCATATCGAGACGGGATTCAAGTATTACCGCATTACCGGAAGCGAAGACAAGAAGGTTTACCGTCCGTGGAATGCTTTGCGTCTTGTCGAAGACCATGCGCGTTTGTTTGTGGCAAACCGCGAAGAAACGGTTTCGAATTTGCTCCCGAACATGGACGGCAATAAGATTTCGATTCTTTGTCCGTACGATGCTGAACTTTTTGGACACTGGTGGTTCGAAGGTCCGCTGTTCATTGAGAAAATGTTTGAACGTGCGGCGAGCTCGAACGTGGTTGAAATGGCCTCTCTTGAGGCTTCTGTGCCGTCATCGCCATCGTTTGCAGGTTCTGTCGCAGATCCTGATGTTCATTCGCCTGTATTCTCGTCGTGGGGCGAGGGTGGCTTTGGTGAAGTGTGGATGAATGACGCTGTTGCGTTTCAGTACCCGCTATTCTTTAGAATGCGCGGGATGATGAACGATTTGAAAAATCGTATTGAACGTGGTGCGCGCGGAAATGTGCATAGCTTGAATGTGAAAAAGTCCGCGAAACTTGATGAAACTGCGGTGACAAAAAAACGTTTCCTCTCGCAGATGGCTCGCGAACTCGTGCTATTCCAGGCTTCGGACTGGGCGTTCATGATTCACAATAATTCTGCAGCAGATTATGCCCGCGCTCGCTTGAACGGGCATTACGAAAATGTCTGTGCGCTTTATAAAGAAGCCGTGAAGGCTAATCCTGATACCAAATTGCTCAAGAAATTAGAGCAAAAGAATAACTTGTTCCCGTGGATCGGGGCGTTGGTTTAGACGAATGAATGTAATGGAGATTCCGGCTCGGAGACCGGAATGGCGTTGTGTTTGCTTATTGCTAACAAATTCCCAACCACTAACCACTAATCACTAGCCACTAGCCACTAATAAACGACTATAAAGCTCGTTGTTTTCCCTTTGTTGCCAACGCGGAAGCGGTAGATTCCCGGAGCCATCATTGATTTAACTTGATCTTCTTGCAGGCAGAACGAGTTCCCGTCGTATTTTTCTTGAGTGATGAGGTCGCCGCGTCTTGTTCTGATTTCGAAAACTTTTTGATCGCGGGGGAGCGGTGCAAAGCAAAGCGGGCCTTGTTTCCATGGAACAGGGAATGCGTGCGGTGCTGCATTACTGTTGGTGATTGGAATGCTTTCGGATTTTCCTAAACGGCTGAAAATCCAAGTCGAGGAATCGCTTGTTGCTAAGAGTGCTGTCAGGCTGTCGAGTGTCTTGGTGTTTTGAATTTTGTGGATTTTTGCCTCACCATTGCGGTAAGCGACTATAGATGCTTTACCGATAAAGTCTGAAAAATCAATGGAGTAGTAGCCGTCAAAACTGTGTGGAACTTGGAAAAATTCGAAAGCGATTTTATCGATTTGCGGCTTGATGGATTCCCTAACGTAATAATTTGGCGTAAACCATTGCGATTGATCGTTATTGATCCAGTCCTTTTTCTTGATGTTCGCGGCCCTATTCCCAGAAAATGCAAGTCGGACAGAGTAGTCGTGGAAAATGCTGTCCGCATCGAGATTAAAGGATTTAAGTGCGTTTTCGAGCTGGTATTCGAAATCTTTATTTGGATTCTTGGCGTAGCTTTCCCAGATGTGCCTATCTATATCCTTTGATACATGGTTGTATAGATAAAGTAAAAGCGTTCCTGCTCCGTAATTATCGAAAGTATCGGAAAGCGGCATACCCATTCTGCTGAAAAATGAGGGGATGTAGCGCATGTAATCATCAACGTCTGGGGTTGTGATTTCTTCAAAACCGGCTGCCGAAGCTTCGAACCAGAAGGATTCATTTGTGTAAAAGCTGATGTAGCTGAGCTGCAATGCGTGGTAGAATTCGTGGAATATAGTTACGCGGAGACCCTTGTTCCATTTTTCGCTATACGAGAAATTGTGAACGAGGTTTTGCAATGGGTTTGTGGGTTTTGAGTAAAGACACGTAACGCCATGCGCAACAATTGAGTCCTGATTATAGACGTATGAACAGGTGCTGAAGAAATCATTCTCTATGAAAATTTGGGATTTGTCATCGACTGGATATGTGATGCCAAAGTTTTCACTGCAGTCTTTTACTCGAATGAGGTTGTCCCTGTTTTGGTTGATATCGATGATTTCGATGGGATAAAGCCCTTCTTTCACGTTCTTTTGGAAATGCAAACTTGTACTTGGCGCTTTGGGCTTACGCATTTTTAATTTGTTGACATAGAAATCCCAAGCCTCTTCGAAAATTGCTGCGGTACTATCGGCGAAAGCTTGCGTCGTTGCGTGCGGGCCAATCAATGCGTACATGACTTGAAAATGCGGTGTCTCAATCGTATAGACAGAATCATAGTAGTCTTTGGACGTACATATTGAAGAGGAATCCAAGTTATAGTCGCTGTTTTTGCGTGCGTAGATATGCGGTTGCTTTTTCTCTTTGATGAGTTCTTCGAAAAGCCTCATTGTTCCGCATCTGCCTTCGTGGGCGTGCGTACTCGTTACTGCAAAAATGGGAAGCAATGAGACAAGAGTGATTGTCCAAATGAATAGATTACGGCAAAAAAGTTTTTGGTGCATTTTAGGACACTCCAGCATCTTTGAGAATTTGTTTGGCTTTCGATTTGATTTCTTCGGAAACGGTCAATTGTTTTTGATGGTGCGGCTTGACGCGTGCATCGATAATTAATGGCGCGCGGCATTTCCAGTGCTTGTTTTCAATCGTTTCATCGAGACCGTAAATATCTTGTGCGGGGTCGGAACGTGTAAACGTAAGCCAAAGGAAATCACTTAAAATGTTGTCTGCATTGAAGGATCCTTCGTCAACGATGGAAACCCAAGGGTAGTTTTCGTGGAATTTCCAATGGGCGAGGGCTTCTTTGAGAGTTGCAAATTCCTCGATGGGGGCCTGCGCGGAAGATTCGAGTAAAATAACGCCCGGCATCACGATTGTAGCGCGGTTGAATCCTTGCGGCAGGTCGAGCGATTTTAAATCGTCTGGATTGTTGCGGATTTCGCGACATTTTGCGCCTGCAGCGGCAATGACGACCTTGGAACCATGATTGAGGCTTGTACCGGAGTAGTCGAGCGTATCAATCGTTGTTGACGTTTGAAAATGCAAATCGCGGTCGAAGTGGACTCGTTCAAGAACGTGCTCGAAGAATGCAGGAATGTTGTTTACATCGAGGCTCGCGGCTTTCTCGTCAGCTGAAATTCCCGCGGCGTCCTCTTTCGCGGCTATCAGCAAATACTTTGTTAAACTGGCCTGATTAAATCCGAGTAGAGCGTTCGCCGTCTTTAAGAGCTCCATCGGCTCGCGTTCTTCCGCACTTGCGTATGGGCGGAAAGCTTCTGAACCGAGTGCGAGGCAGAGCGGGTGTACGCCCGCTTCATCGACGGCGTGAATTTCATAAACGCCCGGGATCGATGCGGGAAGCATTGGCTTAGTGATTTCGTGAATGAATTTTCCAAACAACGTGTCTTCTTGCGGCGGGCGCCCGACGACCGTGAATGGAAAAATGGCATTCTTTTTGCAAAGCACTTTTTGGACTCTCATACAAGGAAAATCGTGTTTGTCGGAATAATAGCCGATGTGGTCGCCAAAGGGACCTTCGGGTTTTAAACCGTGTTCGAGTTCTCCTAAAATACAAAAATCAGCATCGCTAGAGACAAGGTAACCATCATGTTCAAAGTAACAAAAGCGGCGATTTCCGAGCATTCCTGCAAACAAAAGTTCAGAGAGATTCTCGGGCATGGGCATCACGGCGGCAAATGTGTGCGATGGAGGCCCGCCAATAAAAATGCTGACCTTGAGCGGTCGCCCTTCTTCAATTGCTTTTTGATGGTGGCGGGCGATATCACGCTTGATCTGGTAATGCAATCCGCATTCTTCGTTCGGGATGTATTCGTTCCCGGAAATTTGGATGCGGTACATGCCGACGTTTGTCTGCATGATGCTTGCGTTTTTGCTCGGGCGTGTAGCGACTTGCGGGAGCGTGATGAACGCTCCGCCGTCTAGCGGCCAGCTGACCAGCTGTGGCAAGTCGCTCAGTCTGCATTCTTCGAAGTCCTTGATGCTTCCGGAACGCTTGGGGAGCGATTTTAATCCTGCACAGGCTGCCTTGAAAAGCTTTTTTGGCGATTTTAGCGCGTTTTTGAAAAATTCGACCGGATTTGCCTTGAAATCAACGGCAGCTTTGGTCTCATCAAAACCGTCGCGGAACAAAAAATTGAATCTTTCGTCGCTTCCGAAAATGTTACAGGCTGCGCGGAACTTGCTCCCTTTGACATGTTCGAAAAGAAGTGCCGGCCCGCCTTGTCTAAAATTTTCCCTCGCGATTTCGGCCATTTCTAAATGCGGATCGACCTCGGCGTGAATACGCTTGAGCATTCCCGCTTTTTCTAAATCCAGCAGGGCCTGTTCGAGGGACTTGTACATGGTGTTATCCGGCGGTTGCGGATTGATCTAACGCTTCGAAAGCCTGCGTCTTTTTCTTTGCTTCTACAATTGCAACTTGTTCACGAGCCATTTCTCTTGCCTGGATGGCGTAAACCATACTTGCGCTAGCCATGACTATGGAGAATGTATCTTCGGCAAAGTCCTTGCAACCTTGGAAGGTCATGTCATCAAAGCAAGTCGTGATGCCCTTGACGGAATCGAACGTGTGCTTTGCTGTAAAACCGCGGAACGGGCCTTCGCCAAGACGCACTGCGATTTCGATGACGTTCTTGGTTTTGCCATAAGTGACCGCTCCAATGATGCCGGTCCAACTTACTTTTCTGAAGCCCGCCATGATAGTGTAGCGGATAAACTCGCCAGATTCAATGCTCTTTGGCAATGTGTAGTAGAGAACGGCATTCTTCCCAATGGACAAGTTCATTGGCGCATAACGCATGATATCAAGCGTGTCCGTGAGCGTGCCGATTTGCCAAGAAGTTTGACTGAATTGAACCATGGCGTATAATGTAGTAAATTTTTTTGTTTTTAGACGTTTGTCGGCGTTTTTTGTCGTTTAATCTGACATGACTTCTTTAGATGCTCTATGCAGGGCTATTTTTTCCTATATTCACAACCTGCTTAATAGTGCTATACCAGTAATGGTCACAAAATTTATTTATAGGAAAGGAATCTAATGCGCATCGGTTTTGTTGTTCTCCATTATAACGTTGTTGCAGAAACGGAACAATGCGTTGAATCTATTCTAAAGAGAATTGATTCCTCCGATTTTGAAATTGTGGTTGTCGATAACGCGTCCCCCAACAAATCAGGGCCGCAAATCCAGTCTCTCTTTGCTAATCGCGAACATGTTTCCGTGATTTTGAACGAAGAAAATTTAGGCTTTGCGCGCGGGAATAACGTTGGATTCAGCTTTTTGAAGAACGAAAAGAAGTGCGATTTTATCGTGATGCTGAACAACGATACGTACTTGATTCAGGATGATTTTTGCAAGGTTGTTCAAGAAGAATATGAACGCAGCCACTTTGCGGTTCTTGGCCCGGAAATCCATTGCCCGAACGGCATCAACCCGAATCCGGTGAAAGACAAGTTGATGACGGTTGCTGAGCTTGAACGTAAGAGGGCGCGCTGGCGCCGAATCCGTTTGAGAAATATTTTGCATTTAGGCTTTTTGGACACTTGGTATTCGTTCTTTGCAGACCGCTTAGGACCTGGGCCGAACAGCTACCAGCCTGCCAATGACCGTCGTCAAGAAAATGTGGAATTGCACGGCTGCTGCCTTGTGTTTTCGCCCGACTATGTCGCCCGTTACGAGGGCTTGAATTCGGGGACGTTCATGTACCAGGAAGAAGATATCCTGTACGCTGAAATGCTCCGTGATAAAAAGTTGATGGTGTACAATCCGGCGTTGAAAATTTACCATATGGAAAACGCCTCGACGAATTCGGTCTGCAAGGGCTCTCGTAAAAAGAAAATCTTTGTCTATACCAATTACCTTGCTTCGTCCGAAGTCTTGCTGAACGTTCTGAAAGAGATTGAAAAGGTGCATTAATGTCTTCTGCTGAGAATGATCAGAAATTTTTGCTGAAAAGTTCCATCCTCAATATTATTGGCGCTGTGCTTAAGGTTTCTGGCCCGGCGTTGAATTTTGTGGTGGCGCGTTATTTTGGGAAAGAGGCTTTTGGTATTTATATATCCACCCAGCTTTGGGTGTCGATGATGAGCCGCGCAGCCGTTCTTGGGCTTGACAAGGGCTTGACGTGGTACGTTCCGCAGAATAAGCTTTATAACCGAGAGGCGCATGAAGGGATTGCGCAGTCGCTTCGCCTTGGATTTTATTATGCGCTCCTCGTGTTTGCGGTGATTGTCGTGATGTCCTTGACGGGCTCGTACACGATATTTTCGGGGCTTGAAACGCTTTCTCCGACGGAAATAATTCTGTACATCATGTCCATTGTCCCGTGGGTGTTTAACTTGATTTTTGCGGGTGCATCGGAAGGCAATAGAAAACCGCAGTACCGCATATTCATTAACGATTTCGCCGTTTTTACTTTTGCTCCGCTTTTTGCCTTAGTTATTTACTTTATTACGGGTGACAAGGTCTATTCGCTCCCGATTGGTTTGCTGGGTGCCAATTGTATTGCGGTCTTGATTTATATGCGCTTGATGCCGCGCCAGTTCCCTGGAATGAAGTGGCTCTCGTCCGAAAAAATTCCTAAGGCGCTGCTCTCGTTTTCGCTGCCTATCGGTTTTTCTGAATTTGTCGTTGCATTCTTGTTGAGAGCGGACCTTTGGATGGTCCTTGTGTTGCTTGGCCCTGAATACGCAGGTGTCTATGCTATCATGGTGACGATTTCCAACGCAATCAAGACTGTGCGCCAGAATTTTAATTCCATCCTCTTCCCGGTTGTGGCGGGAATGGAACCGGAACGAATGAAGCAGGGACTTCCGCATGTGTATTCTTATTGCGTCTCGTTGATTTCGACAATTCAGATTGGCATTGGATTCTTTATCGTACTTTTCCCGGAAGAAACCTTGATGCTTGCCGGTAAATCATTTGTCCAAAACCCGGAAGTCCTTGGAATCCTTCTTTTCGCGGGATTGTTCGATGGGTCGTTCTGCTTTACAGGCATGGTGCTTAATGGAATGGGCAAGAGCAAGTTCTTGCTGAAGTTGAATGTCTATTCGCTTATTTTGGCGGTGTCCATGAACTTGTTGCTAATCCCGAAATTTGGCTTGGTCGGTGCCGCGATTTCGACACTCAGTTTCCAAATTTTCCAAGGCATTTGGATGAACGCCGAGCTTTTGAAAAATGGCATTTGGCCGTATCGCCGTGGATTGTGGGTTCAGTTTGCGTGGGCTATCGCTTTGCTTGTACTGTTTGTGCTTTTGAATACCGGCTTTGAACCTGAAATGTGGCAGAAAATCGCCATTTTTGTGGTCACGACTGTTTCTCTCGTGTATCTTGTGATAAAGCGTGCTGCGGAAAAGCCGCCTAAGAATGTTTAGCAATTTATATATTATAGAATATGATTCCTAAGAAATTACATCTCATTTGGTTTTCTAAGAACAACGCTCCGCTTTCGCCGCTGTCGCAACTTTGTGTTGAAAGCTGGAAAAGACATTGCCCCGATTACGAAATCGTAAAATGGGATATCGATAAGTGTAAAGATATTATTGAGCGTATCCCGTATCTTCGCGAAGCGGAGAGCGTGTCGAAATGGGCGTTTATCAGTGATTACATTCGCCTTTATGCAGTTTACCAAGATGGTGGAATCTATTGCGATACAGACGTGTTCATGTACCAGAGCTTTGATCCGTTCTTGGACAACCGCTATTTCTCTAGCGTTGAATTCACTTCGCACTACAAGAAGAACAAGTCTTGGAGATTCTTGAACGAAGATGGAACCAAGAAAGACCCGAATCAGATGGTGATTCCGGGAATCGCTTTGCAGGCTGCCATTTTCGGTGGCGAGGCTGGTCATCCGTTCTTGAAAAAGTGCATGGAATATTACGAAACGGAAAAGTTTATTTTGCCAAATGGTGAACTGAATATCAAGAATATTTCGCCGTGTGTTTACGCTCATGCCGCACAGCAGTTTGGCTTTGTGTACAAGAACGAAATGCAGAAACTTTCCGAAGGGATTACAATTTACCCAGGCGATGTGTTCTTGCCGAGCATTAATGAATCCAAGGTCAAGCCTTTTGCAATTCACGTGACCAATGGCAGCTGGCGCCCGCTGTGGCAGCGTATCAAGGGCTTTCTCAGGAACGCCCCGCGAGGCTCTGTCGAAAGTCGACTCGCCGCTTACGAAAACAAGGAACCACTTAAGCTTCAAGGATGATTATGCCTTCTGTCAAGTATCTTTTTGTTTTGACAAGTTCCCCGAAGGATTTCTTTTGCGAGCAGACGCTTGTGGCGATTGCATCGCTTCGTGACCACAACCCGAATGCCTTTGTAACGCTTTTGACAGACGATAAAACGGCGGCGACGCTAACTTCGGGCTCGCGAGCTGCTTTGAAAGAAGCTGTTGACGAACTCAAGGTGTTGACGCTCGATGAAAAATTTACGCCGATGCTTCGCTCTCGTTACCTCAAGACGGTGATGCGCAATGAAGTCGATGGCGACTTTTTGTACATGGATTCGGATATTGCGATTGTCGATGACCTCTCGATTCCTGACGAATGGCGTGGCGGCATTTATGCAGTACTCGACTTCCACACGAACTTGTCGAAGGCGATTAACCGCAAGAAGGTCTTGAACAACGCCAAGATGATGGGCTTTTCGCCGATTTTGAACGATGAAATTTTCAACGGGGGCGTAATGTTCGCCGCCGATACGCAGGAAGCTCGCGAGTTCTTCAAGACTTGGCACGAACTGTGGCTTTACTGCGTTTCCAAGAATTTCCCGTACGACATGGCTTCGCTTGCTGAAACCAATTTCAAGTTTGGTTATATCACGAAGAAGATGGATGGCGGTTGGAATTGCCAGCTTGCTTATGGCAACCGATTCTTGCCGACCGCGAAGGTGTTGCATTTCTTCGGCTCGCGCATTATCGATACGCGCGGTCACAAAGTTCCGGAATCGATGAATCTTTTTTTGCCGAAAATTTTGCGCAAGGATTTTTACACGAACTTGAAGAACCTTCCTGTGACAGTGAATGCTGATAAGTCCATTCACATCAACGAGTATTACGATGATGTGATTTTGCATGCCAAGGAAGCGTTTGAATTCCAAACGAAAAAGGTCGGTGCTGCTGGCGCTTACATCATCCGCTCTTACGCGTTTGCGAAGTCGCTCGCGTGGCTTTACAAGAAGGCTCCGATTCTCGTGAAGCCGCTTGAATGGCTTGGAAAACTTTTTAAGTAAACATTGGTAATGGCTATGGAACAAATTCACATCCCGGTAATCCTTTCGAGCGACAATAACCAGGTGAATGCCATGGCTGTTGTCATGACGTCTGCTATTGAGACGGCGAGCGAAGGAACGTACTACGATTTTTACTGCTTTTTGTCGGATAACGTAACCGAAGAAAATCGCGAACGTTTGTTAAAGTGCCGCGAAAATTCACGCAAGAATTGTTCCGTGACGCTGGTGGACATGTCTAAGTATTTTGACAATAATGCCATCCAGTACAGTGGCAAAGTCGGGATGGTGCATTCCGTAACGACGCCTGCGCTTTACCGCTTGAAAGCTCCGTCGGTGCTTTCGCATTTGGATAAAGTTTTGTATCTCGATACCGATACGATGGTGCGTACGGATTTGCGTGAGCTTTTTGAAACGCCGATGGACAATGTTTACATGGCGGGCGTGCCTGTTGTTTGGGCGCAAATTAAAAAAAGCGATCGCAATCGCTGGCTCAAGCAAAGCGGAATTCCTGGCATGGATTATTATGTGAATAGCGGTGTGCTTTTGATGAACCTCAAGGCCATGCGCGAAGACGATGTGGAAAGCAAGTGCTTAGCGCTTGTGGGCAAAAAGGAATTTGCGCCGCTCGACCCTGCTGATCAGCTGATTCTGAATTACGTGTGCTACGGAAAAATCGGTTTTGTGCCTTGCCGCTACAATGTGACCATGAGCAATATCAAGCATGCTAAGCGAATGACGGCGCTGTATTCTGCGAAAGAAGTTCGAGAAGCTTTTGACAATCCGGCTGTGATTCATTGGACGGGTGCGGGCAAGCCATGGAAATATTACGATGTGCTTTTAGCGCACGAATGGTGGCGCCGCTATATGCAATCGCCGTTCAATGATGTTCCGCTGAATCGCGTGGCCAAACCGGGAACACTTGGCAACTGGTGGCGCCTCCTCAAGAAAGTTTTTAAGTGAATTTGTAAAAAATATTTTCTGAGCCGTTCTGCGCTTGTCATGCCCGCCTTGAGCGGGCATCTCCAATTTGCTAAAAATTTATCCTGTTATTTTTTGTAGTTTATAATTATGATAAAACGATTATTGCTTATTGTTGTAGCATTTGCGAGTGCCGTACCGACGCTTGCTGCAACGAGTATTTACGATTTAGAAATTCTTCGTCAATATTCAAAATTTGTTGAATTTGAAAAATATTTTAATGTTGATAAAGTTCATTCGAAATATCGTTGCGATAACCATGGTAGGGGTACTGCATTTTATCGTCGTTCAGAGAAACCTTATTCATATACCATTTGGGCTGTTCCTAAAAAGCAAAATCCGTTAAGAAAATTGTCTCTTAATAAGTTTCTTTTTGATTTTAGAGAAGTTAAAGAAGACTATTCATTTGGTGAAGAATATTCGTCTGGATTATGTGAAGGCCTGTATGCTGCTATTCATAAAAATTTATCATTTAAAAAATGGTTGAAACGTGCTGCCCAAAAACAAAGAAACAGTTTAGCTGGTATAGAATATGAAGATGAAATATATTATCAATTTCGTTTTTCTCATGACGTTACAAAAAATGAAATTTTTAGGATCGTTGGGATTTCTGGAGCGTATGTGGGAACATTGAAGTATGGTTCTGAATCGGTTCTTCGTTACTCTAATTGGTGTGGTGGCGGATTAGATTATGGTTTGTTAGGTTCTTATGAATTTTGGATTAGCGATATTGGCGATGTACTTGTTGCTTCAACAAGAATGATCTGGGGTGATAAAACCTTCTTTGATTCTGTTTTACCTAGAAGTGCTTCTATAAAAGAGTGCAAAGAACCTAAAAAAATAATTCCGTTTGATTGCTATTATTCAATTATCTCTAGTGAACATTGTCAAGATTCATTTCCGAAAAATGCAGTTCCATATAGGGTTCCGCAATACTGCGATTACATCATCATCCGTAATGACGGTTCAATCGAATATGGCCCGAAATCGGGAAGGTGGTAATTTTTGACAAGGGTAGTTTTGATGATAAAGAAAATTAGTTTTGTTGTTTGCTTGTTACTTTTTGGGGATGCTTTTGCATGTAAATCCATGCCTAGTCCTCCTTGTTTGCTCATTAGATGTCCGGGCTTTGGCGATATGGGTTGTGCACGACTCGATCCGAAATTTAAGAATTTTGAAAATTTTTTTGATGTTAAAAAAGTTCGCCATTTATGCGGAGAAAATTTTATTTTTTATGTAACGCCTAAAGTTAAAATACCGTTTGAAAATATAATTTTTAAATTCAATATGGCGTTTGCAGATAGTTCGTTTAAAAAATCTCCATTAGATGTTGTAGAGTCTTTTAAGACAATGGCGGCTGCTATCCATAAAAATCCATCTTTCGAAAAATGGTTGGAAAGAAATGCTAGGGAACGAGTAGAGAAAAAAATGCCCCATCAATTATTAGTTTATGAAAATATTGCAAAGATATACAATCAAAAAGAGATATATGTTAAGGGTAAATCTTGGTGGAACGAGCCTATAGAAAATGTTTGGAATAAAATAGGAATGTCTGGTAAATATGTTGGTACGTTATCTTTTTGTGAAGCTCCAGATTTTTGCGAAGTTGTTGAAAGCTGTGGAACTCCAGACTTTTTGTTGGGTGATAATGGGGACGTTTTCGTTCCAGAAATATGGTTGTGGAATTCTAAAAAAGAAAAGATATTAGATGTTTCTCAGAATGAAATAGACGCTATTCCTGATACTAGATTGAAACAATGCAAGGTTCAAAAATCTTCTAAAGGAATTTTATCATA
>CAMJNF010000071.1 GCA_946407235.1 uncultured Fibrobacter sp. | reverse complement strand
CGAAGAAGGACCCGAACGCCGCTCCGGCTGTCGACACCAAGAACATGAAGGCCGGCGCTGCAAGCACCTACCGCATCGCTCTTGGCAACCAGAGCTGGGACGTTCAAGTTCAGACCCTCAGCAAGTAAGCCTTCTGCACTGGATTTTCCAGAGCTTTGAAAATCGCCCCGGACATACGTCCGGGGCTTTTTACATAGAGCGTAACCTAGATTTAATTTGCCTGAACTTTCACGGCATAGCGTCCATGCGCATTTTTCATGGGCTTCCAATTCACAGAATTACGCCCCGCCGTCGCAATCACATTAAAAGCCCCAACCTGTTGACCAAGAGCATTCAAGATAGAGACCTTATACGCCCCCGCTTTCGAAACATCGAACATAATTTGGCTATTGTGAAATTCAGTCCACTGAATACTAGATTTGTTAAACTTCGGCGAACGTTTATCAGCAAAAGGAATCGCCGTTCTCTCAGGCTCACCATCAGCAGGAGCAAAAGGAACATAATAGGCAACAGATGTTTCATGGACAGCCACGCCATTTCCGGTAAACGTTCCATAAGCCTTCCCACGAACATTCACCATCGTATTGGGAGCATAAACAGAACCATAAAATACGCTGTCGAGATCCACAGGAATCAAGTCATCGTGCACAAACAGCTTAAACCCTTTCGCCCATTCCGCACGGTCTTTTACGGAACCCGCCGGAGACGCACGCCACGCAAAGCCCTTCTTTACATGCATCGCGGAATAATACCCAGGCTTATCGAACTTGTACTTTGCGCCCTCTTCCATTTTAACTTGTTCAACATAAAAATCGCCTTTAGGAACAACAAGCAATCCCGATGATTTCAGCGTCAATTTTTTGATGCACGCCCCGTCAACAAGTGTATATTCCTTATCAACAATCACGTCCTTGCATTCCGCCTGAGGGAACTCCGGCAAAGGCTCTTTAAAATCTAGCTTCGCATTCCATTTTTTCGAATTTTTATAAGCAATATAATTGTACTGTACATCAGATAAGATGTTGAGATCCGCATTTTCAAAACTGCTATATATCGATGCAATTTTTGCTGTGGGGTTACCTTGCATCAACAAGCCCCCCTTACCATAAATGTCACCTATTTCTGCACTGCCATGAACTCCTGCACAATAATTTTTTGCAGTAGAGCCGCAAACCACATTGCAGCGTCCGTCTTTTCCCTGCGACTCATCATAGCATTTTCCGCTGATGTTAAAGTCGTTAAATGCATGTAACGCGACATTCTTTGGGACATCTTCACTCACCACATTCGCCCTATCAACATTCAACTTAATAAACGGATCCCCGAAAAAGCCATACGGATAAAACCATTCATAAACATCTTTCGTATGCTTCGACGCTTCGAACACCTGAGTTCTGTGATTAACCCACTTAAGGTAAGCATCTCCCAAAATATCCTTATCCAAAAGCTTGTATAAATAGTCATTATCTTGATAGCCGCCACCCGTCTTTGTATTGGCAATCACAGTCACGCCGCCACCCGCTGTCCTGAAAATATGGGCAAGGGCAATATTGCGGTCATAAGCATTGCCTTCAAAAACAACAGTTCGTGCCGTACTGCAAGAATACAAATCAAACACGCGTGCATTCACATGAACAAGCGTGTCAAAATCCTCTATCTTGACACCACTTTCAAAGTACGTTTCCATCGCATGACCAATATGGAAAACCCAATCATAATCCTTCGCGATGAAATCCAGGTATTTTCGATTATCGGCTTCCCACATCACGTCAACTTCGTTGTAAATATTCGAAAGATTGTCAATGTAGTTTTCCATGGAAAAATCGCTTGATAGCAAATCGACTTTCGAAGAATAAGTATACAAAGCCTTGTCCGGGCGGTTGGTTTTCACTTGCTGATTGTACGCCTTGGAAAGCCAATGCAACATAAGCTCTTTCACCTTGGGAAAGTACTCTGTGTCATAGTTCTGCAGCTGATTTTTCCACTTTGATGCCGTATGTTCGCGAGCTTCCCCATAAGGATTCACGCGGGACACCCATATTTCAAAATCATCAGAGCCCAATTTCCCATTTTTGTCATAATGCGCATCTAGAATTCCATTGGCGCCTCTTTCCAGACGATCGCACTTGCCTCGATTTTCGCAATTGATTCCCGTAATTTCATCTCTCCATTCTCCGTCCATATCCATGAAATAGAAATCCGCGACCCATCGCTGGTAATTCGTGTAGGGACCTTCATCTTCTGGATATGCAAATCGGCCATCGGACACTTTGACAAAATATTCCATTTCCGCAAAGGGCAAGTTGCCCATAAGAATCACACCCGCCAACGGCTCCTTGCTTTTATCTTCCCACGACTTTTTTATAGCCGTTTTCAATTCAGCCGCAGACGTTTTTATTTTAAAACTCGGGGAATTTGAATTTAACGTCGACGAATCCAGCACAAATGCCACCGGGAACGATTTGATATCTATCTTGATATTGAAATTCTTTTCGACTGCACGAGCATACTTTTGGACTGCAGCAAGCACTTCGGAATCCTTATAAAGGTCCTCGTCCACATAAATTTCGGCACGCCGTAACACACTACCATCTGTAGCATTGGGCGATGCATAACAAAATTGGCCAAAAAGAATCAAAAAGAGTAAAACAGCAATAAAAGTTTTCATCCCCATCCTCGCAATTTTTCACTTATTTCGAATATACTTAATAACATTTCCAAAATCAAGCACATTTAAGCACATTTATAAAAACGTAGAAGGGACTTCAAAGAATATCTCGAAGCCCTTTACTTTTACACGTATGACAAAACTTTAATTTAATCCGATTCAATAAAGCGTTTATCTCAGCTTAAAAACTAAACGTCTTGCCAAAATTTACGCCATAACCAACCTTTTCCACGGCAAAAACGCCACCATGGAATCCAGATGGATGGAAGTAATTCAGCATCAAGCCAATGTTCACAGACTTTAGCCACATGACATCGGCATCAAGCGCAAGAACACCATATTGGCCAAGCCGAGCGCCAATGCGAGCCGAAGAATAAAGTTTCACACCAAATCCTTCATCGTCATTTTCCGCAAAGCTCATTCCAAGATAATCACGCACATCGTCGAATTTTCCGCCACCTTCAAAAAGCTGGACGCCAGCACCAAGCCCCAAAATTACAGGTCCAAGGTCAAAGTCTGCCCCGACGGCCAGGCGTTCTTGCAAATTCCAGAAAGAATACTTTTTCTTTCCCTCTGGAGACGCAAGCCAAGCCATATAGCCATCATTGCACTTGCCTCCTTCAGAGCAATCCAATGAAACTTGACCACCCTTGCCGCCAAACGCCGCTTCAAGATACAACGGAGTCATTGATCCAAGAGGTCTGTAATTCAATGCTGCCGTTCCGCCTGCAGTGAAACCATCCTTCACATTTCGGCCAGTCATTTTAGCGCCGCCAAAAGCATCTACGGACAACGTCATCGAAGAAGAATTTCCATTCACAGCCATACGGGGCTGATGAGCAACTATCATCTGCGAAGCACCCATTGAACTCAAATGTGGATTCAAGCAACCACACAAAGACAACGCAGCAACAGACAATATGCAGAACAGAATCGAATTTTTCATTTTTTCTCCTATTTACTTGTATTCTACTCTCTTGTTTTGTTCAAATAATATATCATAATTCATTTAGCCTATCAAGACAGCGCTATTGCAACAAAATCGACTTTACGATGCAACGTTCATTCGCAGCGACCGATTGCAAATTCAAGCGATGAGCGGATTTAGAACCATGTGGAGTCATGCCCATATCGATAATTTCATCCAAAGGTAAAATTTTTCGAACAAATCCATTTTGCAATCTACCGTTTGCAAGATTTGCAGCAACCAGCTTTTTAGAGTCAAAATAAACAAGCGATCGTTGGCATGTTCCAGGCCAATAGTCAACCACAAGATTTTTATAATCATCCATCGATACCATTTTACCCAGATCAAAAAACATGCCATATCGAGCCTTACCATAGTCGATTTCAAGTCCCGCGCCCAATTCGTCTAAATACGGCTTCACCAGAACACTTTCGTCCCATGGTACATATTCATACTGACTTGGATAAATTTCAGCCGATGCAATTTTTGCAGGAACAGAAGCTTCGATTCGAGTATCTAAAAGAAGGTGTGCATTTGAAACTGTGACTTCGCCACCATCCGAATTAAGCACCAAACGGAACCAACGCATTCCATTCAAAGCACCATCATTTGCAGGCATCTGCCAACGCAGCACATGCGATTTGCCATCCACAGGAACAGAAAGTTCATTCAGTTGCAAATACCCCGTGCATAACTTTGTACGGCAAACAAGGAGTTCCGCTTTCATCCAGTTTCCTTTTGGATTCTCTACCTTCACGTCTACTTCAAATGAAGTATTAGCAAGAACATTAGCCCCATAATTCCAAGTTGCCACTTTTTTCCAGCCCGCGGGCAAATTAAACTTTACCGCAGGATTGATTTCTGTAGCGTAAGCATTGTAATCATAACGCGCATATGCAAAAGGAATCTGCTGGACAGCCCCCGCATAACGAATAACATCCGGCATCTTACTATTATCCATGCATTTCGTATCCGGCGAGAAATACCCCACCAATTTTGGATTTCTAAACTGTCCTATGCTCTCATCAAAATCATACTTCGCCACTTCGCACAAGATGCGCCACATATCCACTTGCATCCCCGCTAGAACCGCCTGCTTTATAGTACCATTTTCTATAGGCATTTCGACATGTCGACCGCTAATAGCTTCATTAAACCGTGGATGCGTTGGATCTACGGCATAAGCCGCATTTGCAGTACTCCGGCTTCCAGGATTTTCAAACGAAAAATCCCTATAAGACTGTTTAAAGCCACAATCCGAACGAATAGCCAAATCGCCATTGCACTTCATATCCATTGCACTTGCTGTCGGAATAAAAGTGCTGCGGTCTTGAATCAAAGCATCATCCCCCCAAGAAGTGTTCAAATCAATACTAAAAAAGAGGACATCTTTTTCCATACCATCAGGCATCGCTTCCAGCATCCCATCACGCAATGATTTATAAATGGTTGCCGCAAAGGGATACGTAGAACCTTGAATGAAATCATATTTAGATGTCGCACGATAATCCTCTTTTATCGGATCATCCGTCGTTTCCTTTTTTCGATTAAAAGCAATCGTTTCATTGTTATCCGAATAATGCATGTGGCTAATAGCAGAACCTAGCGTAAACACACCTTTGGATACATGGCGTTCCAGTCGATAATAATCATTTTTATGTTCTGGATTTTCACCTTTCAGCTGACCTTGCGCAATAAGCACCACAGGGAACTTCTTGTATTCCGCTGCATAACGATAATCTTCAAAAAGGAATCGTCCATTAAAATTCACTTCGGAGAAACAGGTAGCGATAACACATTTATTTTCGTAAACCAATAAATCCGAAGCACCCTTCGAAAGCAAAATATCCTTAAACATTTCAGCCGACGAAGAACCGCCCTTATCGCTCCAAAAAGCAATCGTATTAAAAAGTCCCATCGGCATAACCGCCCCTTGATGTGGAGAATCAAGCGATGTAAACAAGCGTATCGGAGCATCAGATTCATGACGACTTGTATCGTAAAGATAGGCAGCATACCGTCCAATAACACCACCCTGACTTATGCCCATAATAACAAAGCCATCATCATTAGCGCTAGGGAATGGAATATGCTTATTGTTGTTCAAGAATGCGAATAATTTACTCAACGTCTTCGAATTTTCTTGGAGCGAAGTTCGAACCGTTTCCGTAAACTGCACAAGAATCGGCGTATATCCAAGAGTCTTGAGAATATTGGGAATTCCGACTTGCGAAACATCGCTTTCCAAATCCGTCAGAGTTCTCTTTTCAACAGGATCCAAATTGATACCGTCAATAATCATGAACGGGCGTTCCAAATAAATCCCCGTTGGAGACGTCTCATCTTCAGGGGCGTCTAAAACTCGAATCTGGACCGACAGAACTTTTCCGAAACAAACAGCACCTCGATTATCCACTCCTTGGTGGGCAAAAAGAGTAGACCCCTTCCTAATGCATAATTTATTACCATCCTCTAAAAAGAACGAAAAATCTATTTTTTCGGCCATAACGTACGTCGCGAGGAACGCAACAAGAATAATCCATAAATAACGCATTACTTTACCTCCACGAAGAGTTTCTGTTCAACATTTCGTTCACCACTTTTCATTTTGACGAGAATCGTCTGCGTTCCCGATGACGGGAACTCCAGCTCAAGCGAACCCTTCACCGGGAGCGCTTTGCATGTTCCTGAAACGCAAACAGAAACGGAAGGCATTTCCTTTTGTTTCGTCACAATAAAGTACGGGTCTAGGACTAGATTTATTTTAGATCCCCGCACAAAAGATGTCGGAAGCCCCGCCATAAGCAAATGGGCATTCACATTTTGCATGGTCTTGCACTCGGAATCAGCACAAGCTTTATACTCATAATCCAAATCAGCGATAAGCAATGGAACAATCGTATAATCTGAATAGGCGGCAATCGCTTCCGCTTCAAAATAAAGCTGTTTTGGATTTGCAACGACATTTTCACGAAGACGATTACGCACGACCGTATACAAATTATCGTACCATGTCAATCGAGATCTTTTCGCATGCATTTCTTTTGCACGAACGCTATTCACAATTTTCAAATGTTCCAGTTCACTAACAAGGAAATCCGCATTCGTTTTCGACAGATATGAATTCCGTTCTTGTAGCGTATATGCGGCGCTAAACTCGGTTTCCTTTGCTGGTAACAATCGCGTTTCGCGCACATTCGACCAAGCATCTGCATTTGAGAACTCGTACACCAAGCCATCATCTTCTAATCCATCCGATGCAGACGTGCCCTCATTTTTTCTAACGCAACTGAATTCAACATCATCGATAAAAAGCGTCGTGTATTGATTTTGTGGAACTTGGAAAAGTCCTACGCCCACATTCGCAACATCAATTGATCCCGTCACGCCTAATTCTGCAAGCGGGATTTCAAGCAACGACGTCTTGTTCGCACGCAATGGGACATAATAAACTTGACTCTCCGATGATGTCCCCTTCAGCCAAACACCGAATTTAACATTCTGAGTCGCTCGCACTCTCAAGCGAAGCACGCCCCCATCAACATGTAACGGAAGCGATGAGAACGAAAGCAATCCTTTCCAATCGTCTTGCACATTTTTTATGCCAGACAACCGAATATACGGCGCTACCATTCCATCGAGATTCCCCCAATTTGCCCGCCACTCCGGAGGCTCCGGGAATGAGTTCCCCGATTCAACCATTTGACCATTGTCGCTACCGTCTGAATACAGTGCAACGCCCTTACATTCCCCCGCAAAGCCATCAAGTGCAAATAAGGCTCCAGCCAAGGTAATACATTTAAACATCCTACGCATCATAGGATTTCCTTTTTTTTGATTTAAAGAATAAACAGGCTTATTCAGCCGTAAAGGATTTATTAAGTGATGTAAGGAAAGAATGTATTAATGGATATAATAAACCGCCTCGACAAAATCGAAGCGGTTATTAAACTACAATATTTTTTTGAACGTGTAAAGGGGGGATTTTAATTTTTATGAATTTTCTTTTTTCAGGTGAATTATCAAATCACTGATATAAACTTCATCGACAATATTCACGGAATATTCATAAGAATCCAGATATATCAAGTCCAATCGCTTTTCAAAAGTAGAAAGCCCTAGCCCACTTCCCTTGCGGCTCGACTTTCTCGGGAAATTGGAATTTTCAGAATGGAAATGGAGTTCATCGCCCTTCTGCGTAATGGTGATATGCGCAAAGCTCTTGCCATTTGGATTCACGCAATGCTTCATCGCATTTTCCATCAAAGGCATCATCAGCAAAGGTTCTATCATCAATTTCGGATTTTCAAGTTCTACTTTAAAGACAAAGTCAAAACCTTCATCAAGACGGAGTTTTTCCAAGTCCGCATACTTTTGCAAAATATCCACATCTTCTTGTAACGTGATATACTTATCCTTGACTTGGTACAGCATCATTCTCAAAAGTTGCGAAAGTTTATTCATGGAACTTTCAGCACGTTTCGGATCAATCTGAATTAATGCCGAAATGTTGTTCAGCGTATTAAAGAGAAAATGCGGGCTCAACTGGTTCTTCAAAAAATCAAGTTCATACTGCAATTCAGAACGTTTCTGTTCACGTAAAACAAACGCGCGCACAATTTGGCGGAACATCACATGGTACAGCACGCAAAGCACACAGACAAACGCCACCAAAATGGTAAACGAAATCACAGACCAGACACCAAAATGGCCTTTAACAAAAGAAAAACAATACGAACTAAAGAAATCAGAGATTCCTTCATTGGGGGTACGTTCCATTACAAAGAACGTTACTTCTCTAAAGAACAGTGTTGCCACCACCAATATTGCATTACACACGAAGTAAATCGCATAACGTTTTTTAAATACAAGTTGCGGCACCAAAAATCTTTGGTTCAAAATAAAAATGAAAACCGTACTCAGCATGGGCAAATAAAAGCCCACAAGCCCTTTAATGTTCACGCTCACGTTAAATGCATTTGTCGGGTCTAGAATAAGCACCAACGGAAACAAAAGCATGAAAAGCCAAACTAAAAACGCTGGCAAAAAGAGCGGAATCGGGAACTGGACTAGGTCGCGTTCGTCTTTCAGCAGCTCCCGTAGTTTGTTTTCATTGCGTTCAAAGCCATTTTCTTGCAAAACGGCAAATTTGTTACGAGTTCTTTGGAAAAATCCCAAGCGGTTGTCTGTACGATTTGTAGAAGATTTGTCATTCATACTAAAAAATTTAGTCAAAAACCAGCCAATTTGGCCCTTCATGACAATTCCGTGACAAAAATCACGAACTTTTTTAACAAAAACTCAATTTAACTTTTGCACGCAGCATTCTAAGTAATGACACAAGGAACTCAATCTGGAGGTAAATTTGAAAATGTAAAAATGAGGAGGTCACCATGAAAACCCTTAACAATCGCGAACAGAAAGACATTTACATGCAATACTTGAACGACATCGCACGTTACCCGTTACTGACAAGAGAACAGGAAAAGGTATTGCTCGAAAAGTCTGCACAAGGAAGCAAGACAGCCTTGGATATGCTCGTCAACTCCAACCTTCGCTTCGTCGTGAACATCGCTAACCTCTACAAAGGTCGTGGTCTCGACATCATGGAGCTCATCAACGAAGGGAACATGGGCCTCATCGAAGCAGCTCGTCGTTTCGACCGCTCCCAGAACATCAAGTTTATCAGCTACGCTGTGTGGTGGATTCGTCAGAATATCACTCGCGCTCTCTCTGAAAAAGGCCGCATGATTCGCATTAGCGCCGAAAAGGAACTGATGCTGCGCCGCTTCAACCGTCACGCAAATGGTATGCACCAGGTCATTGGCGGAACATTCACCGTCAACACAGAGAATCTCGAAGGTCTCTCCAAGTACAAGGCCGAAGAAATCGAAAAGATCCTCATGATGGGCAGTGCCGCTTCTTCCCTCGACACTCCGGTCAACGAAGATGGCGATGCAACTCTTGGGGATACGATTTCTGACAGCCAGAACCGTGCCGATGAACTTGCCGATATGAACAACCGCGCAGAAGTTTTCGATAAGGTAATGGAAAAGAACCTCTCTAGCCAAGAAAAAGAAATCATCAAGCTCTATTACGGTTTCAAAATGGATTCCGACCTGAACTTGAAGGAAATCGCTCCGATGGTGGGACTTTCCAAGGAACGCGTGCGCCAGCTCAAGGAAAACGCCCTGAACAAGCTCCGCGATGCTGAAGTCGAACGCCTCCTCAACGAAGCCGCTTAATTTAAAGATTTATTGCTCCTACAAACTTCATACTCTCTCCTTTCGTAAAAAAACCGGCTATTCATAGCCGGTTTTTCCTTATAAGGTGGTGATTTTTTTTAGGAAATTGTATTTTTTGTTCATGATGTTCAATTTTTTTAGTATCCGCTCTGTATTTATGGCAACGCTGTCTGCGCTTTGCATCGCGAACGCTGCTACTGACAAAAAAACTCCTCCCGGAGATTTTTACGATGAAGTTTCACGATTGAACAAGGTTCTTTCCGAAGTCAATCGCAAATACGTTGAAAACGTAAACCCGACAGAACTTACTGATGCCGCCATCAACGGTATCAGAAACATTCTGGACCCGCATACGACTGTTTTTGCCCCCAAGGATTACGAAAGCCTTAGGGTATCCATGGAAGGCAAGTTCGGCGGCGTGGGCATCACCATCAGCCTCCGCGACAACATCCTCACGGTGATTTCTCCGCTCTCCGGCACTCCGGCATTCAAGCTCGGCATCCGCGCTGGCGACCGCATCCGCAAAATTGACGGTAAAGAAACAAAAGGTATGTCGCTTGACGATGCCGTCAACAAGCTCCGTGGTAAAATTGGAACGGACGTGACCGTTGCCATTGAACGCGAAGGCGTTCCCGACCTCATGGATTACACCATCACACGAGCCGAAATTATCGTACACGCCGTTCCTTACTACGGCATGGTAACCCCGGAAATCGGCTACATCAAGCTCGCCACATTCAGCGACAAGACTACAAGCGATGTCGAAAACGCACTCCGTAGCCTCCAGAAGCAGGGCATGAAGAAGCTCATCCTTGACATGCGCTACAACCCGGGTGGACTTCTGAACCAGGCAATCGAAATCAGCGAACTTTTCCTCAAGCCGGGTAATGTCATCGTGAGCACCCGTGGTCGCACACAAAAGACCGAAAGTGCCGCCCGCAGAACTCCGCTCGTAAAGCCGGAAGTTCCGATGGTCGTTCTCGTAAACCAGGGTTCCGCCAGTGCCGCAGAAATTGTCTCCGGTGCACTTCAGGACTGGGACCGCGCATTGATCGTGGGTAAGACTTCGTTCGGTAAAGGTTCCGTGCAAACAATTTTCCCGCTCGATAACGCTGGTAACGCCCTCAAGCTCACGACAGCATTCTACTACCTCCCCTTCGGTCGTTGCATCAACAAACCCGAGAACGGCATCAAGGGATTGAAGCTCCAGGAAGAAGATGATGAAGAAGCGGATGAAAATGAAGTTG
This sequence comes from uncultured Fibrobacter sp., assembly GCA_946407235.1. Taxonomy (GTDB): domain Bacteria; phylum Fibrobacterota; class Fibrobacteria; order Fibrobacterales; family Fibrobacteraceae; genus Fibrobacter. The sequence goes on along the minus strand of CAMJNF010000071.1, from coordinate 2,167 downwards.
CCAAAACAGATTCCGTAAAGGCAGACACCGCAAAGCGCGATACATTCTACACGAACAATGGTCGCATGATGTTTGGCGGTGGCGGCATCAAGCCGGACGTCGATGTGGAACTTGATCCTATGCCTTGGGTTGTCCAAGTGCAGGAACGCATGGCCATGTACTTCAAGTTCGCCGTCAAGATTCGCCCGAGCCTCGAAAAAGCAGGCGTCAAGGTTAACTCCGAATGGGTTGTACCAGATACCCTCTTTACGCAATTCAAGGCATTCTGCAAGAAAGACACGAACTTCATGAAGGTCAAGAGCAACGCACTTGTAGGCGTGGACCAGCTTGAAAAGAGCATTGTCCGCGAACAGAACTACATGGGCGACAGCGCAAAGACCATTTCGGATACGAATCTCGTCAAGAGAATCAGCGAAATGCGCAAGGCTCTTGAAGATAACCGCGATGCCCAGTTCGAAGCCAACAAGGACTACATCAAGGACGGCATCAAGCGCGAGCTCCTCACGGCATTTGTGAACGACTCCGTCAGCACCGCCTTCTCGCTCAAGCGCGACAAGCAACTGAACGAAGCCATCAAGTACCTGAGCGACATGCAGCTTTTCAAGAAGTCCATCAGCGCACCGCCAAAGACTAAAAAGAACACTGCAAAAGCAAAAAAATAACGGTCCGATTTGATTTCGTTAATGAACAAAATGGCTGAAGGCCTTGGACGTGCAGTCCGACGCTTCCTGAACAAGGTTGTGGGATATATTTCGTTCATCTGGGAACTGTTCAAGAACATTCCCGGAGCCTTCACCAATTTGCACACGACTGTCGAGCAAATGCATCACGTGGGAATTACGAGTATCCCCGTGGTGTTTGCCGCATCGCTTGCTACAGGCGCCATCATGTCGTGGCAGCTTGCGTACCAGTTTGGCGACATGATTCCCATGATGTTTGTCGGCATGGCTGTCGGAAAATCCGTAATGGTGGAACTTTGCCCAATCCTTACGGCCATGGTACTTGCAGGCCGCATAGGAGCTTCAATGTGCTCAGAGCTTGGAACAATGGCAGTTACAGAGCAGCTTGATGCATACAAAGTATTGGGACTTAACCCTTACAAATACTTGCTGGCACCAAGACTTATCGCAACAGTCATCATGCTCCCGGTACTTACGATTTTGAGCATTTTCATCGGTATCGCCGGCGGTTACGAAGTCGCGCACCTTTACAAAGAAGTTTCGTGGTCCGTGTTCTTTTACGGTGTTCGCATGTTCTACCAGAACTGGGACTTGGTCGTTGGCCTCATCAAGGCAACGCTCTACGGATTCTTTATTTCGAGTTACGCTTGCTTCTTCGGCTTCTTTACCCATAGCGGTGCAGAAGGCGTCGGCAAGAGCACCAAGGCAACAGTCGTTGCCGGCATGACAAGCATCTTGATTGGCGGGTTTACGCTCTCCAAACTATTGCTTGTTTAACGCGACAAATTTGTACAAATGTTCGAAACAAAACGCACGAGCAACAAGAGCTATACAGGGAACAAAGTTCAGGACATTCAAGTCCTTTTAGAGCGTGTTCTCAAAAAGAACCATATTACCGAAGATATCCACTTCAAGACAATTTCGGAGCGGTTTTCGGAGGTGGTCGGCCCCCTCTTAATGGACCATGTAAAGCCCGAAAAAATCGACAAAAATATATTGGTACTTAAGGTCGCTAATTCGGCGTTAAAGTTCGAAATGAACCTCCAAAAAAAAGCTATTATTGACAAGTGTAATTCCCTTTTGGGAAAGCCGTTTATTCAAGGAATACGATTCGCCAAATAAGGGATCTAATAGAGGAATTATGGCAGAAGAAACAGAAGAAGTAAAGAAGGCGGAAGCAGATTATAGCGGTTCAAGCATTACCGTTCTCGAAGGTCTAGAAGCAGTTCGTGTCCGCCCTGCAATGTACATTGGTTCCACCGATATCCGCGGTTTACACCACCTTGTATGGGAAGTGGTCGACAACTCCGTGGACGAAGCTTTAGCCGGTTTCTGCAACCATATCGAAATTTCAATTTTGCCGGGAAATGGCATCCGCGTGACCGACAACGGCCGTGGCATTCCGACCGACATCCACCCGAAAGAAAAAGTGGGCACCATCCAGGTCGTGATGACCAAGCTCCACGCCGGTGGTAAGTTCAACAACA
>CAMJNF010000070.1 GCA_946407235.1 uncultured Fibrobacter sp. | reverse complement strand
TTGCGGAGTTCAGAGCGACTCCAGGTCGAATACGTTCACCGATGAAAAGGTCGTTTGATGATGGCAAATCAAGAGACGGGCTTGACTTTATCGAAGCATGGTGCTTGCGAGAGCTCGCAGAGCAAGGCGATGTAACCGCGCAATATAAACTCGGGACAGCGTATGAAAACGGCTCATGCGTTCCCATAGACAACGAAAAAGCCGTCTTTTGGTACCGCAAAGCGGCGGAACAGGGCGACGGAAATGCACAAAACGATCTTGGCGTCATGTATCTTTACGGAGAAGGCATCGACCAAGACAAAGTTCAAGCCGTTTCATGGTTCCGAAAAGCAGCCGAGCAAGGGCTTAAAGAAGCTCAATATAATCTTGGCGTACGATATCTTTTTGGAGAAGGTGTTTCCGAAGACAAAAAGCAGGCCTTTACCTTATTTCAAAAGGCCGCGGCACAGGGGTTCGCAGCGGCACAATTCAGGCTCGGCAAGATGTATGATGACGGACGCGTCGTTCCTGAAAATAAAACCGAGGCTGCAAATTGGTATCGCAAAGCAGCCAAACAAGGCGACAAAGAAGCCCAAAACAATCTTGGGGTTTTGTTCCTCAACGGAGAAGGCGTTCCACAAGACAAGTCAGAGGCGGAGTTTTGGTTCCGCAAAGCCGCCGAGCAAGGGGTTGAAGCAGCTCAAAACAATCTCGACTTAATATTACAAGACAACAAAGAAGCTCAAGCAAAAGGAATAAAGCCTTTTATAAAGCGCTTAAAAAATATCATCAACTAATGGTTATATTACGAATAAATATTAGGCGATTCACCTATGCTACAAATTATCGAAATCAAAAAAGGCTCACCGTATCTTCCGCAAGTTCAGGCGCTGTACGAATCAGCGTTCCCGGCAAACGAACGGATTCCGATGAAGCAACTGCTCGACGACAAAATCAAACGGGAATTCTGGGCGTTTTTCGATGACTCACTCCGCGAAAATCACGGCGAAAAAAGCGACAGTGAAATCGCCGCACCCCTCACCTTCTGCGGGTTTTCAAATTCCATTTCACACGGCGACATTACGAACATCGTCTATTTCGCAGTTGAACCAAAACTACGTTGCCGCGGGTACGGCTCACAAATTTTACAGGCCATCCGCGAAAAGCATCCCGACTCCCGCATCGTCGTCGATATCGAAGTCGAAGAAGATTCCAAGGACGCCAAAGAACTCGAACGCAGGAACCGCCGCCGTGACTTTTATCTGCACAACGACTTTGACGCCGCTCCCGTCGAATACCACTGGCAAGGCGAACATTACCGCCTACTCAGCGCAGGCGGTACCGTCACCGAAAAAGAATTTCGCAACTTTTGGAAAGAAATCCTCAAGGACATTCCCGGCGCGAAATATCCATAACGAGCGCAAAAGTTATTCAATATAAAAACAATCTGATTTTCGCAACTTCAACAACATCTTTAACAAAAAAATATATTTTATACAAAGACTCACTACAAATTCAATGATTCAATCATTGACTCAAACTCTTTATAGGTAAATACATGAAAATCAAATTCAAAAATATGGAAATCGAACTCACTGTCGATGAACTAGAAGAAATGGCCGTCAGAGGTATGCTGAATCCAGAAATTTTGGAGCTCATCAAAGACCAAAGTCAAGCCGTAAATACATCAATAGGCACCATAAACACCTCAGTGGCATACCCCGTTTACGGCTGCGAATCTATAGACAACAGTAGTTCTTCAAATACAAGCAAAAACAATACAGGCAAACACAATAATGGTCCAAAGGTTAAAGGCAAACACCCCCAAAAAGGTAAAAAAAATAAAAAATGAGAAAAACTAATTAAAATAAATTCATCTTTATTGCATATTTATTCGATACCCGTCTTCGGGGCGAATCCACCTATCTACAAACGATTTCTTTTCAGTCTCAGACGACTCCACTAACTTGATGTTCGAACTGAGATTTAGCCGAATAATTTTTTTTGCACGCTCACTAGCCAAGCGTTTTAATTCGGCGTAATTTTCTTTTTCATATTTCTTTTGCTCGGCAACAAAGAACTTCTTGAAGTCTTCGAACTTAATGCCATTAAACCAGCCACTCGTTTCCCACAACACCCGGATACTTTCGAAATCAATGCTATGGCTCAAAATTTTCGGCTCAGGAAGATGGATAAAAATAGTCCTTGTCACGGAGTCTACCTCGATTTTAACATTTGTCAAATCGTACCCCACCTTTACATCGCCTTGGTATTCCAGAGACAATTCCTTTATAGACTTGTTGATACGCCAATCGGGCATATAGACCAAGAGCTTTTTTGCATCTTGATAATTAGCAACTTTTCGGTAATGGTGATGGAGTGTTGCTAGTTCAGAGATTTCGTGGACCTGCTGTTCCACAAACGCGCTCGTAATTTGCGTTTTACTAGAACCCGATGATTCCAATTTTTTCACAACAAAAAGCGTCGCCATGACTGTCACGCACAAAATCATTACAATAAGAACGATTTTTAAAGCCGTTCTCACCAGCGGTTGACTTTTTATTCGATCCCACCATTGTGCGTCCATACTCAGATTCTCCTATTGCGCTTCTATAAATATCGCAAAAAAAATCTAATCAATCAAGTCGTTTTGGAATCTTGACAGGTGTTCAAACGGTAAAATTTGCCGACCTCTGAAAAGTCCGCAGCCATCGTTAATCAGTTGGTTATTAATGGCCTTGAACATATTCACGTCAAGTTTCGAAAGTTCGAGCTCTTGTAATTTAGTCAAACGTTCGTATGCTTCGTCAAAGTAGACGCATTCACCGCTCGGGATTTGATCGTGCTTGGAGCGTCGAGTCTCTTGCGTTTTTTCATAGCCAAAATGGTTCGCTTCTCCGATTTCTGCAAAGTCATCCATATCTTTTGTACGGAGTTGCAGTTCCGTATAGCAACGTGCCAAGTTATCATAAAACGTTATATGCAACGATTGGTAACCAGAACTTCGCGGAGTTGCCACCGAGTCATGGTAATACGGTCGAACCGAATCTTTAAGCAAGTCACAAAAACCGCCATCAGAATGTCTAGAAATTTCAGGCGTGAAACCACGCTCTTCCAGAAATTCAGGCATGACGTTTGCAATTTCATACAGATATTTCCGTTCAACTTCACTCCGTTCTTCGCCTTTTTTGATGTGGCAGACCGGCATCGAAATCACGATTCGGTAAGCAATAAGGTCGCGAAAATTCAACTTACTTTTGATTTCGGCTTCAGACGGGAAAACACCTTTTTCCTTATAGTAGTTATAAACAAATTCAAGGATGTATCCATTAAATTTTTCCTCAGCGCGAATCAACGACTTTATTCGACCTTTAAACGTAAATGCCAAGAAGGGATATTCCCTCGTCATAAACTTGTAGAACTCTTTGATTCTCTGAGACTGCGAGGTCAAGAAGTCGTTGTGTTCCAGCAATTCAATAATCTGAATCAGAAAATTTGAATGAGCCAGGTCAATGCTATTCCGCGTTTCCTTTGCACTGTTTCTGAGGTCGTTCGAATATTGATGCAAAATTTTCAGCACCGTATTTCCAGAAAACAGATAATCATTCAAAGAGATCATTTTTTCTCCTAAAGCCAAATATTTTTGAGGCCTACAGGAAGTAATATAACAAAAAGCATTTCCGCATCCTATTAAAACAAGGTAATTTTCAAAAAAAACTAAATTTTACAACAACTTCCACCTGAACATTTTACACAAGCTGTAAAGAAAAATCTTAGGATACAATTTTATGGAAAACAGAGAGCTCAAGATTCATGGCATTTACAGGCATTTCAAAAATCGCTATTACATCGTCGAAGGAACAGCAAAGCATTCCGAGACCGAAGAGGAATACGTCATTTACCGTGCACTTTATGGCGACAACACTGTATGGCTCCGCGAAAAATCAATGTTCTTAAGCGAAGTCGATCACGAAAAATATCCAGACGTCAAGCAGAAATACCGCTTTGAAGAAATCCAACTGAGCTTGGCCTAACGAATCAAGACCAAAAAAAAGATTGCCCAATTTTCATTGGACAATCTTGCTTTTTATGAACAAGTTACTTTTTGGAAAATCTTACGACATAGGGTTTTCCCGAAGGGGGCTTCACCATTATTCCGTAAACGCCCATCGGTAAAGATGATAAATCCAGTTCTTTGCGGAAAACGCCACTTGCTATTTCGGCCCCTACAACAGAACGAATCGTGTAGCGGAATTCCGACGACGAACCACGAACTAGCAAACTATTTCCTAGAATCGTCACACCATAATTGTATGCCATGTGCGGTAACGAAACAAGCGAATCATTATCCTTTGCCTTCGCTATCTTTGCCGCACGAGCATCATCAAAGAACTTGACCATTTTTTGCAAATTCTCATCCACGTACATTTCGGTTCCACCATGCGTACCGCCTTTCACCGAAACAAGTTCCGTCACGACATTGTGGGCCTTAAGCGAATCGTAAAGCTCCTTGCTCTGTTCCTTATTCACAATTTCGTCGGATGTTCCATGGAAAAGGATTATAGGCGGATCATCATCGCTGGCATAGTAGGGCGAACTTGCGACCATCCATTTGTCCTTATTCCCTTCTCGTTCAACACCGATAAAAGCGCCCTCATATGTTCCCGAGCCCATGAAATTATTAATCGGATTCATCGTATAGATATCCGTTGGCGGAGACCACAGCGAAGCCGCATCAATGCAAGTGCTAAACGAAGTAAATTCTCCCAGCGAGCCCACCAAATCGACCGTTACAGAACCTGATTTGCCTTCTTTCAAACCACAGGTTGTTGCAACAAGACTCGAAAGGTGGCCGCCCGAAGAGAACCCAGACATTGCAATAAACGAGGTGTCGATTTTGTACTTAGCAGAATTTCCTCGCAGGAACCGCACAACAGCCTTGAGATCATGCAACTGCGCCGGATAAACAGAGTCTTTTGCAGAACGATGGTTAGGCGTTGCCACAGCATATCCGGCCTTGAGAAGCGCAGCACAAATCGTATTCAAGTCTGCAGAGCCCTTGGAATTATTCATGCTCCAGGCACTACCATAAGTATGGACAACCACAGGATACGAATCTTTTGTTTCTTTAGGTAAATAAAGGTCTAGCGTATGGTAGACTTTTCCATCGCCGACGTAGTTCACGTCAGAGAATTTTTCGGAATATTCAATTTTGTTTCCGCCAGCTTGCGGGCCGCCAAAGCCACCTTGTGCAAAAGCAGAAACAACAGCGGTAAGGCATACCGCCATAGTCATTTTATTCATATACACTCCAATCCTCAACGGTCCAAAAATAAACCGTATCTATTTCAAATTTATACAAAAAAATTGTTTACGAATCTAAAAAAATCAAAAACACATTGTTCAATTTTACAACACAAATATTTATATTGTAAATCATGAACAAAAAAACACTTATTTCCATTCTTTTAGCAATCGTCGGGATTCTCATGATTACATTTTTCGTGAGAGACTGGCTTGTATTTTACAACTGCGGCGCTGTCGAGCAATGCCTCGTAGAAAGCAGTAACTACCAGAACATCGCAAAGTTCGCGGTCACCGCCATCATGACGGTCATCGTTTTCTTCATCGGCGAGAACAGCCTTTGCAAACGAGACCGCATTTTCTTGCAGGCGGGTTTCGCCATGGCTTTGTGTGCGGATTTCTGTTTGAAAATCATGCACAATTACGCACACGTTCTGGAACACCGCAGCGATTACACGTTGCTTGGCATTTGCTTCTTTATGGTTGTGCAGGCGTTGTTTATTTACCGCCACACGCGCACAAGCGATACGGACAAGAGCTCTCCATGGATCTTGATCATTCCGTTTACAGTCATGTTCATCACGAATGCGCTCCATCTGTTCCGCATTTTCGAAGGGCCGACCGTCCCGATTATCGCGACTTACGCTTCATTCCTGTTCTGTTCGCTCGCCGTAGCCCTCCAAGTCCCGAAGAAGGGATACTTCCCTGCTAAAAACGCTCGCAACATCAAGCGAGGCATGATTCTTTTTGTCTGCTGCGACGTGTGCGTAGGCATTTCTCTTGCGACAGGCGAAGACCATAGCGTTCAAGAAATCATCGCCACGGTAGCCAACAACTTCGTATGGTATTTCTACACGCCGGCACTGATTTTGCTCGGGCTCAGCGGGTACAAGAGAAAAGAATAGTTTTTACTTTTGCAAACGACCTTTGAAATCGTAGGCACGAGGCTCAAGCTTCGTGCCATTATTGTTAGGCACGCCCCCGTTACGATCGCCGAACTGCACATAAAGCATTCCATTCTTGCGGAAAACTCTAGCACCATAAGCAGAGGTTGAAGTTCGCGAGACTTCACGAATTGCAACCGTCGAGTCCTTGGACGGGATTTTTTCATCGAGCTTGAGCAAGCGCCACTTCTGGTTCCATTCCCAGTCATCGGCCCAGCTCTGCACCACGCGTTCGCCGTCAGTCGTTGCGCGGAGGTACATATTGCTGTGTTGCATTTTCATGCGGACCACATTGCCTTCGTAACCCGATTGCTTTTCCAGAGCCACTTTCTGGTGAGCACCGCCGTTCCACTTGTAAAGGCTCATTGTCACACCCGCATCGGTTGATTCATTCGGTGTATCGAGCGACATATCGCCAAAGTTGATGCGGTATGTTGAAGAAGAAAGCGGCGTGATTGTCGCAACCGCGTTATCGCCCTTGCAGTCGCCAAGAGCCAATTTATTTTCGGCCGTCTTGACCATGCAAGTTCCAAAGTTCATCGAGAAAATACGCACAGTATCGGGCTTTGCGGGTTTCGCTTGCCATACGCGCACCCAGTCCGCTTCAAAATATGCAGGCTTGTCCGCCGTGATTTCAATGTCATCGCCAGCCCAGCCGCCAATCGCTAAATTCACGATGATGTACTGCGCCGAAAGCTGTTTGATTTCAGTCGGGCGGTTGTAACTCGCAAACTTCTTGTCGTCAAAATAGAAGCTAAGCGTAGACTCGTCCCATTCCACCGCATACGTGTGGAAGTCCGCCGAGCGGTCCACATTGTCGTCCTTATGCCCGCCAAAAGAGGCTTCGTGATCCCACGCCGAACCATGGCTGTTGTACCAACTCGGATCGGTGTAATGCAAGTAGTAATGGTGTTGCTTGCGCGATGCAGGGATTTCCAAAATGTCAATTTCTGGAGGCCAGCCGTCTTGCAGAGTCCAGAACGCAGGCCAAGTTCCCTTTTGCCATGGAGCCTTGAAACGGCCTTCGATATAGCCGTACTTGACTTCAAATTTTCCCTTCGTGTCAATCGCGCCTGAAGTGTAATCGACCGGGATTTCCTTGTTGTTGAACTTCGCCTTGGAGCGGTCTCCCGTAGCCTTTGGATGCTTTTTCTTTTCGCCCTTGAGCTTGAGTGTACCATCGGATACAATTACGTTTTCTTCGGCACAATAGGCGCGGTGGTTGTGCGTTGGGCCCCAGTTGTAAGTCGGGTTCCACTTCTTTTTATCCAAAGAAGTGCCGTCAAAATTGTCTTCAAAAACGAGTTCCCAGCCGCTAAAATTAGACGGCGGAGCAGCAAAAGCGAAAGACGCCAAAAATAAAACAATGGATTGCTTCGTTACGCTCGCAATGACGTTTCTTTTCTTCATATCCAATTCCAATCCTCGCCCACAGTTTTTGCAAAAAAAATTGCCACCACCAAAAAGCAAAATAAAAAAGCCACAGGCAATATAAATATACCTACAGCACTTCGATAAGCCTAGTTAAAAGTTGTAAAAAAGCCCCGAATCTACGATTTTTGAGCTTTACTTAGCGTTCATCACGTGTCTGCGCCATTTTCCGCTCTTCCAACGACGCCAGAAAATCACCGGGGCCGTGCTATAAACAGCAACAACAGCAATCCAAGCATAATGGGCCGGCAGATGGAAAACATAAGCCACGATGTACAAGGCAATAGCCACGAACCAGTTCATGATACCGCACGCAAACATCACCCAGACCGTATCGCCCGCACCGCGAAGCGCGCCCGCATAAATCACGAGCAGGACTTCGACAAAGATGTAGAACGTCGCAATCCGCAACATGAACATGCTCATCGGGCGAGCCGCATTAAAAATCGCAAGCGCACTTTCCGTTGCCTCAGCCACATCCGGCTTGAAAATATCCGTTAGCACTCCCGGCAAGAAGATAAAGAAAACGCCCATCACCAGGGAGTAACCCCAGCCAAGCTTAAGTCCAGAATAAGTCGAGCGTGTTGCCGCAGCGGCATTCTTGGCGCCCACATAACGCCCCACCAAACTCGTCGATGCGACTTCTAACCCCATCAGCGGCACATACGCTACCAAATCCCAGTTGAACATAATCGAAGAAGCCGTAGCCGCCTCAGGTCCAAGCGCATGGAACATCAAGATCAACGACTGAAACGCCGCCATGTTCAAGAACATTTCAACGCCAGACGGGATACCCTTTTGCAAAAGTTCACGGGTCAACGGCCAGCTAAACGCAAAAGCAAAACGCGTGCGGAACCGGCGATGGCAACTATTGCTAAAGAACTTCGCAAACAGGATTACCGTAGAAACCACATTGCCAATAAGCGTGCCATAAGCTGCGCCCGCAACGCCCATCGCAGGAACCGGACCGTAACCGTAAATCAACACAAAGTTGCAAGCCACGTTCACCACCATGCCAACGAAAGCCGCCTTCATCACGACTTTGGTTTCGCCAATACCGCTAAAGAAACACGGCGCCGCATTACGCAACAAGTTGATTACACCGCCGAACATCAAAATGTTAAAATACGTCTTCTGGTATTCAAGCTGGTCCGCCGGCAAATGCTCCAGTCCAAACGCAAAATGCCCCAGCGGAATCGTGAGGTACAAAAGCGGCACAGAAATCAGCGACAGGTACACCGACTGCATAAACACGCGAGCGCAATCCCAGCGTTTTTTACCGCCCAGACGCTGCGCCACCATCGCCGTCGTATAGCTAATCGCACCCGTAAAAAACATCGTGAGTGCAAGCTGCACTGCCCCCGCCCCAAGCGCCGCATTCATTTCGGCAGGGCCAAGCTTCGAGAGGAACAATCGGTCAATGAACGTCATGAACGTGTCAAACGACATCGACAAAAGCATCGGAAGTGCCACAACAAGCACATCCTTCACGTCCCCGTTCTTTTTGAATTTCGAAGGTTTATAGAACTTACTTAATATCGTTTCAACCATAGCTTGGTAAAGATAGAAAATTCATAAACCATGCAACAGTCAATGCGACAATCTCATGCTTTTTATTTTCCTAGTTCTTTTTTCAGCCTCAAGAGGACATCCTTCTTGTTGGAATCCGAGTTAAAGCGAAGGCTGTCAATGTACAAGCCATCTACAAAGCCCTTGGCAAGCGCTTCGTTCGCATGTTCCCGCGTATCCCACTTTTTCACTTGCAATTGGATAGACTCCTTTGCAAGCGTAACGGACAGCTTTTTCAGCAGCGATTCATCGTCATCACGAACCACGCCCACTGAAAAACTCAACGAAGTTTCTTGTTTTTTAATAGTCGCGCGCTTTCGCGCACAGCAGTCAAAACGGGCCATCGCAAGGGAACTCAGCAAAATACAAAGTAATACAATCTTTTTCATATGAGCTCCTAGAAGTCGAACATCGCTTCTACACCAAAAATAAAGGAAGGATCATTCTTATTCCCTTCGGACGGCCAATCATCGCCATACGGGATATCGACAAGCACCATCGAAATAATATCTATTTTAAAGTCAGGAACATTAAAGTAGAATCTTCCGCCGATGCGCGCAGAGCCCAAGTCATCCTTTTTATCTAATGTGTTTGTATGTAATTCTAGCGGAACACCAATCGTCCAATATTCATTCAATGCAACGCTCGGCTCGATGGCCGCAAAAAAGTATTCCGGTCGGCTCGTTATTTCAAGGCTAGTGCGTACCGGATCATCAATAAACGCATAAAATAATGAACCGATAATGCAGAATCTCGAAATTTCGAACGACGGTTCCGCCAAAAGTGCATGATACGAAACAGCATCGTCACTTGCCAAGAATACGGAATGGAATCCGTACAATCCGTGGAAGGCGAAAGGCCCAAGCGAAAGTGATAAATCTAAGCCCGCGTAGAGTTCGTTATAGTCCTTGCGCTGGTAGCTTTTATAGGCAAAATAAGGATGGAAAACTTGCTCGGCAATTTCAAAGTTGTAGGAGGTGTGAACCTCATACGTGTAACCATCCTTACAATCCATTCCCATGTACTCGCCAAACATAAAGTGGTAAAAGCAACTTTGGTCATTGCTTGCGGTGCCAAAGCCAACATCAAGCTGCAAGCCGTTCCATTGAAACTCTAGACCGCGAATTGTCTTTTGCGACATACCTGCCGCATCATCGCGAGGGTCTCCAAAATCATAATAGTTCTGGAAAATACCTTCAAAAAATTTCAAATCACCGATACGGAAGAAAGTTCGTTCCGAGCGAGTGTATTGAATATACGCTCCGTTAAAAATAACCGCAGGGTTGACCGGATCCATGGTCGAACCATCGCCCATGTCCATTCCCTCCATACCTTCCATACCCTCCATTCCATTCATCGCCATCCCCATCGCTTCAATTTCTAGCCATGCAGACCAGCGTTCGTTAAAATAAAGGTCAAAATCCAAATCTAGCATAGACTCAAAGCGGTGAGTCACCTTAGATTCGTCCGTATTCCAGTCAGCGTATGCGTGAACCATCACCATTCCTGAAAGATCCAGTTTAGGGCGAATTTCAGAAAACGCTGTTCCGATTAGCAACAACATGCAAAATAAAATTTGTTTTTTCATAATAAAAAAGGTATCCTGTTACAGATACCTCCTCACCAAAATGTTTAATTACTTCTGATCCTTGATAAAGTCGTTGATATAGCCTGTTACAGTTTCGACATCAGCAGCGGAGCCCCAATGCGTATTGTGGTCAGCACCTTCGACTTCATGGAATACGACTTTCTTAGCTTTCGTAAGGCCTTCCTGCAACGCTTCCTGCGACTTTTTATCGAATATAGCGTCCTTTGTACCCCAGATAATCTGAACATTCGACGAAATCGAAGAAAGGCGCTTTGCGTTGTCAACGGCAACAAAGCTCTTGACAAGGAATTTCCATGCGTAATACGGAACCTGTTTTAAATGTTCCAAATGAGCAGTCTGGAAATCCTTATCCGGATTCGTGCTGTTGCCCCACTTTTCAAAGAACGTTTCAGGAAGTTTCTGCGTGGAATCGTAAGCGAAAACGCCATCGAACGACTTATCACCCGAGCCGTTCACAAGCCAATCTACAGTAGAATTTTTCTTATCGACAGCGGCAGCAGAACCGATCAATGTAATGGAACCGATTTTATCCGCATGCGAAACAGCCAATTCCTGAGCAATAAACGAACCAAAAGAATGCCCCACAATATGCGGTTTCCTCAGTTCTAGTTTGTCAATAAAGGCCGCAATATCGTGAGTCAATTCCTTGACCGCATAAGCGGATTCTTCAATAGGCTTGTCCGTCTTTCCGTTACCGCGGAGTTCCGGAACATAAACGCGGTAGCCCTTCTTTGCAAGCGCGGGCGCCACCTGCGACCACGAAACACGACCATCCGTAAGCCCATGAATCAAAATGACAGGAGTTCCATTTTCGTCACCCGTAACCATATAAGCCAAGTGGATTCCTGTTGACAGATGAGCCGCCTTTTCGGTCCAATCAACTTTTTGATAATCCGAAAATCGCTTGGTCGTAAAGGTATTATTCTTGCCCATAAAATGATGACCATTCACCTTTGCGTTGTCTTCAAAAGCATAGACATCCGTATTGCTGCTCCCCACATGAACCACATCGGCACTGCCCGAAAAATCGACACGGCCAGAACGCTTGATTAACAAATTTCCCGTAACCTTGACATTTTTTAGAACCGTTGCGCCCGGCGTTGAAGCATTCACCGTCAACACGCCATCAATCGTCGTATCTTGCAAGAAGATGATGCCGTCTTTAATATATTCTTCACCAAGCGTCAAGCCGTTTGATGCAGATTTATGGTCACCAGATTCCGTAGCATGACCAGAATGTTCATCGGTAGAGCTAGGATGTTCATCCGTTGCATGATGTTCATGTACTTCGGAAGTTGAAGGAGCGACAGAATTTGAATCGTCATCGGAACACGCTGAAAGTGAAAGAATTGAAGCTAAAATGATAGTCGAGAGTTTTGTGCAATTTTTATTGATATTCATTGAATCCTCCGTTGTTGAATTGATTTTTGAACGAGCACAATGATAGATTCTGCGGAAGCTTTTGTCCAATACCATTATTTCATTACGGATGATACATTTTTTTTATAACAAAACAAAAAAGTGCAGCATCGAGCCACACTATTTCAAACAGATTAATTTAAACAAACTACCGTTTCAGCTTTTTCAGATTTTCCAAACGGTTGAGCGCCTCGTATAGCGTTTCGTCTTTCTTCGCGAAATGCAGACGCACGAGATGATCCACCGATTCACGGAAGAAGCTTGAGCCCGGAACAGCCGCGACGCCCACCTTCTGCGCCATATCGATGCAGAATTGTTCGTCAGGCAATGTGCCGGCCGCGCATTTCACACCACTACAAGATTCGCGACGGCCGTATCCGAATTCTGAAATATCAATCAGCACAAAGTAAGCGCCTTGCGGTTCGGTAAAATGCAAACCGAGATTGCGGAGTCCGCTCGTAAACACATCCTTCATGTGCGTGTAATGCGCCTGCAAACCCGTATAATACGAGTCGTCAAAACGAAGCGCCGTCACAGCCGCTTCCATCAACGGAGCCGCAGCACCCACCGTCAAAAAGTCATGAACCTTCTTGATGCGTTCCATAACCGGTTCCGCTGCAAGCACATAGCCCAAACGCCAGCCCGTAATCGAGTAAGTCTTGCTCAAGCTGCTACATTCAATCGTGCGTTCGAACATTCCCGGGAGCGTCGCGATATATGTATGGCGATGCGGGGCGTAAACAATATGCTCGTAAACTTCATCCGTAATCACATACAAGTCGTACTTGACGGCAAGCGATGCAATAATCGAAAGTTCTTCGTGCGTAAAGACCTTACCGCTCGGGTTTGCCGGATTGCAAAGCACAAGCGCCTTCACGCCCGGCTGCGCCATAGCACTTTCAAGCACGTTTGCATCAAAGCTCAAGTCCACCGGTGAAAGCGGCACATAAACCGGAGTCGCCCCGCACAATATCGTATCCGCAGAATAGTTCTCATAAAACGGCGAGAACAGCACCACCTTATCGCCCGGATTGCAGACAGACATCATCGACGCCATCATCGCTTCGGTACTGCCGCACGTAATCACAATTTCTT
>CAMJNF010000069.1 GCA_946407235.1 uncultured Fibrobacter sp. | reverse complement strand
ACAATAACTTTTATATCGACAGTGCTTTCACAGCCGACAGGATTCACGTAAGTTCCCGTATAAACGCCACTGCTCTGCCACTGCAAATTCTTGAAGCGGACTTCGCGACCCAAGTAATAGAAGTCGTTCGGGCCTTTCCACGTCCAACGTCCACCATCGTAGGGGTGCGGGCCGATTACGAGCGAATCGCCGGGATTCACCTTGACTTCGGTCGTTTCGTTCCAGCCGCCATTGTGAACCTTGACGTAAGGAATAACCGTACTCGGAGTGCAAGCACCGCCTTCAGCACCGTCGATGACCATCGTTGTTACTGTGTTGGATTTAGCGGTCATGGATAGCGATTTGTTCGCAACCGCGATATCGGATTGTGGCTTAAGACTGCCGGGAAGTTCAAAACGCACAACCTTTGCGCTAGTCCCGATTTTGTCGAACTTCGTCAAATCAAAATTATACTTCACATCACTGGAACCGCTGTTACGCACCACAATGACCAGCGCTCCGTCAGGACGCAGGGCGGCAACGGTGTTGCCATTGTCGCTGTCGATGATGCGCGAACCCGGACGGATGTAACGGCTGAACGCAGCATGCATGTAGTAGCGCGGCATATAGGAGAATGTCTGCTTTCTATGATCTGCTTTGATAGAACGCCAATTCTCGGCGGGGTCCGCAATCTGCCAGTCCACCCAAGCCTCGGCCTTCATGTCGCGCAAGTCCTGGATAATCACATTCGCCATCCACAAGGCGATATGTTCGTCACCGCTCTTGCTCAACGGACCTGTTTCGGACTGCCAAAGACGCTTGTTCAAGCCAAAAGCCCTGTTGTAAAGTTGCTTGCGGTAGCTTCCGTCAGAATAGCTGTGCGTATTCACCTGGCCCAAGTACGAAAGCGCCTCGGAGGTGTAGTTGCCCAGCTGGTCGTGTGCCTGCTTGATAGAAGTCTCATCGGCAGCACTCACGGACGTTTCCGGGAAGAGCCCCTTCTTCTTGAGAGCCTTGCCCAGTTCCACAATCATCTTGGACTGGTTGTTCTTGAAGCCGCAACCCTCCTGGCCACCATTGGATTTCCACCAGCCGGCGCTGGGTTCGTTGAACGGCTCGACCGTGCGGAACGTGAGCCCCCATTCCGTCTTGAAATGGAGCGCCACCTCGGAAAGATAATCCGCAAAGTCGTCGAAGTAATCTTCTTTCAAGTTGTCGGAACCGTCGTTACTGCCCGAGACGCAGCCGCTCTTGGTCATCCACCACGGAGGGGAATTGCTGAACGCCTCAAAGATTGGGTCCTTGACGACCTTATTGAGCCGAAGGGCCACGCCACGTTGAGCAGGATCTGCGGTCCAGTCAAAATTGCCTTTTTCCGTGGGCTTGTAACCCGGCACCTTGCCGCCGCCGTCACCTTTCGTAAGGTGATTGTGACCTGGCTGGTCTCCGCCGCCAATGTTGTAACGGAATATATTGTAGCCAAGGCCCGTATCAGGGTCGGCAAGCGCCCCCAGGAACTGGTCGCGATTGGTTTCGTTCCAAGCGCCAACAAGCTCGGCCCACCAACAAAGGCTAGTGCCCCAGCCCTCGAATAGCTGGTATTTTTTGCCAGGATCCACGACGACTTTCGTCTGTGCATTGGCAGCACCACAAGCTAAAAGTGCTGCCATCAAAATCATTTTTCTTTTCACAATCTCAACCCCATAAAAAGTAACACAAAAGCACTGGATACAGCTCTTTCGAAGATGTCAAGTGCGTTTTTATGACTCTCTAAAAATCAATTTTTTTTTCGAAAAGCGGATACAGAATAATCAAAAGATATGGAATAATTGTCCATCAACACAAAAGATGCCCGACCGAAGTCGAGCATCAAATTTTTTATTCGTCGTTATCCCTACAAAATTCGGAATAAATACGTTCGTTTTTACGACTTGTCCTTCTTGGATTTGCCATAGTACCCGTATTGCCCGTAATATCCGTAACCATAACCATATCCGGATCTATGTTCACAGTGGTTCATGATGAACGCTTTCGGTTTACTGCTATAGCGGTTCAAGTTCTGCAGGGCTTCCTGGATGGCTTCCATGGAATGGCGACCGTAATGCAAAACAATGAGAGTGACATCTGCCAACGGACAAATCATATAAGTGTCTGCGACAAGGCTGAACGGCGGAGTGTCAATGATAATCTTGTCGTAATGCGGGCGGAGTTCTTCGATAAGGTTCTTGAAGCGGTCACCACGCAAAATTTCAAAAGCGACGGTCTTGTATTTGCCGGATTCGAGAAGATCAAGACTTTCGATGCCGCAAGTCTTGAATACAGCTTCTTCGAATGTCTTTTTCCCTAAGAGCACATCAGTAAGACCAACGTTTGTAAAGCGGCAAGTTGCCTTACGCATGTCAGCGTCAATGTAAAGGACCTTCTTGCCAACAAGTCCATAAGCTGCGGCAAGGTTTGTCGAAACAAAGCTCTTACCCACTCCCGGAACAATACCTGTAATCATAATTACTTGGTGATCGCTGTTTTCTGTGTAAGAAAAATCAATTGCCGTTAACACAGAACGTATAGATTCGCTGACCGTGTTGTTCGGGTCATCTTGGACAATGAATCTGCGGTGGGACTTGCGAGAGCTGCCAGAATCGTGGTTCTGCGGAATTTTTGCCAAAACGCTGGTGTTGGTTTCGCGTTCAATTTCAGAAGAACTACGGACACCGTTTTGCATCATACGCAAGAGGAATACTAAAAGAACTCCAATCATGAACGATGCGGCCACCGAGCAAATAATGATGTTCAACTTCTTCGGCTTGCTCGGGAGCGTATTTGCGCGTGCAAAGTCAACAATGCGAACGTTGCCAACTTCGCCTGCACGAACCACGCGGAGTTGCTGGATTTTGTTCAACATTTCCGTATAGACTTCGTTGTTGACGGCAACGTCTTCTTTTAAACGAGCCACTTCTTGCTGAGTCAACGGCATCTTTTCAGCATTCTTTTTGAGCTTGCTGAGTTCCGATTTTAAGCGATTTTGTTGCTTGACGATGGTCTGGATGCTGGGGTGCTCTTCCTTGAATAGGCGCGTAGCTGCTTGACGCTGCTGTTCGAGTTCCAACAACTGTTTTTGAATGTCCGCTTCTTTTTGCAAATGGGCTTGAGTTTCACCCGTCATGTCCACAGAACCGATGCTGTAACGGTAATCTGCCAAAATTTTTTCTGCGCTATCGAGCTTGCTTTTTACGCCCGGCAACTGTTTTTCCAGGAATTCAAGCGTTTTTTCAGCTTCGGCGCTTCTCATTTCAACGTTCTGGCGCAGATACGTCTTGGCGATGGTATTCAGAATAGAAGCAGCCCTATCTGGGTAACGGTGGTTGAAGTTTGCTTCGATAATGCCAGTCTGTTTGCCTTTTTCACTGACGTTCAAGTTCTTTTTCAGTTCATCTATTGTTGCAAGTTCCGTTGCTTGACTCAAGGTGAACATCTGGCCTGGCAAAGCAAGAATCTTGGAAACATGGATATTGAGGGTATCGCCTGCATAGCCCGCTCGTTCCATTTCGCCAACTTTGCCTTTCAAAAGAACTTCGTCATTTTCGGTCAGGACTTCGAAAGAATCAATGGAAATAACCCGAGCTCTCCACGTTTCTTCGCGGACCATTTCAGGAATGTAGAGCGAGTCAAGATCCATGCGCCCTTCTTTATGCGTAAAGCGGTCGGCTGCTCCAATCGGGGTGGCGCTAAAGCACATGCGTTCAGCATCGACAACGTAGCTTAACACCATGCGGCTCTTGATAAGTTCGATTTCGGCATCTGCAGGGCTTGCAACGTCAAGGAGTGCGCCCATCTCGCCCATTGCCTTACCCGTCTTGCCCCCTTTAACATCTATCTGGAGCAAAATATCGCTTGTGTATTGCGGACGAAGCCAGTTTGAAATGCCAAAACCAATTGCTGCACCCAAAATCAAGAACAAGAGCAATAAGAACTTTCTGCTCCAAAGAATTTCGAGTGCTTCGAGTAATGTAATGGTATTGGCATTCTGTGAGTTTTGAATGATAGCTTGGCTAACAATTTTATTTTCTTCTTTCTCAATCATAACGTTTCCTGATAATTATGCAAAACAATCGCGGTATTTATCGTACTTGTTTTTACCGCTTATTTTGTTTATAATATCGGCTGTTAATTTTATGAAATTTAGGCAATCGAAACAACTTTTGTGAGGTCCATCCACCTTGCCCAGTATGCCGCACAAACGAGCCCAAACTACAACACAAGCATTGGTCTTATTACCATGTGTTGCGGTGTTCTGTTGTATCGCCTTGTCGTTCCTATGGGGCATCATGGATTCCATAATTTGCCTAATTTAGGCCATATAATAGCTTATTTTTCTCTACCATTCAACTGACTCTTTCTGTTTTGGTACGGATAAACAAAAAACTTATCCCAAATTTGTATTGGGATAAGTTTTTAATTTATTTGCTATTGAATTTTGGAGTTATTTCGTGAAAGGAACCAACTCTACACGACGGTTTTCGGCTCTGCCTTCTGCGGTATTGTTGTCGGCAATCGGCATTTCGCTACCGTAACCTACAGCGCGTAGACGGTCTTTGGCAACACCTTTCTTGATGAGGTACTTGACCACAGCATTTGCTCGAGTTTCAGAAAGTTTCTTGTTTTTCTTTTCGGAACCCTTATTGTCAGTGTGGCCTTGAACTTCGAGATTCACACTGGTGTACTTCTTCATCAATTTGGCTATGTCATTAAGAGTGCTGTAGCTGCTCTTCGCAAGTTTGGTAGAACCGGTCTTGAACTGGACTCCCTTCTTGAGTTGATTGAGGTCTTCTTTCTTGTTGACAGGACAACCATTTGCATCAACCTGAATGCCAGGAAGTGTATTGGGGCACTTGTCAAGGATGTCGGCAACGCCATCTTTGTCAACATCATGCAGGCAACCGAGCGTATCCACGGCGTTACCAGAAGGTGTTCCTGGGCATTTGTCCTTGAAATCAGGAATGCCGTCGTTGTCCGAGTCAAGGATGCAACCCTTCGAATCAACTACAACGCCACTTGGAGTATTCGGGCACTTGTCGAGGTAGTCCGGAACGCCATCGTTGTCAAAGTCTAGCGGGCAACCCGAAGCATTGACAGGAACTCCAGCTTCGGTGTTCGGGCACTTGTCTTGATTGTCACTGATTCCATCCTTATCGAAGTCCTGCATGCAACCGATGGAGTCTACTGCGGTTCCCGGGATGGTGTTCGGGCACTTGTCTTTGACGTCTGGAATGCCGTCATTGTCGGTGTCAATTTTGGCGAGTGAATCGTTATAAGCCTTTTCTTTGGCCGCCAGATCTTCAGCCGGGCAACCATCTTCGTTGACCTTTACATCCTTCGGCGTGCGTGCGCATTTGTCTTTGGAGTCGATAACGCCGTCACCATCGGAATCTTTAGACTTGCCCGTTGCATCCAAGGCAATGCTCAAGAGAGCGGATCCCGAAAGAAGCGGTGTGCTGGCGTAACCGTATTTGCCATTGTAATTGTTTTCGCCTACGTAATAGATTTGATAGTCCTTGCCGCCCTTGACATCTCTTTTATGAGTGATTCCCGACTTGAAGGAGAATTCTCTAAGTGCACGAACAGCTACATCAAGACCGATAGCAAATTCGACGTTATAAGGGAGATGAAAGCGTACACCCGGAGTGAAAAGCATCGGGTCAACCAGCGGGTCAAAGGAGTAACGTCCCTTGCTCTGGAGGCGCATTTCACCGGAAAATTCGAAGAACGGAGTCATCCACGGGCGGAACAACCAGTTTACACCTGTGCTATAGACAAGCGTGTTGGTCTGGTCGGTGTTGATGGGATAGACATAGCTTGCCGCCGCGTTCCAAGTAATTGGAGCCCCTTTCTTGGTGAAGTCGAATGTAAGCGCAAAACCCGCACCGAGCACAAATTCGTCGGCCGTGAACGGATGCGTATAGCCTCTACCGTTCAAGTACCATACGTGACGAGGACGCACACCGGCTCCGATTTCGCCAGTCGGAACATAGAGGTCAAGCATAAGAGCCGGTAGGAAAAATCCTGATTTGGACGATGCAAACGGGAGGCCGACCTTGGCAAAAAGATCCAAGTCACCGCGGCTGGTGGTCCACATGTTTGAAGATCCGCTAGGACCATTGGAGTTGGCGTGTTCGTAGTAAAGCGGGAGTGACGCGCCAATGTCGATAAAATCTAGAACGCCCACGCTGACAAAGATGTTGCCCGCTTGAGAGTAATCGGCTCCATTGAACGAGTATTTTTGATAGGTGCCACCACCCGATCTCATCTCGTAAACGCCGCCGCGTGACAATCCCCAGGATCCGATAGAAATATTTCCGCCGGTACCAATGTTGACTTGCCATTGCCCCTGAGTTCTAGCATTGATTTGATGCAAGCCCTCTGAACCGCCCATGATTCCTGCCTGGGCGAAAGCCAATGTTGAACTGAGCAAAGCCAGTGAAATGACTTTTTTCATTTTTCTTCCCTCCTGCGAGATTGTCAGGTTGTTGTTTAGTTCAGTTTCTTATTCACTGCATTTTCTCCTTCTATTTTCAATGCAGATTCATTCAAAACTGTTCTGTTAAATTTTTCCGGGGTTGTGAAAGTCGGTACAATTTCGTGCAGTGCGCTAATGGCTTTTTCGGCATTGTTTTCTGATGCGGCACTCTTGAGCTGCCAAAGTTCGTTGACAAACTTGGCTGTATCAATGTCAATCTGCTTGCCAATAAAGATAAGCTTGTTCTTTGTTTTTTTCAAGCCCTCTTCGTTCATCAAAAGCTCTTCCTTAATTTTTTCGCCCGGGCGAAGTCCCGTAAACTTGATAGGCACATCCTTATACGGAACCTTGCCGTACATACGGATTAAGTTTTCGGCGAGCGTTACAATTTTTACCGGCATTCCCATGTCGAGCACGAAAATTTCGCCACCATGAGCGATGCTTGCGGCTTCAAGCACGAGGCTTACGGCTTCAGGAATGGTCATGAAGTAGCGGATGATTTCTGGGTGCGTCACCGTTACAGGCTTGCCTTGTTCAATTTGGCGCTTG
This sequence comes from uncultured Fibrobacter sp., assembly GCA_946407235.1. Taxonomy (GTDB): domain Bacteria; phylum Fibrobacterota; class Fibrobacteria; order Fibrobacterales; family Fibrobacteraceae; genus Fibrobacter. The sequence goes on along the minus strand of CAMJNF010000069.1, from coordinate 6,404 downwards.
AAAAGCGGAATCACGCTACCGTTACTCCCGAGAACGTTACCGAAGCGAGTGACGACGAATTCGGTGTTGCTATCCTTTTGCATGGACATAAAGCGAACAATCATTTCGCAGCAACGCTTGGATGCTCCCATGACATTAGTCGGGTTCACCGCCTTGTCGGTACTGATCATCACGAATTTTTGGACATTGTTGAACATGGCAAGGGTGGCCACGTTGAATGTTCCGATAACGTTATTCTTGATGGCTTCCATCGGATTTTTTTCCATCAGCGGAACATGCTTGTGTGCTGCCGCGTGGAAAATGACTTCCGGGTGGTACGTCTTGAAAATCTGGTTCATGCGGAAGTAGTCTCGGACGCTTGCGATAAGCGTGACCAGATTCAAGGAATCCCCGTATTCCATCACCAATTCTTGCTGGATATCGTAAGCATTGTTTTCGTAAATGTCAAGAATGATAATTTGCTTGGGATTGTACTTGGCAATTTGACGAACAAGTTCACTACCGATACTTCCTCCACCGCCGGTCACCATGCAAACCTTGTTTTCGATATAGGCGCGGATATCCTTGTTGTCGAATTTGATGGGCTCACGGCCGAGCAAGTCTTCAACTTTAATATCACGGATCTGGGTTGCGAAATTGGTGGAACCGTCTCCGACACTCGAGGAATCCAGTAAGGAACCGACAAACGGGAGAACCTTTACCGGAAGCCCAGTCTTACCGCACAAATCCATAATGACTTGACGGTCTTTGGGCGGGCAGCTCGGGATGGCAAAAAGAATCAATTCGATTTTTTCTTTTTCTGCAATTTTGGGAATATCGCTAGAGCTTCCAGCAACAAGAATTCCTTCGAATGGTTTGCCGATTTTATAACGGTCATCGTCGATAAGGCAAACCGGATTGATTTCTGCGGCATACGATGTGGAAATACCCTTTGCCGCATCTTTTGCGCAGTTCCTGATTTCATCGAGCAGAAGCTTTGTGGCGTTGCCAGCACCGATAATCATGGTGCGTTTTTTCATCGCCTCCTGGTGTCCCGTATTTACAAGAGAGATGAACGTCTTACGGAACATGTAGCGGAAAAGACACACGCCGATGCTTGCGATAATCGCCTGTGTGAGAGCGAACTCCCAATAGAGGCGATCCCACATCAAGTATATAAAGAAGTATGTCGCAATATGGCCTGCAAAAACACCTTTGATGCAACTGTAAAAGTCCTGACGGTTCAGATAACGCCAAAGTTTATTGTAGGCTCCAAAGAACAAAAGGGAGCTAAAGCACAAAACAACACTTAAAGAGAGTATCGAAAAAAGATTCGCACGTTCGATAGCGGCTGCATATAATGGTAATGGAAAGTTTGCAAACAATCCCGCAACAACAATTATAAATGCATCCGCAATTGCTAAAACGCGCTTGCGAACTCTAAAATTCGAAAAAATTCCCGATATCTTGGACATTGCCAATCCCTTTTATGATTCACTTAAATCATAAGCGATTTCTAATATTAAAAAATAATTACAATATTCTACCAGTGCAAGGTCGTTCTTAAGAAAATTGCACGTATTTCACCAAATGTGAGCTCCAACTCATAGGACGCATACTTTCCGTTATAGTTGAGGGCTGGGGCGATGGTATATTGGAGCGGAGCTCCGTCTATAAATTTCTTGCGTTTCGTAACATAGGGATCATCGATTTTACTCCCGTAATCGATTCCTTTCCAGAGCCACTTGTTATGGATACTGAAAAAGAAACTTGACGAAGCATTCCAGAATAAGCGGCTGTATAGGGTCCAGTCTATAGCGAGCGAGTTCGGGCCGTTCGGGTTTCCAAGCGGAAGTCCGAGGTGCGCAATTTGAGCTTGGGCTGTGTCGTAATGGCAATATGTAAACGGTTCTACACGGGCAATTTCGGCAATAGTACCTAGCTGCAAGAATTTCCCTTTGATGTCCATGTCATGAGCCACTTGGAAACCGAGCATTGCCGCCCAGCGGTTGTTGCTATAACGGTTCTGGTAAACCGCGTAAGGAGATTCCATATCATCAAGGAAAAATTCACCATAAATACGGGCCGACTTGAATAATTGCACGTTAACATCGAAAGCGAGCGCACCATTATTCACACGTTCCGAATAGTTTCCCTTTTCAATAAAGAGAGGGGCAATCGGCACAAAAAGCCACGGCTTGTTCTCGTTATAGAGAACCTGCAATTCAGAAATACCAAGGGTTACATTTTTGAGAGCGAGTTCATAGCGATGCGCGTAAAGATTGCGATCGTTCAGGTTTTCTTTGCTGTAACTCCAAGAGTTCACGCGGAGATCTGCATAAACACTGAAAATGCGTAACGGACCGAACGTAAGGTCGAGCGAAAGCATGTTGTACGGTAGCGCAAACTGGTTCAACGAAAGATTGTTGTAATACCCAGGCCCCCAGTGCAAAACGTCTCGGGCTAGCTGGAGGCGTGCCCAAGCGTAATTCAGGGCCAAATGCGCACGGTAGCGGGCAAAACTCACATAATCAATGCCGCCATCGCCTTTGTCCTTGGACTGCACATCAAAAACTTCGTAGTCGTAACTCTTGGGCTTCTTGGCGGCATGGCCTTCGGAATAGATTCGTGCATCGAGGTCGAAATCGAGAGAATCAGCAAAACCGCGAATAAAAAGTCCTCCATCGATTGCCGGCCAAATCGTATCGCCAAGCGCGGTAGAAGACTTGTAATCAATTCCTAAAATCGGGCTTACAGCAATTGCAAATCGATGAGATGAACCGCTATCGCTTTCAAAGAACGCCATCGCATTCTTGTGATTCTTATAGAAATCCTTCTGGAATGTCGTATCGCGACGCGGATATGTAAAGAAATGATGGCCGTCATCTACAGTCTGGCGATGGTATTCAAATAGCATCGGGGCGTAATCGAGCCCACGCAAGTTGCGCGTTCGTTCAGAACCGATAACCGTTGAACGACCGGTTTCTGCAAAAACCATCGTTGCTAAAATCAGACTAGCGAAAACAGCTTTCATTTGCCCCTCCTGGATATTACTCTTCGGCATCCTTATCGATGACTTCGGCGGCAGAATCCCCATGGAGCGCAACCAGGCGAACACCGTCGAGAGTTAAATACGGATCGTAAGTATCAATGATTTTGGTATGGCCGACAATGGTACGGCCCCATCCACCCGTTGCAAAAACAGGAACGTCCTTCTTCCCCATTTCTTGCTTGATTTTTGCAACTAAAGTTTCAAGTTCAGCCATGAAACCGAACAAGAGACCTGCGCGAATGGCGTCATCAGTATTGTTTGCAATAAGATTTTTGGGCCATTCAATGCTCACTGGCAAAAGACGTGCAGCCTTTTCGGTAAGCACATCGAGACTTGCGCTAATGCCCGGGATAATGATTCCTCCCGCAAAACCACCGTCCTTCATCACGTCAAAAGTCGTAGCGGTACCCATGTCGATAACGATAGCATCAGAATAGCCGCGTTCCTTGAGCGCAATAATATTACAAAGACGGTCTGCACCAAGCGTGCTCGGGTTCGGGTATGCAATAGGACAATTCAAACAATTCGACGAACTGACAACTTGAACAGGGCGCTTCAGGAGAGTCTGTAAAGCTTTTACCCACGGGCGTTCTAGCGATGGCACCACCGTTGAAAGACCTACATGAGTTACTGATTCAAGCTTAATTTTAGAAAGATGAATGAGACCGCCAACACGATTCATCACTTCGTCCGAAGTGGTCTGCTTGCGCGTCGTGAGTCTCCAATGGTCGACCACTTTATCGCCCTTGTATATTCCGAGGACTGTGTGAGAGTTCCCCACATCGACAACAAACGATAAAGTATTCTTTAAATTCTTTTTCATTGCAGTGAAAGATAGTAAATAGTAGGAAGTTAGAAGTAGACAGTAAACAGTGGTTAATAAGCAGGATCGCAAAAGGAACGTTCTTATTGCAATCCTAATCACTAACCACCAATTTCAAAAACGCTTGCTTCAATTCCCGTGTGGCACGCTCCGGATCATCGGCCTTCATGATGGCTGAAACAGCGCAAATACCCGAAATTCCAGAGCCCTTGAGAACATCAATGTTATCTTTGTTGAGCCCGCCAATGGCATTTACCTTTATCGGAACCGCTTTTACAATGGCTTTAAGCGTATCTACGCTGGTGAGAATGGTAACTACTTTTGTCGTCGTCGGGTAAATAGCGCCAACGCCTAAATAATCGGCACCCTGTTCATAAGCCTCAAGCGCTTGAGGAACGGTCTTCGTCGTTGCTCCAATTATTTTATCTGCACCCATCAACTGCCGCGCTGTATTCACGGGCATATCCGTTTGACCGACATGCACGCCTTCGGCACCTATAGCAAGAGCTACATCTACGCGATCATCAATAATCAACGGAATGTTGTAACGCTTCGTAATTTCATGCGTTGCTGCAGCAAGCTCCATGTATTCGCGCGTTGAGCGGTTCTTTTCGCGAAGCTGGATGAGCGTGGCCCCACCTTTGCAAGCTGCTTCTACAGTCGGCAAAAAGCGTTCGGCAGGCACACTAGTGCTATCGGTAATGAAATAGAGCGTAGTATCAAGATTTTTCATGTTTTTAAAGGTAGAAAAAATTGCTCTACTTTGGAATAGAACATTATAAAGCTCAAATTTTGTGAGTTTACTCACGAAAATTACATTTTTATTGCAAAAATATGTCGCAATTAGAAAAACAAATGTATTTTTAGCAAAAAAGGACTAAAAGTCCAAAAACATATGGAGCGATATTATGAAAACTATAAATTCAAAGAGGGGTATCACCCTAATGGAGCTTATGGTGGTTATCGCTATTATGGGCGTACTTTCCACCATTGCCGTACCGAAACTTTTCGGTGCAGGCGAAAAAGCTCGTGAAAAAATAGACCTGATGAAGCTTTACGATCTCAGGAACGCTATTAACTTAGCGCTTATTGAGGATTTGGATGCAATGACGAAATATACAACCATTGATCCAAAAGCAAATAAGAGCAGTCTTAATAACACACTACAGAATGGTCTTGCCGCTGATCAAGGTGCAACATTGTTTGTGATTGAACTTCACAATCAGTATTCCATGAATGTGCAGAACTCTCATAAAAACGCAAATAATACTTACAATGTTAGCGCAATGATCGGAAGTGATGGTACATTCTATGAAGCCCTCAAAATGGCAAACTTTGACGGTGTTGCTGATATTATTGCCGATAGAATACACAACAAACATAAATCGTCTAAGGATACTTATACCTCACAGGAATGGAAAAACCAAAATGGTACGTGGTATAGAACTACGCCAAGACACCCTTTATTCCAAAGTAGAGCGCTCAACGTTGGTAAGGCAGATTCAAACACTCGTTATACCGTAAGCATCCACTGGACTGATCCTGGTAACCCTTATTCAGTGGAAGTGTATTTGAGTCCCAATAAAGGAACATATACATCTGCTTACTTGTCTGACAACGGAACTTGCTTCTCGACGTTAGGACGAAGAGGTTGTCAGAAGAAATAATATTTTGCTAAAAATTAACGAAACGCCCCGGAATTTTCCGAGGCGTTTTCTTGTAATTGCGGCAACGCCGCGATTATAGCCCTAATACCTAAGATCTACAACCTAAAGTCTAAACGTACAAATAGTCGTTCAACACAGGCTGCATGCCTTCACCGCTCATGTCAGCGTACATCTTGTCGATGCTGCGACCGTCATTGATTTCGAACTGTTCGTCGCCGCCTTCCCCATCGTCGTGACCGCTGTATTTGCTTTCGTGGTCACCAATGCCGGTCGAGACGCCTGCGGAAATCTTTGTGGCGGCGATTTTCACGATGCCATTGCGGAATTCCTTGCTTTCGCGGCTCGAAACCGTGATGCCCACGAATGGGAGGAAAATGCGGTAAGCACAAAGCACCTGGCAGAGTTCCTTTTCGTGAACGTCAAGCGGGCTGATTTTTTCGTTGTTCACAATCGGACGGAGACGTGGACAGCTGAGGCTCATTTCGGCATGCGGATACTTCTTTTGCAAGTAGTAAACGTGCAGTGCACTTGCAAGAGCATCACGGCGGAAGTCAGAAAGCCCGAGCAAAGCCGAGAATCCGCAACCACGCATGCCACCCATGAGAGCACGTTCCTGAGAATCAAAGCGGTACGGGAATACGCGCTTGTGACCGAGCAAATGAAGTTGTTCATAGCGCTTGCGATCGTATGTTTCCTGGAATACGGTTACGTAATCGACGCCGCATTCGTGCAAGTACTTGTATTCATCGACATTCACCGGGTAAACTTCGACGCCCACGAGCTTGAAGTACTTGCGAGCGAGCTTGCAAGCTTCACCGATGTATTCGACGCTGCTTTTGGCGCGGCTTTCGCCCGTGAGCAACAAGACTTCTTCCATGCCGCT
>CAMJNF010000068.1 GCA_946407235.1 uncultured Fibrobacter sp. | reverse complement strand
CGTCTAGCGCAATCGCGTCTTCTTCGAGTGTCGCGGAATCTAGCAGCAGTTCTGTGATCGCGTTGAGTTCCTCTAGCGCTCCGGCCTCTAGCTCCAGCGTCGTGCAGTCCAGCAGCTCTAGCGCTTCGACGACTCCGGTTATGGCGACGCTTGCTGGTGCATTCAAGGTTGTCTACGCTCATAACGAGCTTGTTGTTACGAATTCTGTAGCTTCGGAACTCAAGGTCGCTGTGTTCGATGTGCAGGGCAATCTCAAGACGCAATACCGCGGTTCTACTGCCGGTAACCACATCGTCCCGCTCAAACATTTCGTCCCGGGTATTTACCTGGTCCGTGTGGAATCGAGCGGCAAGGTGCAGATGCTCCAAGTGCACGTGAAATAAATTGACAAAAGTCTAAAAGCACAAGGCGGACTCCATGTCCGCCTTTTTTGCGTGCTGCCGCCGCAATTATTCCATTTCCATAAAAAAATAAGCCCCATCAATGGGGCTTAACAAACGAGCTACGCTGTGGGCAAATCGCCCTTAGTTTTGCTTGAGAATTACTTTGTTCTTAGAATTTCGATGAGCTGTTTAGCATTCTTTTCGATGAGGACGAATGCTTCGAACATGCGGGCTTCGCGCCATTTTGTCAAGTACTTCGTCTGCCAGTCCACCGCAATCATGTCCGGATCCTTCGGACCATTTTCGTTCTGGTACCAGACTTCCTTTGTGATTTCACGAATCATGGCGCCCATTTCGGCCGCCGGCTGCAGTGAGCCCTTGCAAAGGAGCAGTGCACGGAGATTGTCGAGCAAAATTTCATCGGAAGGCTGTTCGGCATCTTCGTGGGCGCATTCCCAAATTTCGTCGCGATGACGTTCCGTCCAGTCAATTAGGTATTTCTTCGTTTTTTCAAGCTCGCCCTTGGCCAACTTTTCATCAACCGTTTCGCGCGGATAATAGATGCTGTTTGGATAGAATTCTATCATGATTTTCCACCTTTTTGCGAAGTTGAAAAAACAATGCCCGGGGCGGGACTTGAACCCGCACGGAGTTGCCCCCAAGGGATTTTAAGTCCCCAGTGTCTACCATTCCACCACCTGGGCAGGTTGTGCGCGTGTAATATAGCAATTTGTGTGGGTAAAAATATTTGAAATTTGCGTTTTTTATGGATTTTATCACGTTTTTTTGCAAAAACATATTTTCTGTTTACAAATGTTTACTTATGCGCTGCAAATATATATATTACCACTTAGACTATAAGGGAAAATCTCCTTCCTTTAATTGTTAATTTTTGAATGGTTGTCTGGCCTTCGGAAACCTTTTTGTGGAGAATTCTGTATGTTGAAACACGATTCTAGAAAGAACGGCTTTACTCTAATCGAAGTCATGGTCGTCGTGGCGATTATGGGTATCCTCTCTGCTATGGGTGTTTATGGCGTGAGGATAAGCACCATTAATAGTCAAGTGAAAGATTGTGCTTTGAATACGGCTGCTTTTTTGGAACGTGTTGCCAATGAATCGAACCGAATGTCCAAGCGCCTGTGCGTTCTCAAAGATAACGATCAAAGACTTACCGCTTATGTGACCGATGACTGTGGCGATATCTCGGACGCCGAAGAACTAGTTTCTTTTTCTATCGATCCTCCTGCAAAGTTTGGGTGCTCTGGCGTTAGTATAGATGATAGTTTTAATGATTTTGATGGAGCCGATTGGGCTTCCGATGGTGAAAATGCTGGCGCCTTGTTTATGCCACGTATCGGACTTTCTGCAGCTCCTACGGAAGGCTATGTTTGCATACAGCATGGCTCGAGTGATTCCTACGGATTGGCGATCAAGTTTAAAAACCGCAATATGATTGTCCCGATGTGGAGAGCTGGCAGTTATTGGAACAAGTTATAGGTGAACGATGGTTGAACTTTTGAAGAGTAAAGATGGCTTTGTCATTGTCAAAATCTTGATCGCTGTTGCGGTCCTTGGTTTTGTTTGCTTGGCCGCAAAGACTCTTCAGGGAGAAAACCAGGATGCCTTGTTGCGTATTCGTGGACGTGATGGCGCCGTTGAAGTGGCTCAGCAGGTTTTGGATTCTCTCAAGTCTGTGGGGCTTGAGTCGATTCCTTCGAATTCGCTAAAGGATACGACTTTTGAAGTGCAAAACATAGACCGCAAGTGGGCGCGTGGTGTTGGCGACTCTGCTACTGTGACATATTCTTCGCAGGTGACCGTTGCGGCAACGTCAAGCAATTCGTTGCAGTCTCCGGCGCCGTTCGAGCTAGCTTCGCATATTTACGCTAAACAAGTTACGGTTACAGTCTTCTGGAACTTTAAAGGCTCGAAGCAGTCTATAGAAGTCACTAGCGTCATTAGATAATTAGGAATGCGGAATGAGGAATGTGGAATTGTAACAATTGCGGCTTTGCCGCCTAATTAAATAATTCCTAACTCCTAACTCCTAATTCCCTAAAATGTGCATAATGACTGGGCGGTTCTTGCCGTTCTCGGTCTTGTGGATGGTTAATTTACCTGTACTATCGTAGCTGAATTGGTCGCCGACGCGTTCGCCGTTCACGTAGGTAAGGCTGTCTTTCAATATGCCGCTCGGGTACCAGTTGCGCCAGATGCCGTGACGCTTGGACTTGTTGTCGTTGGGATCAAACTGCCAGAATCCTTCGCTTGCCATTTTGCCACCCATGCTGTCTGGGTAGAAACTGCGGCTTATGCGAAGAGCTGGATCTCCATAGCTTGTCGGTGGATCGTCGTACGCCCAGAATTCTTCGTACAAAAGAACGTGTCCTGCCTTGATGTAGCGTAACGATACCGGAAACTTGCCGATGCTTTGTTTGAACGCATCCTTGTAGCTTAAGGTGCAAGTGTCGAGTGTCCCGCTGGGCCAAGAAGAACGAACAAACGAAGTCTCGGCGCAGAACAGCGTGGAAGAGTTGGCACAAGTTCCGTAGGAAATGCCGGAGCTTTCTACAGGTCCGTCTGTTTCTTCCGTAATAAAATTGCTTTCTCGGACAACGTTGTTGTTCTCATCGAACCACTGTATTTTTTCACGTCCCTTGAAAAAGCTTGACTGGATTTTTTTGATGAGAGAACCGTCAGCCCTGTAGGTGGTGTGTGCTCCTAAGTCAATTTCGTTGTCGATGACCCCTTCTTCCTTGATTTGTGCTTTTTCGCAATTTCCTGCAGTAGAATCGACGGGTCCGTATGATTCGTAGTATTTCTTATATACTCCGTCTAAATGGTCGTCGGAACATGCAAAGTGCTCTATAATTTTGCAGTTTCGACCGTAACGCTTGATGTACCCTGGTATTGGCGTGTACTCGGCAGAATCGTTTCTCTCCATGTCATGACAGTTGCTGTTCTCTTCGGCAAGCACTCCGTTGTCGTGCCATTTTTTCCAAACGCCAGTGGGATTCCCGTTGTCATCGTAATGCATTTCAATTGCCTTTGTCCCATTGTGGTGCCAGCCTTCCCAGTCGCCAACGGGGTGGTCGTCTTTATAATATTGGACTGCTTCGACCTTCTTGTTCTGGTAGTAGACTGTCCACTTGCCGTCTTTTTTCCCTTTGTTGTAGCGCCCGATCATCGCGACATCGCCAAAACCGGTCCAGCGCTTGAATTCTCCATGCGGGAGGCTGTCTTTGTAAGGGATTTCGAGTTCCTTGATGCCATCGTTGTACCATTCGTTCCGTTTGAGGATGGTACCGTCGGGGTAGACCCAGATGGAGGTCTTTTTGACACCGTTAGCGTGCCTTGCGAGAATATGTTCTTCGGCTCGCTCGACTGTACAGCCGGCGAAATAGCATAAAAGTGCAGAAAATGCGATTAATTGACGGAGCTTCATTGTTCGTAAAGTAGAAAAAAAGTAATTTCTAGATGTGAACGAGCAAACAAAAAAAATAATTGCAGAAACTTTGCACATGAAAATCCAGACTCCGTGGATTTGGCTCGTTGTTGTGCTTACGATTTGCCTTACGGCATTGTTCTATGTTTCGCAGAAACCGCAGGTGGCTGTTTATTCCCAGTACGTCAAGTCGCTTTGCGATTACCAGTTTGCGGATGCAAGCCTGATGCGTTCTATGGAACATGTCAAGAACGGTTATGAGGTCGATACGGCGGTGGTCCTTTCGCAGATGATGACGCTCCGCGAGGTGGCTCTTTCGTTCGAAGGCGGTATCCAGAAGTTGGAGCAGGCGGGGTTCTCGGCTCCGTCAAAGGCTTCGGTCGCCAATTTTAAGTCGAGTGTGCTTGCGAAAGTTTCTTGCTTGCAGCGTTACCTTTCGGAGCGTTCTGCTTGGTTTGACGAACTTGAAAAAGTTTACCGTTTGATGGAAATGAATTCGGCGGGCGTCGAATTGCCGCTTATGCGTAAACTTGATTCTGCAAGGGCGGGGTATGCGGTTGCACTGGAAGGCTTGGAACTGCCTGAAGCGTTCAATAAGCGAGTGGAATCGCTGTTCAAAAAAAATTTGGATTTGCATAGTGCCTGGAAACAGTTCGATAACGATAAGACTTTAAGTGCAAGTGATGAATTGCTCCACTTTTTCCAGATGGAAAATGTGAAGGAAATTTCGTTGTCGGCGAAGGTCCCGCTTGCGTTTTACTTTTTGTCGCTGGTACTTTTGCTTGCCACATTCTTCTTTATATTCAAGTCTAAACAGTAAGGATTACGATGTCTATTTTGCGTGTTCGTAAAGTTGCTTTTATCAATTTTGGTTTATTGCTGATTTTTCTTGCTAGTTGGATTTCTTGGTACATCTACCCGCTTGCAAGGACGATTACAAAAGAGTTTTCCGTTGAATATGGTTTTGCTGCTGCCGAATGGGAAGAGCACTTTTTCTACGGCAAGGTGAGCTATGCCGCTGTGCCGAGCTTGTTTGGCGGCTCGAACATTCCGTTCTTCGATAAGATCTATTTTCAACTTAACGGGGATTCGAAGTGCACGTTCGTCCTTTACGTGAACGATGATCTTTTGGACGAGTTGGCGGAATGGTTCGATTTCTCGGAATCGAATGCGAGCGATGTGCCGATGGAAGTCCGTGCGGTCAAGGTGGGGGACAAGTTTATCGTTAAGTCGATGGCCTCTACAGACGGCGCCCTTACCTGGGAAGATTTGATGGACGGTTACCATTTTTACTGGTGCTTTGTGGGCGTAAGTATTGTGGCGTTCATGTTCATTTTGGGAATTATCCTGATTTTTGTGGCGCTCGTGCATAAACCGCGACAGCTTAAACCACAAGAATCGCCGAGCGGCGTGGAATCATGAAACGTTTAGCTTTGGCTTTTGCCTTTTTGCTTGCGTTTGTGGATGCTTTTGCAGCATCGGATTCGCTCTCGGTTCCGGTCGGTGCATCGGGCGTTCAAAGTCCAACGGGAATCTGGTGGCCTCGCACGGGTTCGGCCAAGTCTTCTGTCGTTGTCTGGTTCCATGGTGGAATGGGTAGCGGCAATTGCGCGAAAGGGCTTGTGGCCGGTAATGATTTTGCAAATCTTTATCCTAAAAAAATTGTGGTAAGCGTTTCGGCGTGCCGTGGAAATCACTGGGTCACAAAAGGAATGATGGATGCTGTTGACGCGGCGCTGGATTCTGTTGCGGCCCGTCGGAAATCGCCTGTGGAAAAGGTTTCGCTGGTGGGTGTTTCGGACGGAGCTTTGGGCGTACTTTTCTATTCGCTGGAAGGCCGTCGAGCGGTGAATGACCGCTTGCTGATGAGCTCGTTCGGCAAGATGCTTGGAGAGGCCGGCGAGCTTGCGAGCGCAAATGCGGAACGGATGCGTTCTGGACGTTGGCGTTTTTTGCAGGGCGGTAAGGATAGGCTTTATCCGTCGAACCAGGCAGTTCCGTGGATTGAAGAATTCTGCAAGGCGGTTCAGGTGGACTGCGAACTCCGGTTCGACCCGGAGGGCGAGCATGACTGGTCGTATTGGAAAGACAAGCGCATGGATTGGATCCGCGATGCCATCCGCAAATAACCGCCAAATTTCCGCCACTTTAAAATTGTGAAAATGCAATCGCTTTTTTGTGTAAAGCGAGTTTTTTGTTTAGTAAAGGGAATGAAATTTAACGGTGTGAGAATAGAGCGTCGGCCAAGGATGGGGAGGGTGCAGGGAGGGGCCCGTGCGGCCTTCGCAACTCCGAGCTGGGGCCCCGCCCGCATGACGTTCATTGTGCATTTCTCTTTAACGGCCTTCTATAAATAGCCTTATTTATAAACATCTCCCCTTGACAAAAGGGTGTTTTTTTTCGAAATTTGGTGCACCACGCGGATGTGGTGGAATTGGTAGACACGCTAGATTCAGGTTCTAGTGCTCGCGAGGGCATGAAGGTTCAAGTCCTTTCATCCGCACTGAAAACCCCGGTAGATCACTACCGGGGTTTTCGTTTTCTGTCATCCTCGAACGAAGTGCATTTGTCATTCCCGCCGCAGAGCTCTTTGATCACTTAGTGCTTTGACGCTTTGCGTCAGCTTCTTCGGCTCAATCATGACAGTCTGCGAGCAGCCTGTCGCGACACTCGCCTTGAATGCTACTAGCACTTATGTGAGCATGATCCGCGTATGGGGAGGGAATCTCCCTTTTTTAAAAACAAGAGGAGAAGCCCTATCAAGTAGGGCTTGACAAAGGGAACGCGTCGTCCTCGACCAACGAAAATATGTACTCTTTGGGGTGATTGTTTTTTTTGGGGCAAAAGGTCATAATGAGCGATTTTTTAGACGGAGAACCTTGCGAATTTTCGCTGCAAGAAGTGGATGGCGAACAAGTCGTGCTGCGGCCGCTTTGTGAAGCGGACGCGCGAGCGTTGTTTGAGCTCATTGACGAATCCCGTGAGTTCTTGTCGGAGCATTTGCCGTGGCCGGATGAGTGCCGATCGGTCGAAGATGTGGCATCAAGAATCGAGTCTTGGGATATGCAAGCGCAAATGGCGAATGGCGCCTGCTGGGGCGTTTTCGAAAAAAACGAGGCTTGCGCGAACATTGACGAAGCGCCCTGCGAAAAAATTGCCGGTTGCATTATGCTTGGGTGGGTGCAGTGGAAGCATCGCTCGGCAACGGTCAGCTATTGGCTTGGCAAGCGTTTTTGCGGGCGCGGGCTTGCGACCGAGGCGCTTTTGCTTGTGGCGGGCGAGGCGTTCGCGATGGGGCTCAACCGCTTGGAACTGACGGCGTCGGTCCGTAATCTGAAGAGTGTTGCGGTCGCCCATCGTGCTGGCTTCCAGGAAGAAGGCGTATGCCGCGAATATGAATTCCTCCACGGGCGGTTCGAAGACCATTTGCGCTTCTCGCTCTTGGCGAAAGATTTCTGCTGAGCATTACGGGGCGTTGCGGCCTTTGACCACTTAGTGCTTCAGCACTTATGTGGGCATGGCCACCTTTAGGTGGTGTGTCCCCGCTAGAAGGGGTGGTGGAAGACCCGGCGGGGAATGCGTTTGTGCAATTCGAGTGAGTCTGCCTACTGTCTACTTCCTACTTCCGACTGTTTAAGCCGGGGCTGCAATCAGGGGGAGTCGTCCCCCCTTTTGATAAAAAGTTTTGGAGGGTCCTCGCAATGACGTTGCGTGTGCATTTTCTAAGTTTTAAGCTCTAAATTCTAAGTTCTAGTAACTAGTAGCTCCGAACTAGTAACTCCATTGGTTACCTCGGTAAACGAGATTGTAATCTTATTTTTTGATTTTGTGGCGGAAGACTTCTATTTTTGTATCGTATGGAAACAGGAGAAAATCGCATAGTTGAACCTGATGTTTTGCAGTACACGAATTATCGTGTGTATTTGCAGGACTACTATGAGTTCAAAAAGAAGACGGTTCCGGCGTTCAGCCTCCGTTTCTTCGCGGAAAAGGCAGGGCTTTCGAGCCACGCCCATTTGAAGCTTACTATCGATGGCAAGCGAAATATTACCAAGAATACAGTTGTCAAGCTCATTCACGGTCTCGGCTTGGATGGCCAGCGTGCCGCATATTTTGAAAGTCTCGTTTTTTTCAATCAGGCTCAAACGGATGCCGATAAGCAGGTTTATTACGCCCAGCTTTTGAAGGCGAGCCCACGTTCCAAATTGCACAAAATGGAAAAGGCGCAGTTCCGCATTTTCCGCGAATGGCATCATTCTGCCATCCTCGAGATGGTGGCGCTCAAGGATTTTCGACCCATCCCCGACTGGATTTCTAGACGCCTCGGGGGGCTTGTAACGCCTGCGCAGGTGACGGAATCGCTCAAGCTTCTCGTTGAACTTGGACTCCTGGTAAAGACTGCCAATGGCTTCCGCCAGCGCGATCCTTTGATTACTACTGACGACGAAGTCCAGGATATGATGGTCAAGATGTACCATCTGCAAATGTTGAAGCTCTCGGCGAATATGCTTTCTGCGCTTCCGGGCCCGCAAAGGGATGTCTCGGCCTTGACTTTTAGCATAAAGCGCGAAGATTTCCCCAATTTGAAAAAACATTTGCAACTTATGCGCAAAGAACTGCTAGATTTCTCTGCCAAAGCGGGGGATGCAGAGGAGGTTGTTCAAGTCAACATCCAGCTGTACCCTCTAACACGAGGAGTATGATGCGTTCTTTGATTTCAATAATCGGTTTTGTGCTTGTTGCATTGTGGGCGGTTGGATGTTCTGAATCCGACACTTCGGCCGGTATTGAAATTGGAAATCCGGAAATTGCTTCCAGGAATGTTGGGTTTACGGCTAATTTCTCGATTGATTATACCGAAACGAAAAAGGCTTCTCTGGCGAAGTCCGCATCTGAAGATGAAAATGTGGTTATCGATACGTTCCGCCTTATGCTTACCGAGGTCCGCTCTACTTGCAGCTACTATATAGCCGACCAAAAACCGAGAGAGGATAATTCTTATCTTGGACCGGATGTCGGCGACCCGGCTGCGGTGCTACCGATTTCGTTTACGGATGGAGACGTTGTCAAGGAACCCTTTAAAAACATCAGTTTACGAACCAGCGGATTCCTCAAGGAAATAAAGGTCGCGTTCCAGATTATTCGACAGGGCGGCTATAATTCGATATATGGTCGTGTACGCGTTGGTGACAAGAAAGTTCCCTTTGTTTATGAATTGTCCCATTTCCAGTTGTTCAGCTTGATGTATCGCAATTCGCAGATCGATATTCAAGATTCTTTGGTTAATTTGTCTGTGGTATTCCATGTGCATCGTTTTGTCGATGGAATTGACTTTGCCTCTGCAAAGGTCGGCGAAGATGGCGTAATTCGTATAAGCGAAAATTCCAATGAAAACGTTTGGAATACACTGAATGAACGCTTTATTCCTAGCTTCCTTTCATTGTGGTATGAATATACGAATGATGAGGCTATGACCATTAAGAATTATACGCCTGATGTTTTGAATGAATTGAATAATGTGTTCAATGAGAACATTGTTACTAACGGAAACTTTAAAGATGGTGGAAAGGATTGGATTTTCTTTACGCAAGAAGGCGGCGCTGCAGATACGGCGATAATCGAAGATGGCAAGTCCAATTTGATGAAGGTCCATGTTTCGGAAGGTGGCACTGAGTCCTACAGTGTACAACTCCTCCATGAAGATATTTCTGTGGCGAAAGGTGCTAAGTACAAGTTTGTATTTACGATTTGGTCTGATATCGAAACAGAAATTACGGCACGTCTTGGATCGTATATCACGTATGAAAAAATTGGTTTTGAAGAACATGTGCCTGTCACGAAAACGGGTCGTTCGTTCGAAGTTGAATTTACGGCGATTGTGACGGACCCGTTTGCTCGATTGGACTTGAATCTTGGAAAGAAGAAAGCTACGTTCTGGATCAAGGACGTGCAGATAATCCGGATTAAGTAGGGTTTAGGGGTTAGAGCTTGGAACTTATAACTAAGCTTTACCCACTAGAATGTTACTGGATCCTATCGGCACTTTGTGCCTCCAGGATGACAATCTCAATTCCTAATTCATACTTCCTAATTCCGAATTATCTAAGCTCTACCAACTAAGTTCTGCCAACTTTTTTCTACATTCAGGCCATTATGGCTACTATTCCAACTCTAAAAGAAAATCTCGTTATTGAAAATATTCGCCCGAACATTGAGGGCGGCCGCTTCATGCTCAAGCGTGAACCCGGCGATACCGTGACACTTCAGGCTGACATTTTCCGCCACAGTCACGAAAAGTACGATGCCGCAATTTTTTACCGCCACGTTTCCAAGAAAAAATGGGAACAGGCTCCGATGCATTTTGTCGATAATGACTTGTGGGAAGGCTCGTTTACGGTCGGAAACATCGGCTATTACGAATACAAGATTTGCGCTTGGACCAAGGAACCCAAAGACGTTCCGACGGAAAGTCCGGTGATGAAGCTCCGCGTGGATCCGGTCTACAGCCGTGTAGGTACGTGGTATGAAATGTGGCCGAAGAGCCAGGGCACGGATCCGAAGAAGAGTGCAACCTGGAAGGACTGCGAAAAGCAACTCGACTACATTGCGGGTCTTGGTTTCGATACGGTTTATCTTGTACCGATTCATCCGATTGGTGTTACGAACCGCAAGGGCGCAAACAACGCGCTCCATGCCAAGGTTGACAAGAAGGGTAATCCGCTGGAACCGGGATGCCCGTATGCCGTAGGTAACAAGAATGGCGGACACTACGATGTGGACCCGGAACTTGGTTCGATGAAGGACTTCGAGCATTTTGCAAAGACGGCTCGTGCTAAGGGACTCCGCTTGGCGCTCGATATCGCGCTCAACTGCAGCCCGGACCATCCGTATGTGAAGTCGCATCCGGAATGGTTCTATCACGAACCGGATGGCAGTATCAAGTTCGCCGAAAACCCGCCCAAGAAGTACGAAGACATTTATCCGTTCGATTACTACAACGAGAACTACAAGGCTCTGTGGAAGGAAATCGAGAACATTATCTTGTTCTGGGCCGACAAGGGCGTTGAAATTTTCCGTATCGACAACCCGCACACCAAACCGTTCCCGTTCTGGGAATGGCTCATCGCCGATGTGAAGGAAAAACGTCCGGAACTCGTGTTCCTCGCCGAAGCTTTCACCCGCCCGAAGATGATGCACCGCTTGGCAAAGTCTGGCTTTGACATGAGCTACACGTATTTTGCATGGCGCAGTGCAAAGTGGGAATTCGAACAGTACTTGAAGGAACTCACGCAGTCCGACGCTAAGGAATACATGCGTGGTATCTTCTTCCCGACAACTCCGGATATCTTCCCGAAGTATCTTGCGTACAAAGGACCGAATGCGTTCAAGCAGCGCTATTTCCTTGCGGCAACGCTTAGCAGCTTGACCGGTATGTACAACGGTTACGAACTCTGCGAAAATATCCCGAGCCCGATCAAGGAAGAATTGGCGGATAGCGAAAAGTATCAGTACAAAGTACACAATTGGAGTGGCCCGGGCATTCAAGACTTTGTTCGTCGTCTGAATGTCGCTCGCCAGGAACATGTTGCTTTACAGGAATACGATAACCTCGAATTCCATTATGCGCAGAATGAACAGTTGATGGTTTATTCCAAGAAGACTGGCGAAGACGTTATCTTGTGCGTATGCAACATGGATATGGACCACGTGCAAGAAGGTATTGTGGAACTTGACATGGCTAAGCTTGGACTCCAGAACGATTCGTTCTTCTTCTTGAAGGACATCGTGACTGGCGAAAGCTACGTATGGCGTGGTAACAAGAACTATGTGAAGCTTGACCCGGCAAAGGCCCCCGGCCACATGTTTGTGCTCAAGAGAATCTAAAACTCGCGAATCGCGAACGAAAACGCCTCAATCGCAATTAGAAACGCCCCGGAAGCCGCCGCTCCCGGGCGTTTCTTTTTGGGGGGGGGAATGCTCACAAAAACTCTTTTTAAAAGCTTTTTTTTGTGTCTTTTTTAGAGGATTAAATCTAATTTTAGACGAGGTATTTAAAGGATGATTATGAAAAAAATTTTATTGAGTTCGATATTGGCTGCGGGCGCCGTTGCAATGTATAGCGCCTGCTCTGATGATTCTCCATCTCCGCTTACTCCGTCTGTTGCGGCTTCTTCATCGAGTGTCGATTGTTTTGTAAGCAGCTCTAGTGTAGATGGAAGTGGCGATTTGGGATCAAGCTCTTCTGTGGCGCCGGGATCCAGTGCCTCTAACTCGAGTTCTTCTGTGGTTGTTCCGCCTAATTCGGCGACGAGTTCTAGCAATGGTGGGCCGTCTCAGTCGAGCTCTTCAGTCAATCCGACATCTAGCGCCACTCCGAATTCGTCTGCCGTTGAAAGCTCTAGCAGTGCTGAACCAGAATTAGGTGCAGATGGATTCCCGACTCTTGAATCTTACGGCCCGCCTCCGGCCGAATACACCAAGGACATCAGCGCTACGGCAAAGCGCGGTTGGAATACCCGCTACTGGGATGCTTGCAAGCCGCATTGCTCCTGGCTTAGGGAAAACGCTAACGATGTGACTCGTGCAGACACGTCTTCCGATGCGGCCTACATTGCCGACTATGGCACTGCGCGTAACTGCAACATTCACGATGTCGAAGTCCCTACCTTTACCTTGGGTGACGTATCGAGGGCCTGGTTCGGTTATAACGGGACCAGGAGCGCTTGCGGCGACGAAAAGGAAAAGGGCGTGTTCACCTGCACGGACATGGCGCCTATTGCCGTGAACGATACGCTTTCTTATGCATACGTTGCGGGCACTGCCGATAGCAAGTGCGGCAAGTGCTACCATTTGCAGTACGACGGCCACTTCGCAAACGAGATGGAAAACAACCCGCCAAGGGAAACTCACCGGGCGCTCAAGGGCAAGCACATGATTGTGATGGCCTCTAACATCGGTATGGATGTGGCTGGCGGTAACCCGAATCTTCCGGCAGGCCAGTTCGACTTGATGGTACCGGGCGGTGGCGTGGGCGCCTTTGACGCTCTTACTGTTCAGGTAAACAAAGGCCGCGACTTTAACTGGGGCGCAGGCTTTGGCGGATTCTTGACCGAATGCCAGAACAAGCTCGGCTACGAGGCTACTCTTGTCGCGTACCAGACCTGCATCAAGGATATGTGCGACGCGGCCTTCGGCGACGCCGGCCTCCCGAACCTTTTGCGCGGTTGCCACTGGTTTGCCGACTGGTACAAGGCTGCAGACAATCCGACCTACTACATCGAAGAAGTGGAATGCCCGCAGTACTTGATCGACCATTACATGAGCCGATTCAACACCACTACGCAAACCAACATCAAGAAGGTGACGGACTGGTCCACTTACAAGGAAGGCGATGTGCTTGACACGCTCCATTGCTGGAAGGCGGGCGAGGCTCCTCCAGAAAACGGCTGGACGAATCCGAGTGCCGGTTGTGATGTTAAATAAAGAAATAGAATGAATTTGTGGCTCCCTGCTCACTGCGGGGAGCTTTTTTTATGCTTTGTCACCTGGGCTTGTCATCCAAGGGCCGCAGGCGACGGGATCTACAGACTGTTGTGCGAAAGATTTCTGTTTACAGAATGTGAATAATCTGTCGCACGGCGGCATACATCCCGT
>CAMJNF010000067.1 GCA_946407235.1 uncultured Fibrobacter sp. | reverse complement strand
ATGGAGTTACAGGAACTATGACTGATGGGCGTGACGGGCAAACATACAAGATTGTAAAAATCGGCGAACAAATTTGGATGGCAGAGAATTTGAACTACGCCTATTTGCAACCCACTGAGGGATTAGATTCCTCCAGTTTCTGCTATAATGATAGTGCTAGTTATTGTGAGAAATATGGTCGCTTATATCTATGGAGCGCCGCAATGGACAGTGCGGGAATATGGTCTACAAAAGCTAAGGGCTGTGGCTATGGCGTAAAATGCAACAGGGGTTACGGCCCTGTTCGGGGCGTTTGCCCCGATGGCTGGCATCTGCCTTCTCTAGATGAGTGGTATGCACTTTATGAAGCTGTTGGCGGTTCAACGGCGAGTGAGGCGCTCAGGTCCACTAGCGGCTGGTACGAATGGTGTGACGATGATGCCCTAGATGGCACTTCGTGTCCAGTGGACACGATTGCTAGCGCAAACGGAAGGGACACTTATTCCTTTGCTGTGTTGCCTGCTGGCTACAGAATCCGCGATTATTACAGAAACCGCGATTTTACACGCAATAGATTCCTTGATTCTAGCTTCACGAATGAGGGCTTCGAAGCGTGCTTTTGGAGCTCGTCCCAGGAAGATTTCGAGATATACGCAGATTACATGCTTGTGAGGAGTGACGGAACCAGCCCGTTCGTCTACGACGCTAAGGACCATGGGTTCTCTGTCCGTTGCATGAGGTATGAATAAGCCGGGTGCAGCAGTCTGCACTACGGAGTAGTGCCAAGATTAGCAAGGGACTCCGTAGAAGTCCCCACGCAAGCCGAGTTGAAGCGGTCTGCAAAAGTGTGCGAAATGTCCCTCGGAGCAAACATATTAAACATAATGCAGTGGACCCTATCCCCTATCGTGCTGCGCACTCCAGGGTCCAGGATGACATTCAGGACTGAATCCTTCGACTCCACTGTGTTCCGCTCAGGATGACGTATGACCGGAGTGACATTCGGGGGTGCAGAACCCCCTTGCGTTCGGCCATAGCCAATTGCACAAGTGCATTGGCTGCGGCACTCACTTCTGGGGGTTTATGCTTACGGCTGTGGGTTGGCAATCAAATAAGAATAAGGTTCTCAAATCCCAAAGCGGCTGGTCAGAAAATGGAAATGGCTCTGATGCTTTCGGTTTTTCTGTGTTGCCTGCTGGTTACTATAATGGAAGTTTCGAGCACGTTGGCGACGAAGCAAACTTCTGGAGTTCCTTTGATCACTATAGTGACTACACCTACAAACTGACACTGGATAATAACATGAAATGTGATAAAGGGTGCATAAACGACGAAAACAAAAACGTCGGGAATTCCGTTCGCTGCGTGAAGAACTAAGACTGCGTCGTCATTCTGAACGAAGTGAAGAATCCAGTCAATTTTAAATTATGAATTAGAATTATTTGATTGACGATGACGATAGATCCGTGGGCTAAATACCCTGCGGGTCTTTTTTTGTGTTGTGTTGGAGCTTGATTTGATCCTGTTTTCAAGATATTGCAAAGTGAGGTCAAACAATGCGCAAAAAAATCCCGCGAATAATCGCGGGATTTTTGCGGGTGGATGACCGGACTCGAACCGGCAACATCCAGAATCACAATCTGGGACTCTAACCAATTGAGCTACATCCACCATGTAGCGAGACCAAATATAAAAAAGCCATCCCAAATTTCAAGGGATGGCGACAACTTTTTTTCTAAAAAATTTGTTTTTAGCGCTTGGCGACTACTTTTTCTGCATGATTCTGAGGAAGTTCGCACGCTTGAAGTCGTTTCTGTGTTCCATGCAGAAGCGCGGGTAAACGTACTGCTTCGGGAAAATGCGGATGGTGAAGGTGTTGTCGCAACCATCGAGGCAGCACTTGAATTCCAAGTCCATGGCTTCCGTGTAGTTGTGGCGGAAGATGATATTCTTGGATTCGATGTTCTCGATATCCTTCTTTTGCTTTTGACGCTGCTTGATGTCGCGGTGCAGTTCGCAGTACTTGGCAATCGGGTGACCCCAGAATTCACGGCCGCAACCGGGTTCCTGGCAGACTTTGAGCTTGATGCGTTTCTTCTTTTTGTACTTAGGTAATTGCATAGAGACCTCAATTAGTTGTAAAGATAGTAAAAAATGGGCTTTTTGTAAAAAACATCATTTTTGTGAGGGGTTTTGCGAACAAAAATCGTGAAAAAAGCGTGTTATATAAGAGAAAACGTAACAAAAAGGAGTGCGCATGAAACAAATATGGATTTTGATTGTGGCGGTGTCGATGTTTTTCGGCAGTTGCATGTATGTGAGCGGGAATTCGGAGGATGGTGCTCCTATGCGTATCACGTCGATTGATGTGGGGCAGGGGCTTGCTGTGCTCTTGGAATGGAACGGGCGGTATGCAATGTACGATTTCGGGCCGGATTCGGTTGGGGTGGTCGATTCGCTTGTGGTACGCGGGGTGGATACGCTAGATTGGGTGGTGCTAGGTCATTTTCATCGGGACCATATTGGTGGATTTATGGAACTCCCTGGTCGGGGTGTTTTCGTGCGGCGTCTGTATGTGGGTACGGATACATCGTGCAATTTTTTCTGCGATAGCGTGATGCGGGTGGCTCGTACGCTCGGGATTCCGGTGGATACGTTGTGGCGAGGCGAGTCCGTGCTTTTTTCGGAGCGGGAGGCCGGGACCACGGCGGGTTCGGGTGGAACCATCGGTGAGAGAAGTCCGCGGTTCGATGTTTTGTGGCCGGCTAGCTATGTGCGGGTGGGGGAGAATCGGGCTAGCGTGGTGTTGCTTGGACGATTCGGCGTGGGCAAGTTGCTATTGACGGGCGATTTGGATTCGGTCGGGGAGCGTCAATTGCTCGAGATGAATCCGACTCTTTCGGCGGACCTTTTGCAAGTTGGGCATCATGGTTCGGCGGGGAGCAATACGCTAGAATTTTTATCGCAGGTGTCTCCGAAGTATGCTTTTGTGAGTGTCGGGGCGGAGAATCGCTATGGGCATCCGGCACCATCTGTTGTTCGCAAGCTGAACATTGTGCTTGGGGATTCGGCGAAGTTATTTCGTACAGATTTACAGGGCTCGATCCGCTTTGAACTCTCGCCTAGCATGGGCGTTTTACGCTAGAAATAACTGGATTCTTCCACTATCGCTTCGCTCTAGTGTCAGAATGACGGGGGTTGGACTGTATTTTGTATTGTCATTCCGCATGCTGTTGCGGAATCGCTTTCTTGTCGAACGTCCTTTACCGTACGCTGTCATTCCGCACACCGTTGCGGAATCGCCATCTCGTTAAACATCCTTTCTGAAATCTACTTCAGATAAATTTTTTTTAAAACTAAGCTCTAAATTCAAAGTTCTTTATTATATTGTTTCATCGCATTTGGGTATTAGCGAGGTTTTCGAGGACTTTAATTTTCGAGGGCTTTATGGTTCACAAGATACATATTCCGGTTATGGGGATTTGCTACACGGCTGATACGCCGATTCGTGTGGCGCATTTGGGCATTACATCTGTGATTTCGCTTGTGGATGATGGGCTTCTTGAAGAATACCGCATGGCCTATGCGGAGCGCTTGGGACTTGACTTGGGCTCTCCGCAGACGACTCGCATTGGACGCATTCGTTCGTATTTGGATTTTGTTGCAGACGAAGTAGAACGCAAATTTACGAGACTTTGTGCGGAACGCTTTGATGGCGGTAGCGACAAGGACCTTTATTTTCTGATGTTGCCGCTAGATTCCAGGCTCCGCGTGGAGTACGATGGAATTTTTGCAAAGACGGGGCTTGCGCGGATTGCGGCCGAAGCGGCGCTTACCGAGAAAATGGCGCCGGGTGAGATTCAGGCGAATATCATGGTTGGACTCAATCACGAAGAGGCTGCTTTTGATGCTGTGCGCGGTTTTGCGGCGTCAAAAGTGAAGGGTTCGCTTGTCTTGAGTGCGGGCGTGAATTTGGCGGTCTTTGAAGAAATTGCAAAGTACAAGGAATTTTATAGGGTTGATGGAAAGGCGCCTTCGAAGAAAATCATTCTGAAGGTTTCGGATTATCGATCGGCGTTAATCCAAGGGCGTTATTTGGCGAAGAAGGGCTTGGAAGTTTACGAGTATCGCATTGAATCCGGGGTGAACTGTGGCGGTCATGCGTTTTTTGAATCGAAGAAGTTGCTCTTGGATGTTGTTCGAGAATTTGTTGAAAATCGCGAGAAGTTGTTTGAAACTACCCGTGCGATGATTGCAAAGTTTGCGGAATCGAGTGCACCCGTTTCAGGAATTGTGCCGCCGGCGGCGTCTGCGCGGATTACCGCGCAGGGTGGGCTTTGTTCCCCCGAAGATGTCGAGAAAATCATGTCGCTCGGGATTGATGGCGTGGGTGTCGGGACTCCGTTCTTGCTTGTGCCTCAAGCAACGAGCATGGACAAAGCCACCCGCCGCATGCTTGCGGCGGCGACGCCGGAAGATGTATGCATTAGCCATGCGTCTCCGCTTGAAATCCCGTTTGTGAATTTGCGGACTTCGACGGCCGCAGAACTTTGCCGTAAAAAAGTCGAAGAGTTTTTTGCACCTGAAAGCGAAAAGTCGAACGCTCCTGAATTGAAGCCGGGATTCCCGTGCCGACAGCATTACCTTTGCCGTAAGGTTCCAGGCTTTGACCATCCGGTTTGCATGGCATCCCGCGAGTACGTGGTGCAGCGCTTGGCGGAAATTGACGAACTGGAAAAGGAAGAACTTCGTCCGCTCAGTCATTCTGGAGGGAGCGAAGCGACCGATGGAATCCATGAGGCGGTTGCGGCGATTCGCGAAAAGTATAATGAACTTCGTCGTATGACGCTTTCGCGTGAGTGCATTTGCCGTTTCCTCGGGAATGCTGGCCGCGAAGAACTCCGCGAGAAAAGCCCATCGCTCCATTACCAGCCGGAATGTGTCGCCGTCGCTCGTGGCTCGCAACCCGCTCGCGCTCGCGAACCGATTACCATTTGCCCGAATCCGGACATTGGCTATTTCGATCGCGAATACACGCTCCTAGAAATGATGCAGCACCTCTACGGTACAGGCAAACGCCTTACGCCCAAAGACAAACCAAGCGCCTTCGAAATCGAAGAACGCTTGCTGAAAACCGCGCTGTTGTAAATAGGGATGGCTTCGCTAGTCGCCCACGCTGACGCTCGGCCTATGCATTTGCGCTAATTCCTAATTCCGAACTCCGAACTCCGAACTCCGAATTGCCTTAATCCGCAAATCCGATTCTCGCTTGGAAATGGCATTGTGCCATGTCGTCGGCGTTCATTCCGAAAATGTAGGCGTGGTGGTTCGTATTTTTAAACCTTACAATATTTACCTTGCCGCCTAACGGAATTTGCGTAATGTAATTTATTTGTATTGAACGAATTCTTCTGCTTTTGAGTTCTTCGGCATCGAGAGAATCCGTAACCCAGTCTACGTAGCGGCAATGGTTCACATGCTTGTTCATGTCAAGGTCGCTGTACTTCGCGATTTCGGTCCCGACAATCTTCGGGTCTATTTGCGGATCCAAAATATCCATCATTTCAGGGAGCGCGTTCTTGCCCTGAATCAATGGAATCGGGTATGGCGAATTTGCCGGGTTTTCTGCCTTGCCAGTTTTCATGTTCACCAAGAGCCACGAAGACGTTGCCTGCGCGATGGAGTGCCCTTGCGCATCGAGAATGGAATAGTCTTTTAGACAAACTTTGTCCTTGATAATGTCTTTTGCCCACGTAGAGACGGAGAGCCTTTCGCCCCAGACCGGGTGGTGCAACAAGCGAATTTTCATGCGCGTGATGACGGTTGTGTAGCCCGATTTCATCATTTTCCAAATGCCAAAACCATTTTGTTCGGCATCGGCGATGGCGGTTTCTTCCATGAACAGGAAGAGATTTGAAAGCTTGAGTCGGCTGTGGTGGTCGCAGTCCGAGAAACGTACTTCAAAATTTTTGGTCGTGACTTCCGGTTCCATGTTGTTCCTCACGTTGTTGTTTGATTTTCGCTCTGCTTTCGTCGCATCCGAAAAGACAGTGTCATTTAAAAATGTATAATTTTTCTTGTATGAACGATTTCCAATTTCGCCCCAGTTTTATTCAGCTTCCTGCTTATCATTCTTTTGAGGGTTCTCTTTGCCTGCCTGGGTCCAAGAGTATCACGAATCGCGTTTTTTTGATTTCTGCGCTTGCCGAGGGAACGACCCATCTCAAGAACTTGCTCAAGAGCGATGACACGCGCTATATGGGCGAGGCCCTGAAGCGTCTGGGTGTGAAAATTGATTTCGCGGATGATTTTACCGATGCCGTAGTGGAAGGGCATGGCGGCCCGTTCGATGGCCCGAGTCCTGCAATTGAGCTTTTCCTCGGGAATGCCGGCACAGCAATGCGCTCGTTAACTGCAGCGCTTTCGCTCGGTTGGGGCAAGTTCATTTTGCGCGGCGAAGAACGCATGAGCGAACGCCCGATTCGCGATCTTGTCGATGCGCTCCGCACATTGGATGCCGATATCAAATATTTAGAGTCCGAAGGATACCCGCCGGTTCGCATCAAGGCCGATGGCCTCAAGGGCGGCGATGTGAGTGTCCGCGGAAACATTTCGAGCCAGTACCTCACAGCGCTTCTGATTTGCGCTCCGTATTGCAAAACTCCGCTCCACATTCACGTGGAAGGGGAACTTATTTCTGCTCCGTATATTGAACTGACGATGGATGTGATGAAGCGCTTTGGCATAGAAGTGCGTCATGACGGTCTCAAGGATTTCTATGTGCCGCAGGGTTGCTACAAGTCCCCCGGCGAGTTCTTTGTCGAAGGCGATGCAAGCTCAGCTAGTTACCCGCTGGCGGCGGCCGCTATTGCAAAAGGCAAGGTCCGCGTGCTTGGAGTCGGGAGCCAGAGCCATCAGGGCGATGTTGGCTTTGCGAAGGTTCTCGAACAGATGGGCGCCAAGGTGACTATTGGTCCGGATTGGATTGAATGTGACGGTTGCGGTTGCGAATTGAAAGGCCTTGACATGAACTTGAACGACATCCCGGATGCGGCGATGACGGTTTCTGTGCTTGCGCTTTTTGCGAAGGGCACGACCACGATTCGTGGCATTGGCAGCTGGCGTGTGAAAGAGACCGACCGCATTGCCGCTATTTCGGCAGAACTGCAGAAGGTGGGCGCCCGCGTTGTTGCCGACATGGATACGATTACGATTGATCCGCCTGAACAGTTGCAACCGGCAACGATTGAAACCTACAACGACCACCGCATGGCCATGTGCTTTAGCCTTGTCTCGCTCGGTGGTGTCCCTATGAAAATTCTTGATCCTGCGTGCGTAAACAAGACTTATCCTCACTTTTTTGATGATTTCGGAAGACTTGCTCAATGATGAAACTCGTCAAGACGATAGCTCGGTTTACAGGTTTTGCTCGGCTCGTGCTTTGCATGGGTATAATGCTTGGCGCGCTTGCGGCTGAAACTTCTGCCGCGGATACGCTTTCGATTTGGGTCATGGACAATGGGCTCGGGTCGAAAAATGCGCTGAACCGGCTTGTGAAAAAGTTCTATCGTGAGACGGGTATTCCGGTCAAGTTGACTTCTTTGAGCTGGGGCGAGGCGTTCAACAGAATTACGCGCACGTTTGCAGATTCGAACGAGATTGCTCCTGACGTCATACAGCTGGGTTCCACATGGGTTCCGCATTTTGCGGCGGTGGGCCATATTCGTGCGATTGACTACTTGATGCCTCAGATTGATTCTGCTCGATTCTTGGGTGAGGGGCTCCGCAGTTCGCATATTTCTGGGCGTCCAGAAACCTACGCTGTGCCGTGGTTTATCGATGTTCGTGGCTTTTTTGTGAATGAACGAATTTGGCAGGAACTTGGATTTGATGATACCGACATGGAATCCTATTCGCAGTTCCTGGGCGTGCTGAAGACGATTGCAAATTCCGATTTGAAAACAGACGATGGCGTTCGGGTTACTCCGTTTACTCTCCCCGGAAAAGATGATTGGGCCGGCCAGCAGTGCATGGCGCCTTTTGTCTGGAGCCATGGGGGCGATTTTGTGGTACCATTGGGCAAAGGCTATCGCAGTGCGCTTTTGGATTCCAATACGCTTGTCGGACTTGCCCTTTACGCAAAGGTCTTGGGCGATGCGCAGATGGCTCCGCATAGCTTGTACGAAAATTCAGCAGAAAATGCCGATGGCTTTGTGCGTTCGCAACGCGTGATTCACTATGGAACTTCGGAATTGATTAAGCAATTGGAATTCCCGAGTGAAATCGGGGGCCTTGCAAATTCGGTGATCGCAAAAGACGGGATTAAGGTTATGAGCTTGCCTTCGGGCCCGTTCGGAAAATTCTCGTTTATGGGCGGGAGCCATTTGGCGCTTGGCAGCAAGCAGGATACCTCGAAGTATGCGCTTGCCGAGCAGTTGCTTGCGTACATGCTCCGTGCCGATAATATCGATGCGTTCTCGCGCCAGGTCGGGTTCTTGCCCGCAGATAGGAGCATTCTCCACATCTGGAACCGTGATTCTCGTTATTCCAAGATTGTTGCGGGACTTGAATATAGCCGCAGTTTCCCGAACATCCCGGAATGGGGCGAAGTTGAAAAAGTCCTAATCGACCTTTCGAACAATATGGGCTCGTTGTTCTTGAATACCAAGCATAAGAAAAAACGCAGTGCGGCTTTGGCCAAGATGGTCTATGATGCCAACGCAAAAATCAACGAGATCTTGAATCATCCCGATAGTGTGAACTTCGCAGAAAAGTTGCATTGGACGCAACAATTTTTCTTGCAAGAGTATAAGGAAACTTATCCGAAAAATTCAGCAAACATCATTGGCCGTAGCGAATTGCCGATGGTTGAAGAATTTAAGGATAAGCTCTTTTCGTCCAAATATTTGTTGATAGCTTTTGGCGCTGGAATTTTGGTTGTTTGCATCGTTGTAACATGCTTTAGAAGAAGAAAAAAATAGATCCCGATTATGAAAAAGTTGTTTAAAATAACTTCTTGCTTGTTGCCGTTTTTTGTGGCGCCACTTTTTGCACACGTCAATATTAATGCGTATAAAAGCTACGTAGATTCGCTCCTTCCGGGGACTACTTTTGGAATGGCGCTTCGCTCTGTCAAAATGGGCAAGGAAATCGGGAATGTGAATGGCGATGAAATGTTCACTCCGGCAAGTACGCTCAAAACCTTGACAACGGCTGCGGCAATTCATTTTTTACCGCTCAACTACGAACCGAAAACTGAAATAACGGTGGTGGGCGATATTAAAAAGCGCACGCTTACAGGGGCGCTCAAAATTCGTGGCGAAGGCGATCCGAATATTTCGGCAAGGTATTACGACGACCCGTTTTACATTTTGAACAGTATGGTCGATTCTCTCCGCGCGATGGGCATTGATACCATTGTTGGGCGCATTGTTTTGGACACCAGTTATTACACGGGGCCGTGGAAAGCGGAAAACTGGCGCCGGAATTTTTATGATTCCTGGTATGGTGCCGAAATTGCCCCGCTCGGGTTCAATGACAACTGCGTGACGATCCGCTTTTGGCCGGGATATTTCCGTGGCGATACCGCGGTAGTGTCTGTTCAGCCGGATGTGGGCTATGTCAAGGTTATAAACAACCTGAAGACCGTCAAAGGCAAAAAGAAAAAGTGGGTGTACGGGATTGATCCCGATAAATCCATAATTACGCTTGGCGGAACGATTGGCGAAGATATAGATTCTGCAAGCATGGTACTCCCGATTCGAAATCCGATTGGGTATTTTAGGGCTGCATTCATGTACGCGCTCAAGAATCGCGGTATTGTTTTTAAAGAGCAAAATTCTGTTGGTGCAGGCGCTGAGTTGAAAACGTTCTCGTTCTCGGCGGCACCGCTCCTGAGCATTCTCGATGAAATCAATCAGCGTAGCCAGAATTTCCATGCAGAAACGCTTTTGCGAAATCTCGGTGCGCAAATCGCAGGCCAAGGTAGCGTTGAAGGCGGGCGCAAGGCAGAAAGCAAATTCCTCTTGGAAATGGACCTCAATCCCACCGATTTTGATGTGTGGGACGGCAGTGGACTTTCTCCTGAGAACAAAGTAAAACCTTCTGCCGTTGCAGCCATGCTTGCAAAAATGGCTCGCCACCCGAAGAGCGAATATTACATCAATAGCTTTGCAAGTCCTGGCGTAGGCTCTGGAGCAAAGCGCATGCTTGATTTCGAAGCGCCTTGGCTTACTCGATTCAAGACCGGCTACATTGCAGAAGTCCATGCGTTGGTGGGTTACATTTACACGATGGACGGCGACACGCTTGCCGCTGCCATGTACTTGAACGGAACAAATACCAATCCGGATTGCAAGAGCAAGGACGTTCTCGATACGCTTTGGCTTAGGCTTATCAATTACACGAACAACAATAACAATTCGCTCATGAAAATGAAAACGCTTTGGCTCGATGCCCAAGGCGTGAATGGGCTCAACAAGCGTCTGGATTATTTCTCGAAAAGATTGATTGGAACTCCTTATAAGCTTGGCCCGATGGGCGAAGGGCATCTGGATCCGATCGACGACAAACCTCTAGTTTATCTGGACTCGGTCGATTGTGTGACGTATTTGGAACATGTCGTGGCGCTTGCGATGGCGAAAAGCGAAAAGTCTTTGTACAGGCAGCTGCAACGCCTCCGCTACAAAGGCGGAAAAGTCAGTTTCTTGACGCGTAAGCATTATCTGCTTGATGATTGGGTCGGTGAAGGCAAATATGCGAAGGTCATCCCGATGGAAGGTGAAGTTTCCGTAGAGCGCACCATGCCCAAGAAGGAATTTTTCAAGAGTCACAATTTGAAATATACGGGTAAGGAAAAACCGGTTAAAGTGCGTTACATGCCCTTGTCCGATGCAATTGAAATGGCCAAGAGAACGTACAAAGGCAATATGAAAGTCCTTGGCGTAGGGATTGTCGGAACTTCTGACAAGATTGACTTGACGCATACGGGATTTGTCATTTTTATGCCAGGCCAAAAGCCGGTTCTGCGCCATGCTTCATCGCAAAGAAAACAGGTCGTGGAAGTCCCGCTCGCCGAATACTTGCAGACCCGCAAAATCCCCGGCGTTACCTTCTTCAAGTTTATTCAGCACTAGCTGTTAGTCAATAGTAGATTGCACTTTGTCATGCCCGCCTCCGAGCGGGCATCGCCTTTCCCATCATCCTTTACCTTGTCATGCCGCACTTGTTGTCTTTGACCACTTAATACTTTAGTATTTATGTGGTCATGATTCGCGGATGGGGACGGCATCGCCTTTTTCTTCGTCATCCAATGCGTTCACATTACGTCATCCTGAGCAAAGCGAAGGATCCAGTGAAGTCTTGCTATCGCATATAACACATTTTATATATAAATTTATATTGGAAAAATTTAAACATAGGAGGCTCTCTTATGGAAAACAAAATGAATAAGTTTGGATTTGAAAAGTTGCTCGCTGTTTTGGTGGGTGCTTTTGCATGCGTGTGCATATGGGGGTGTAGCGAAGATAAGGTTAGATGGCATGAGGGGTTTACTGGGGCAAGAATTGTGGGTTTTGTCAATGATTCTTTAGTTATGGTAGGCAGTTTGCAACAGCGGACGGAATCACATGAAGGTACTTTTGAACCTTACTGGGATGTAATTGAGGCTGGACATGAGCGTTTGTGTGTTTACAACTATCGTGTTCAGGAAAATGGTCCAAGATGGTGCGATACTCTTGGTGAATATAATACAACGAATGCATTCCGTGGACAGATGACGGATTCCATTGTTTGGGGTGGCGACATGCCGAATTCTATTAGACTATGGAAAGTGGGAGAGACTCAGCATCTGATAAATTTGATAAAGATAACGGAAGGGTGTTCTGTTGAATTTGGAATTGGTTCTGTAAAACAATGGCTTAATGGAACGTTTATTGCACGCAGTGATGAATCTTTGAATGCTGCTGGTGATAGTTGCCAGTATGCTGTGTTGGATACAATGGCGAGAACGTTGACTTTTAAACGATTGGAAAAAAGTTTGGAATGGATAAAGGAATGTGATGATGTAAGAGCGTGGGGTGATGATGTGTTTTGCTCTGAACCTGGAAAACAACCTCTTGAAGGTCATATTCTAAAAAATAATACAGATACGCTTTCCGCTCCTTTGATATTTAGCAGAGGAATTTTTTGGGGTAAAATGATTGAACTACGTGCGAGTATCTGCCAGTTAGAAAAGGAATCAATTTCGTGTCTCGATGCTGATTATACATGGAGCGAACCTTTGAAATTCTATCAAAAAAATAAGGTTGTTGTCGATTTGGAGTAAAGTGTGAAAAGACTGATTGTATTGTTCTTGTTTCTTGTAATCGTTTGTGAGTCCTGGTCTGTTCCTAAGCCCATGGAAAGTATCACGAATTACAATGTTATGATGGTGCATGGAGCTTATGGACCATATGATGATGACGAAAATCTACAGGGGTTTGAACCTGGTGACTATTCTCAGGCTATTGATACCACAGATCGTATGGGCGCTGCTACTATGGGTGGTTATACGTCTGACGAACGTGTGACAAGATGGATTTCGCATAATATTTTGGAAGAACCTAAATGGAATGCTGGTTATGATTATGTTCGCAATTCTTATGTTTATAATTGGCGTGCGTTTTCTAATACGAGAAACAGTTCCAAGAACAATGCGGTGGAACTTGGCGACAGGACGTGGAATAAAAATAAATGATTTGGTCATCGTCGAACTTTGATTGAATAAGCCCAAGAAGTAAAGGCATGGGGTGTGAGTGAAAATTCTGAATGAAATTGCCCATACCTCAAAGGAGCTTTAGCTCCGAGCTCATACCCCAAAACCGCTACAGCAGCGAATCTAGCGCGACTATTGCGACAAGGCTGTGGTCGCCTTTTTTATCTTCTGGTGCAGAGGCTTCTTCGAGGGCGTTGTTTTCGAAAATTGTCCACGCGTCTGGCTCCCATCCGTAGGCATTCATGGTAAGCTCGTTTCCCATTGCGATTTCGGCGGCCTCGACTTCTTCCCACTTGATGTGTCCGGCGGGTGCCTTGTAGTAACGCAGCATGCCGATGCTTTCCAGCATTTCGGGGTAGTTGTCGACGAGAGCGTAAACGCAATCTTTGTAGCTATTGCCGCTCACGCGGACGACCTGGTACGTTCTATTGTCCTTGAGAAATTTTGTTAGGTCATCCCAGTGCATCTCGATTTTGGCGTTGGCGCTAAAGAACGTCATGAGTTCGCGAAAAACTTCGGAATCTTCGTCGAGAAGGGGCGAAAGTCTTTTAATGAGCTTTTTGATTTCAGACATGTGTAAAAAGTAGCAAGAATCTAAGCGTTTGCGTCAGGATGGGGTGGCTACAGGGAGGTGCGCCTTTCATAAATAGACCTTGTTTTTTGCTTTTTTAACGCGGATTGATTATTTTTATAAAAAAGGACTTACTATCTTTATGACGAAAAAGGGCTCCAGGGAGGTACCTTGGGGCAACCGTTTCGATTGTCAAAGAAATAAAACGAAGGATTTATGGCAAATCGTGTTGTTATCGGCTCCCAGTGGGGCGACGAAGGAAAAGCCAAGGTTGTTGATTTCTTAACGCTCGATGCAGATTTCATCGTGCGTTTTCAGGGCGGCGCTAATGCCGGCCATACCGTGGAAGTAGGCGATAAGAAGTTCGTCTTCCACTTGATTCCCTCGGGTATTATGCACCCGGACAAGATTTGCGTCAT
>CAMJNF010000066.1 GCA_946407235.1 uncultured Fibrobacter sp. | reverse complement strand
AATGGTATAAGGACAAATTTGTAATATGCACTCGTTCTGATGAGTTTACATTTACCTTTGATAATGACGAACTATACAAGATTGAAAACGATGCTTTTGGTGGGAAAATATTTGTTCTCCGCAAAAATAAACAATGTTTCTATGTCAACGAGCACATCTTTCCTGAAGTTGTGGAGGCCATGAAGAAGGTTTACGGCATATCGGATGAATAAGTCGGGATGTTTTTTCTCTAGAACTCAAAGCGGAAATTATATTATGACATAATAGGTTCTATTTTATGCGAAAAATGAATTTTTTTATGCGCTTGATTGTGTTTTCTTTATTCATGATGATGTT
Source organism: uncultured Fibrobacter sp. (assembly GCA_946407235.1). GTDB lineage: Bacteria > Fibrobacterota > Fibrobacteria > Fibrobacterales > Fibrobacteraceae > Fibrobacter. The sequence continues at coordinate 13,568 of CAMJNF010000066.1, read as the reverse complement.
TTCGGGCTGTGCTTATGTTACGATGTCGTTGACTATTGGCGCGTCATCGACAATCATTGTTGGCTCTGCAATGGGGATTCATCATAACATGAAACAAGAGACTCAGGACTCGATAAAGCAGGCCGTTGCGGATTCTTTGAAAGTGGTATATCCTACGGTGTCGCCTGATTCACTTCCGGCTATGGTTGAAAAAGCAATCGAAGAGAAAAAAGAAGCGGCAAAAAAAGCAAGACACGAACGTATTGCGGGAGCCCTTCTGGGTCTAGCAGGTGCAGCTGCTTTTGTTGTTGTGCTTTTGTGTATGTTTCCGTTAGGGGCGAGCCCTGGATTAGGGGATTAGGCAAGATTTATCGTTTTTGCCGTTTGTTTAAAAGACTACGCGGAAATCAAGGACGATTGTAACTTCCATATATTCTTTGGATGGAATAAATGATAATGCGTCAATTCCGACATGTCTGCCGATATCCCAGTTGATGCCAAGAGCCAATAAAACACCATTATGCCCATTGTCGGAGTTTCCGATAAATGTCGGACCCGTTACAAAGTGTACTACGTTTCCACCAAAATAAAATAACGTTGGAATATAAAGGTAATTATGATCTTCGAGTGAAGAAAGCCATCTAGCATCTGCTGTCATGTAAACACCATTTTGATGGCTGAAACGGAGCTTTAGACCAAGACCGGCATCGAGAAAACCCGCGTGAAAAAAGAACCCTACTCTCGGCCAATATGGTTTCTTGTTTGCGGGTGTCGGCAAGTATTCGTTAGAAGTTTGTGGGGTTTGGTCAAAGTAGTTCTGGTTTACGGGTTCATTTTGAGCAGTGACGGCTTGAGTTTTTGATTCCTGGGTTGACTCCTGCCGGGTCGGAGTTTTGATGGCGATATTGTTTTTGACGCTGCGGAAAAATTCAGGGGACTTATTTATGATGAGCGTGAGCAATTGGGATATGTTGGAACCGAGTCCGTTGAAACTGGCTATGAGCTTGTTACCGGCGGTTTCATAGAGTTCTGCCGAAAGAGTCAGAGTGCCGTTGAAGCTGCTGATGCGAGCCTGGCAGATGTAGTCTGCCGCAATGTTTTTCCCGGTTTCGGCAAGGCAGCTTCCTTCGCAGTCTTCGATTGATTTGCCTGGTGGAAGCATGGCGGCGATGTTATCGCGGGTCATGATGGTATAGTTTTGTGATGCTGGGAGTTCCTTGACGGCTTGTTCACGCAAAACATTGGTGAGGTATTGGCGGTCGGTGAGAGGGACCATGTCTTTTACAGTAGGGTCAGCGGTTGTTTCGAGAACGGCGACGAAAGCGGCTTGCAGTGTTGCTGCGAGGGCAAGTAAAAGAAAAATGCTAATCTTAAAGTTCTTCATGCAATAAAAATAACTTTTTATCTAAATTTTCGAAAAAAAAGGAATTATGATGGATAAGATTTATCGTTCTGGTATAGGTTTTGACGTTCACAAGCTGGTGGAAGGCCGCAAGTGCATTATCGGCGGTGTGGATATCCCGTACGAAAAGGGCCTCCTCGGCCACAGCGATGCAGATGTGCTTTTGCATGCGATTAGCGATGCTTTGCTCGGGGCAGCTGGCCTAGGCGATATCGGCACGTATTTCCCGGATACGGACCCGGCATTCAAGGGCGCCGATAGCTTGGAACTTTTGCGCAAGGTGGGCGAAGAAGTCAAGAAGGCGGGGTACGAAATCATCAACATCGATAGCGTTGTGATGTGCGAACGCCCGAAGGTGAACCCGCACAAGGAGACTATGAAGGCAAATATCGCTCGCGTGCTTGGCCTTGACGTGAAGCAGATTGGCATCAAGGGTACGACGACCGAAAAGCTCGGTTTTACGGGCCGCGGTGAAGGCATTGCAAGCCAGGCCATCGCGATGGTGCGCTCGATTTAATTCGGAATTAGGAAGTAGGAACTACAATCAATTCGGAGTTAGGAAGTAGGAATTAGGAACTATTTAATATGGCGGCTGCGCCGCGATTATTTCAACTCCGAACTTCGCTTTTCTAATTCCTAATTAGTAACGTTTCCCCGACTGGATTTTTATTCTGGTCGGATTTTTTTTGATAAATAAAATCATCTCGAATTACTACTTTGTTGAAAAACGATTTTGTATATTGTTCTTCAAATAATTTAGAAGGAGTTTATATGATCCGAAATGTTTATTCGGCCGTAGTGCTCATGGTTGCCGCTTTGGCTCAAGTTTCTTTGGCTGCGTGGGATGGCTCTGCAAAAGTTCCCAAGGTTGTTAAGGATGGCGGTTCGGATTATTACGAGATTACATCTCCTGCGGAACTGATTGGTTTCTTGGATTCCGTGCTAGTGGGTAAGGCCGGAGACGAGTCCCTCAAGGCTTACTTGAAAAATGATATCGTATTCGGGGCAGATACTTCAAAGCTTTGTGAAAAACGCTGGGTCCGTAATAAAGAGCAGTCGATGTTTACGGGTGAATTTGATGGACGTGGACATTCTATTTACGGCTTGAATGCCGAAAATGCTTTGTTCCGCGAAGTGGGCATGAGCGCAGGTTCTGTTCACGATGTCAGCGTGGTGCATGGAAATTTCGGTAGCGATACGGCTTTTCGAACAGCGGCGATTACGGAAATTTTGGGAGCTGATGTCTGGAATGTGAATGTTGTTGCAACCGATGTTCGCGCGGCTTATGTCGCTGGAGGCATTGCCGCTTACGTAAACAGTCCATACAGTGCCGATGGTAAATACGCGCTTATTCTTAATAGCAATGTTATTGGTGGTTCTGTTGGTGCAAGTCTTTATGTAGGTGGTATAGCCGGTAATTCTGCGGCGCAAATTCGTGGCTGTACAAACTCGGCTCGGATTTTTGCTTTTGAAAATCCAACAGAAAAAACAAGCGCTTATATTGGCGGAATTGTTGGCTATTCAATGGTAAATGCTGGAGTGGGTATTGGCAATTGCGTCAATCGAGGGAATATCGAAATAGAGTCTTCGGCACATTGGTCGTTTGTAGGGGGCATTGTCGGTGAAGTAGAAGGGAATATCGAGAACCTTCAAAACTATGGAAATATTTCATCTAAAGTTACGTTTGCTTCAGATTCGGCGACTTCGGATTGGATAGCCTACTCCTATGTGGGCGGCATTGCGGGCTATCATGATTTGTCTAGGAAACTGTCGGGCGATAATCGTGATTTTTTGAATGAAGGCGATATTCTTGCTGTTTTTGATAACAAAATCGAAAATGGTCAGTTCATGGTTGGCGGTGTAGTCGGTTATTCGTACAGGACTACAATTGCTAATGCACTTAATCGCGGTTCTGTTGTGGCACATGGTTTTGGCAAGTTGACGAAAACCTTTGTGGGAGGCGTTATTGGTCAAGCGCGCATGACCGCATATTCTAGTGGTTTTGATAAGATTAAAAATCGTGGTGATGTCTATGGCGGTGGAACGTTCCGCACGCATGTCGGTGGCCTTATGGGCTGGATGGAAGGATACGTTGGAAATGAACCGAGGTTCTTCCGGTCGTTTAATTATGGGGCTGTGACGGGCGTTGTTGCTGATACGTCTAGTGTGTCCGAGAATTTGAATGTAGGCGGTATCGCAGGTTATAGTAATGCGGTTATTTTCACTGATGTTTATAATCGTGGTAAACTCTTGGCAAAAGGCAAACTCAAATATGGCGGAAGCTTTGTGGGCGGTATCGTTGGCTTGAATAGTTACCCGACGTCTTATATTTCTAATGCGTATAGCGCCACTTCTGAACTTGTGGGCGATACTGTGGGTGGCGTGGTCGGTTATTCGCTTGAAACCGCTGTGCCGGTCAATACTTATTTTGACAAGACTCTTGCCGATGTAAAGTCGTATGGCAAGGACTATTTTGAAACGGCAAAGGATCCGGATTGCAAGAGAACTACCACGGAATTGCAAAGCGATGAAATGCTTGCAAAGTTGAACACTCAAAATGGTGAAGTGGCCGACCGCAAATTATGGGTGCGTCGCGGTGGATATCCGGTTTTGTCATTCGACAGTCTATATAAAAATGATTCGATTTTCTTTGATACGCAAAAGTATGCACTCCCGTCTGCTGAAGTCGTGAACGACACCGTTGTCTATACAATTTCGACAGCGGAGGAACTTTCGACTTTGTTAGAAATGGGCTCGTCTTTTGGATACAAGATGTTCAAGGTCAAGCTTGCAAACGATATTGTGATGGGCGAAGATTCGACGCACCTCTCCATTCGTAAAATGTCTATCGATACGAGCGGTGTTTGCATTAACATGATGTTTGATGGTCAGAAGCATACTATTTACGGATTGAATATGTCGAGAGCGATGCTCTATTGCGTGGCGGATGGTGCTGTTGTAGAAAATTTGACTATCGCCAACAGCCGTTTCGAAAATGATGAAGGGAAATCTGCGGCGGCGGTCGCTATCAAGAACGGAAGTTGCGTCAGGAACGTAACGGTCCGCAATAGCTTTGTGCGTGGCGGTGATGTTGCCGGTGGCATTGTGGCTTACAATGAAGGCTTAGGGGGTTATGGTGTTTTGCTGAATTCCAAGAATGAGAATACGACAGTCATATCTTCAAATATTGCAGGTGGTATTGCTGGTGATTCTTATGGTGTGCTGTAAAATGTGAGCAACTCTGGACGAGTCTATGGTCGCCTTGCAGGGGGCATTGTCGGGTACGCTTATAGGCTTCTTTCCTCTCCGGCGTTGGTGAGCAAGGGTTATAATACGGGCATGGTGATTGCCTCTGGAGAAGGGGCGGTCTCGGGCGGTGGCATTGTCGGCTACGGCCTGAATGCTGGTGTACATGAGATGATAAATACGGGATTGGTCGAAGGAGCTTCTGTTTCAGGATCGCTTTCGGTTGGCGGACTTATTGGAAACATGGATTCTACGAGGGTCGAAAATAGCGGTAACTGGGGACGCGTGCATGCGTTGTCCGGGAAACGTGCTTATGTCGGTGGCTTGATTGGATTTGCAAATGGATATATCGCTTACGCTAAGGATGTTCATGTTGCGGTGACTGGTGTCGCGGAAAACTTTAACTATGGTCCTGTGACTGTTAAGGAATCCGTGAATGAGGCGTATGCCGCAGGGCTTGTCGGTAAGGGCAAGGGGCTTTCATTGGTGAGGGACTATAATAGAGGAACTGTAAAAAATGATGCTCAGAAATCCGTGTCGGCGGGCATTATTGCAGTGCTCGACACCTCGACCGTGAGCGATTTGTATAGCTATGAAGATGCTCTGTCCGGGAAAAATGTTGCTAATGTGGTTTATGAAATTCAGGGCGATAATATTGTAGGCGATATTGCTTATGGCGCAAACATGAACTATCCTGCTTATGTGGAAAAGCCAGGTAATATGACTTTCCAAAACGATAATATGTTGTCGATGAGCTTTGAAAAAATGAAGTATGAGTCTATGGCGCAGGCTTTGGAAGGCTTTTCGCGATCTTATTGGTTGGACAAGGGCTGCTTGCCAGTGCTTAAGCATGATACGACTATGGGTTGTGCTGAATCGTCTATGAAGGATTCCTTTGGGGATTCGGATGAACCTTATGCGGTGGGCTATAAGGAAACGGTGGTGTTTGCGGATTCCGCAAGTTCGAATGGTAATGGTGGAACTACTCCTGTAATGCCGAAGAATCCGAATTTTGCAATGGATTTGTTGCCTTCGATGCAAGTGGCGGTTTCGGGTAGGAGTATCTCTGTGATGGGGCTTCCGGAAAATCATGCGGTGGCGGTGTTCGACATGCGTGGCCGTATGGTCGCATCGGCTCGTGTGCATGGGGCGGAGGTTCGCTTGGCGGTCCCGCGTACCGGCCGATACATCGTCCGCAGCGGCTCGCAGGTGCGCATGGTGAATGTTAGGTAGTGAAACCTAACCACTAATCACTAACCACTAACCACTAATAATTGCGGCTCTGCCGCGCATGTTGTCCCCGGTTCAACGCGACTGGGGCTCTCTTGTTTTTTGACCGCGAATTTTACATTGCTTTTTCTATATTTTACATCGTCTTTATATACTTTACATTTGTTTTACAAATAACAATTCACCGCCATGAGTCCGAACTAGCTGAACGGCAGCGACGATGATCCGGTAGTGGCGCAACATAGGAATAAAACTATATGGCCTGGATGGCTCTTAAAATGTTGGGTTGCTTGGCACTCCTCATGTTCGGTATGAAGTCGATGAGCGAAGCCTTGCAGAAAATGGCTGGTCCGCAGCTGAGACATGTTCTCGGCACGATGACTACGAACCGTTTTACGGGTATGCTCACCGGTATGTTTGTGACTGCCTCTGTGCAGAGTTCGACCGCCACCACGTTGATGACGGTCTCTTTTGTAAATGCGGGGCTTTTAACGCTCATGCAGGCGATTTCGATTATTCTCGGTGCCCACATCGGTACGACCGTGACTGCATGGATCATGAGCCTTGGATTCTCGTTCAACATCGCAAACTTTGTCTACCCGGCGTTTTTCATCGGCATTATCCTTGTGTACATGAACAAGAAACGCGTTGTGGGCGATTTCCTGTTCGGTGTTGGATTCCTCTTTTTGGGCCTTACGACACTTAAGGAAACTGGCTTTGCTGTGGTGCAGGACCCGGCGGCAAGCGCTTCGATCAGTGCTTTCTTTGCCCGCTTTAGCGATCCGAACTTCTTCAATTCGCTGTTCTTCCTTGTGATGGGTACGGTGCTTACGCTTTGCGTGCAGTCTTCCGCTGCTATCATGGCCATTACGATGATTCTTTGCTCGACCGGCGTTTTGCACATTGACCAGGGCATTATGCTTGTGCTTGGCGAAAACATCGGTACGACGATTACGGCAAACATTGTGGCACTCTCGGCCAATACGCAGGCCCGCCGTGCCGCTCTCGCTCACTTCACGATTAACGTTATCGGTGTGATTTGGGTGGTGATTGTGCTCAAGTGGTTCCTCGGCGCCGTTTGCCATGTGGTCGGCTTTGATCTTGGCATCCGTCCGGGCGACGAAGGCTATGCCGCTAACCTCGCGAAGATTTCCGTGGTGCTCGCCACGTTCCACTCCGCATTCAACGTCTCTAACACGTTCCTCCAGATTTGGTTCATCAAGTACATCGAAAAGTTCGTGTGCCGCGTGATCAAGCCGAAGAATTCCGATGAAGAAGAAGACTCCCGCTTGCACTTCATTAGCTCTGGCTTGATGGGTACGCCTGAACTTTCGCTCCTCGAAGCCCGCAAGGAAATCAGCTTGTTTGCCGTGCGTACGCAGAAGATGTTCCACTTTGTGCCGGACCTTTTGGCCATGAAGAACGAGAACGATTTTGTGAAGCTCTTCGCCCGCATCGAAAAGTACGAGGGCATCAGCGACAACATGGAAATTGAAATTGGCGATTACTTGAACAAGGTGGGCGAGGGCCGCCTGAGCCCCGAAAGTAAGACCGCTTTGCAGTGCATGCTTAAGGAAATTTCTGAAATCGAGAGCATGGGCGACGCTTGCTACAACATGGCTCGTGCTATCAATCGCAAGTTCAGGTGCAAGGGCGAATTTACGCAAGACCAGCTCGAACACATCAAGCATTTGATGCAACTCTGCGACAACGCTATGACGCACATGATCGGCGTTTTGAACGATGTCCCGCAAATCGATGTGAACCGCACGCTGAATTTCGAGAACGAAATCAACGATTACCGCAAGCTCCTCAAGGAAAAGAACGTGGCGGATATCGAATCGCAGAAGTACAGCTACCAGATCGGCGTCCATTACATGGATATCGTGAACGACTGCGAAAAGCTGGGCGACTACATTGTGAACGTGGTCGAAGCCCACGCCAACAGAAGACTCTCCGTGTAATTACGCTAGGTCCTCACCTTCGTGAGGATGACGAAGATGATTATCATGCCGGCCTTAGTGCCGGCTTTTTCGTTGTCATGTCCGGCCTCGACTGGGCGTCTTCCGTTTGTAAAATCTGTGTAAAGTGCAAATAAAACCTTTGCGAAGTCTTTGCTTTTGCCATTGCATTCCTTCGATGGACTTTTTATCTTGATATTTGCTAAAATCGTATATTTTAGGTATGATATACATTGTAGAAGACGATCTTGAAATCCGCGAAATGGAAGCCTATGCACTTAGGAGCAGTGGCTTTGAAGTTAGTGCATTCGATTGTGCTAAAAAGCTGGATGAAGAGGTCAAAGTCTGCGTTCCGGATTTGTTCATTTTGGACATTATGCTCCCCGGCGAAGACGGTCTTAGCATTTTAAAGCGTCTCCGTGCTCAGGAAAGCACTAGGAACGTCCCGGTCATCATGCTGACGGCCAAGGGCTCCGAGCTGGACAAGGTCAAGGGCCTTGATTTGGGGGCCGATGACTATATTGCAAAACCCTTTGGCATTTTGGAGTTTGTTTCGCGTGTCAAGGCGTTGCTCCGTCGATCGAGTATAAATCTTGAAGCCGAAGAATCGAAAGTTATTTCGCTGGATGGCGTTACGCTCGATGAGGCAAAACACACCGTGGTGGCTGGCGGCGACAATGTGGAATTGACGTACAAGGAATACGAACTTCTGAAATTGCTCTTGTCGCACCCGGGGGTTGTCTATTCAAGGCAACAGATTTTGGAAAAAATCTGGGGTATCGATTTCAAGATGGACACGCGGACCGTCGATATGCACATCAAGACGCTCCGACAAAAACTGGGCGAGCAAGGGTCAATCATTCAAACTATACGTAACGTCGGGTATAAAGCGCAATGAAAGACCGTATACGATACAGCTTGATTTATATGGGTGTCATTGCCGCCCTCTTGGCTGTATTTTTTACGGTGCGAGTCTTCGAAGACGAAATGGCGGACCAGCTCAAGGTCCACTTGCGTGAAAACCTGCGGTTGATCGAAACTGCCTACATTGACGAATCGCTCGAAAGCAAACCGCAAAATTTGGCACGGTTTGCTAGTGCCGACTTGCGAATCACGTTGATCGATTCGACCGGTAAAATCATTTACGATAGCGATGCGAAAGCCGCCGAAATGGAAAACCATTACAATCGCGAAGAAGTATTCGATGCGATGGAAAAGGGCTTTGGCGAAGACCTCCGCTATTCTTCTACCTTGCAGGCCAAGGCGTTTTATTTTGCAAAGCGATTGAAAGACGGCAATGTCTTGCGTCTTGGAACACGCCAGGCGAATTTGCAGCAGGCCTATTCAAAGACGATGCCTTACCTGATTGCTCTATTTGTTGCGATTGTTGCTGCGGCCATCTTGATTGCGATTGGGCTTAGCCGTGCGTTTATCAGCCCGCTTCGGAAGCTCGTGGACCAGTTAGGCACTCCCGAATGGATGAATATCGAGAACGTGTACAAGGAAATTGAGCCGCTCGTCAATACCATCCGCAAGCAGGATCTCGAATTGCAATTGACGATTGAGCAGCTTTCGAACGAAAAGCAGAAAATCTCGCACTTGAAGGATGAGTTTACTGCGAACGCTTCGCACGAACTGAAGACTCCGCTGACCTCCATTTCGGGCTATGCGGAACTGATTGAAAGCGGGATGGCAAAACCCGAAGACGTCAAGATTTTTGCTGGCAAGATTCACAAGGAAGCGAAACGCCTCCAGTCGATTGCCAACGATATCATTACACTTTCCAAGCTCAATGACCGCGAAAGCGAACCTTTGGACCTCAACGAAGAAATCAACCTTTGGAATCTGGCTCAGAGCTGTATCGAAGGCTTGATGCTGAATGCGAATAAGAAAAATATCCAGCTTTCGCTTGACGGCAACCGCAATTCCGAAATTACAGGAAATTCGAAATTGCTTTTCGAAATGATTTTCAACTTGGTGGACAACTCCATCCGCTACACGGAACAAGGCGGAAAGGTCGTTGTCGTCGTTGAAGAAAACGCCATTGTCGTGAAAGATACGGGCATTGGAATTCCTGAAGAATGCCAGTCCCGCATATTCGAACGGTTCTACCGCGTGGACAAGAGCCGTTCCAAGGAAACTGGCGGCACGGGCCTTGGACTCTCCATTGTCAAGCACATTGCCGAAGTCCATCATGCTGCAATACATCTGAAATCGACTGCCGGATTCGGCACCGAAGTCAGAATTGATTTTAAATCTTCTAAAACAACTAAGGTCGTATGATACTCGCTATTTTAAAAATGATAGGTTGCCTTGCTCTCCTCATGTTCGGCATGAAGACGATGAGTGAAGGCTTGCAGAAACTTACCGGTGGACACCTCCGTACTGTTCTTGGGACTATGACAAAGCATCGCGTGGGCGGACTTTTGACCGGTACGTTCGTGACCGCCGCCGTGCAGTCTTCGACGGCAACGACCGTCATGACGGTTAGCTTTGTGAATGCGGGGCTCTTGACGCTGAAACAGGCTATCCCCGTGATTATGGGCGCAAACATCGGTACGACCGCGACCGCGTGGATCATGTCGATTTTTGGATTCCAGTTCAACATGAGTAGCGTTGTTTGGCCGTTCTTTGGGCTTGGAATCGTGCTCACGTATGTCCGCAAAAATAGCGTGAAGAGCTTTGGTGAATTTGTTTTCGGTTTTGCCTTTATGTTCCTCGGCCTTACGACGCTCCGCGAAAACGCCGTGGCGATGGATTTGTCGCACAACCAGACGATTATCGACTTCTTTGCCTCGACGGGTGGCTGGGGCATTTTCAGTACGCTTTTGTTCTTGTTGCTCGGCGGCATCCTCACGATGTGTGTGCAGTCTTCGGCAGCAATCATGGCCATTACGCTTATCCTTTGCAGCAGCGGCGTGCTCCCGATTTACCAGGGCATTGCACTTGTGATGGGTGAAAACATCGGTACGACGGTGACTTCGAACTTGGCGGCTCTTTCGGCAAGTACGCAGGCTAGGCGCGCGGCTTTGGCTCACATGCTCTTTAACGTGTTCGGCGTGGTGTGGATTCTCATTGTATTTAACCCGTTCGTGAATATGGTTTGCCATGTGGTGGGCTTCGATCCGACATTTGTGCCGCAAACTCAAGAAGAAATCGCCCAGGCGAGCGTTCGTGTGACGTATGCACTTTCCGGATTCCATACGGCATTCAACCTTTGCAACGTGCTCCTTTTGATTTGGTTCATCAAGCCGATGGAAAAGCTCATCTGCAAGATTATCAAGGATAAGGACGACGGCGAGGATTTCAAGATTCAGTTTATCAGTGCTGGCCTTATGAGCACTGCAGAACTTTCGCTGTTCGAAGCTCGTCAGGAAATTAGTTTGTTTGTAGAAAAGACCGAAAAAATGTTCCACATGGTGCCGGAACTTTTAAAAATAAAAGATGAAAATGAATTCAATAAGCTTTTTGAACATATTGAAAAGTATGAATCTATTAGCGATAGTTTTGAAGTCGAAATCGCAAATTACCTGAACCAGGTGTCGGCGGGTCGGTTGAGCCCGGCTAGTAAAATGGCTCTCCAGTCCATGATGAAGGAAATTTCTGAAATTGAAAGTATTGGCGATGCCTGTTTCAATATGGCTCGTGTCATTCGTCGAAAGTTCCAAGGCGAAGAAGACTTTACCGAAGAACAGTATAGCCACATTGACCAGATGATTAAACTCTGTAACGATGCACTTGCGCACATGGTGGCTGTTGTTGAAGATGTTCCTTTGGCAAATGCTCCAGATGCGTTGAAATTTGAATACCAGATTAACGATTTCCGCAAGACGCTCAAGGAAAAGAACGTCGAAGATATCAATGCCCAACGTTATAGCTATCAGATTGGTGTACATTACATGGATATCATTAACGACTGCGAAAAGCTGGGGGACTACGTGGTGAACGTCGTCGAGGCGCACGTGAACCACCGCCTGTCGAAGTAATCGGGGCGAGCATCTTGCCACAGTTTCTATATTTACAGCTTAGAAAGCGTCCTTGGCCCTGCTAGGGGTCGAAAATAAAATGGAGGGCTATATGAAAAAAATTATGGCGTTGGTTTTGGCCTTGTTCTTTGCGGTAGCAAATGCCGCTGAAACGTATGAGGCTTCGGAAAAAATCACGCAACAGGTTCTGTCAGGGGAACTTTCCCAGACCGTGTATGCTGGCGATGAAATTAAGCCGATTACGATTCTATATGAAAATACTGGCCTTGCCGAAAATGTTGTTCCAGAATATTCATCGACGAACTTTTTGGAAAATTTTGGCTTGTCGAAAAGGTGGGTGGGCTCTAGATGTGAAATTGCGGGAGAGATGAGAGATGATATTCCCGCTGGTACGTACAATGCTTTTATCGTCGTCCGGGACAATGAAGGCAAGTTCGCCAAGACTGAGTTCGAGTTCACGGTGTTGGAAAAAGAAGAAACGTTGTCTTTAAAATGGAATAAAAGTAGCGGTGACGTGAATCAGGAAGTCACTGCGGGTAAGTCTATTACGCCTATCGTTTTCGATTACGAGGGAATAACAAGTTATAGCGTGAGCGGACTTCCGTCTGGACTTATAAAGAATATTGATGAAAAAAAACATAAAATCATGATTGTCGGCTCTGTAAATAGCGATGTAATGTCTGGTGATTATGAATACAAAGTCACTGTTAAGAACGACCAAGGCGATGAAAAGAGCATGTCGGGAACGATTGTTGTGAAAAGTGGCAAGGCTCGCACATCAATAAAACTTGTTAGTGAAAAAGCAAGACAGGAAGTCCTGGCGGGCAATGAGATTGAGCCTGTCGTGTTCGAGTTTGCAAATGTTCATGTCGATGAAAGTTTATCTTCATTTAAGTTCGAAGGATCGTTAAAAGGATCGTTTGCGTATAGTGTAGAAGGAAATAAGCTTACGTGCAGTGGAACTGTCGATGAGAATTTGAAGGGTGGATTATACACGATAAGAATTATTGCAATTGGTGAAAATAACAATGATACCGCTTTTGCAAACGTTGATGTGATTCATAAGTCTGTAGAGACGAAGGTATATGTCATTGAAAATGAAACGCAGTCGCTGACTGCCGGCGATTCTATCAAGCCGATTGTTTTCAAGGTAGAACATGGCTCTAATCTTGAGCTTACGAATTTCCCGGGTGGTTACGGGCTTAAAAAAGATGGTAATACGGTGACTATTACAGGGCTGGTTGAAGAAAATGCTAAGGGTCCGTATGAAGTTGTGCTTACAGTCACTGGTGCCGACAACAATGCGAGTGCAAAGGCAACGATTAATGTAGCAGCTGGGGTTATGTCGTTCGATGTTATTGAAGGTAGCGATAATCAAACGGTTGTTGCTGGCCAAGAGATTGTTCCGATAGTTTATCAGTACAACCATGTGAAACTTATTAATGGTAAAAAAATCCTTGCTGATTTGAAAGTGGAACAAGATAAAGAAAAAAAGCAAGTTAAGATTTATGGAGCTGTGGATCCTGAAATGGCGGCCTATGAATACGTTTATTGGTTCGAACTGACGGATTATTATGGAGAAACAAAGACTGTAACGGGCAAGATTAATGTTGTGCGTGAATTGAGCAGCTCTAGCGTTGCGGCATCTTCGAGCTCGGAGGTTGCTTCTTCAAGCTCTGCAGAGGTTCAGTCTTCTAGCAGTTCTGCACAGTCCAGCAGCTCTGCTGTGCAGTCCAGCTCCAGCGTTGTGGCATCTTCGAGCTC
>CAMJNF010000065.1 GCA_946407235.1 uncultured Fibrobacter sp. | reverse complement strand
GACTTGCAAGATTTGGAGTCCCAAATTTAGTTATTTGCTTTTAGACTGTCAACAGGCTCGGCTGGTTTGGCTTGTTCCTGGCATTTTTCGAAGACGAACGGGTTGTGGTCGCCCTGTACTTTGAAAATGCGGCGATCGCGCTCGCATTCGCGTTCCGTGACGGGGTATGCCCTGTCCCAGGCCTCGAAAAGCCTGCGGTCTTGCTTAGACAAGCTGATATTGTAGGTCTTTTCCATGTAGAAGTGCACTCGGGCAATCAGGCCGCGGACTTCTTTGCGGGGTTGGACCTTCTTGTCCTTGAAATCGACGATGGTTTCGCATTCACCGTACATGGGCTCTGGGGTGTTGGTCCACTGGCTGAACATGAAGTTGCTGCGGTCTCCGTTGACTTCACCGATAGCAGGGTAGAGGTTGTGGAGATCGCCTTCCATGATTTTGAACGTGGTATCGTTCGCGCTGCAGTTCTTGCGGCCGCCGTCGCGCCAGCAGGGGAGGTGCTGGCCCATGTTGTGGGCGGTGACGATATGTTCCCATTCAATGCGCTCGGTGCGCTTGTAACTCTTGCGGTTCGGATTTTCTCGCGGCTTGTAGTTGCAGGTGCTGAAGTCGACTTGCTTTTTGTCGAGGTAGCGGCATCCGCAGTAGAGGGTCTCTTGGAGTTCACCGTAGTAGATGCGCCTCATTTGCTTCCCGGCATCGCGGTAGTTGTAGTGTTGGGGGGCTGCCTGAGGATTGACCTTGGCAAATGATGTTGCTGCAAAAATGCAGAAAAGTAAAGCGACAGCTTTTGCTGAAACTTTCATATAAACAAAACCTCTTGTTGTGTGTAGTAAAAATGTAATAAATCGGAGGGGGAAAGTTAGAACTTAGAACTTAGAACTTAGAACTTAGAACTTAGAACATTCCCTTCTCTCTAAAAGAAAAAAAACTAAGTTCTAAGAGCGGAGCGGGCTAAGTTCTGCCAACTTTGACGAAACATTGCTTTCACTGCTCATTGCTATATTCTCTCGTCTCTAGTCTTTCGTCTCTCGTCTTTTCTATATTATGCCTATGCTTCAAGACGGATTGGAATATTTGAATTCCCGGCTCATTTTCGGGATGATGCCTGGGCTTGCTTCTACGCGTAAACTTTGTGAAGTCCTCGGAAATCCTCAAAAAAAGTTCAAGACAATTCATGTTGTAGGAACGAACGGTAAGGGTTCCACGAGCTATTATCTTTCTGGAATTTTGCAGGCGCATGGCGTCAAGACTGGGCTTTATACGAGTCCGCATTTGGTGAACTTGCGCGAGCGCATCCGCGTGAACGATTTGCCGATTGACGAAGATTCTCTTGGACGCTTGCTTTTGCAAGTCAAGGCTGCTGCAGAAAAAGCTCAAGTCGAACCGACGTTCTTTGAAGTGTTGACGATTGTCGCGTTCCTCTATTATGCCGAACAAAATATCGATGTCGCTGTTCTTGAAGCTGGCATGGGCGGTCGCCTGGATAGTACCGCTGTTGCCGATGGCAGTCTGATTGTGCTCACAAGCATCGGGCTGGAGCATACCGAAGTTCTTGGAAGTACGGAAAGTGCGATCCTCAAAGAGAAAATGGGTGTGGCTGGTTCGGCTCAAAATATCCTTTCGAATGGTCGCGGCAAGACTTTTGTTCTTGGTGGTTTAAGTGATGCTTTAATTGCTGAAGCCAAGATTTACGCGGCTTCGCGTGGAAGTTCTTGCCTTGTTCCTAAGGTTCGTAAGGACGTTGAACTTCCGAATTTGGGACAACATTACATTGAAAACGCAAGCCTTTCGCTTAAGGCGGCGGAATTGTTTTTGACGAAATCGTATGATGATGCGCTTGCGCTCAAAACGCTTTCGACACGTTCCTGGGCGGGGCGTATGCAGAAACTCATTGACCGAGACGGCGTGACGAAGTTTGTTCTAGATGGCGCTCATAATTCCCACGCGGTTCGTCGCTTGGTAGAAACGTTGGACAAATATTACCCTGGTCAAAAATTTCATTGCGTTTTCGGAGCGCTCCGCGATAAGGATGTGGGAGAGATGCTCAAGCTCATGGCTCCGCATGTAAGCCATTGGCATATCACGCGCACTCCGTACCCGCGATTCCGTGAACTTGAAGACTTGCAGAGCGAGCTTGAAAAGCTCGGGCTTTGTGTGGCTAGTGCTGGAGTGTTCTCTCGCGAATATCTCAATGAAGTCTGCGCAAGTGTCACGGATGGTTCGCCGGTTCTTATTACAGGCAGCCTTTATATGATTGGGGCGACCGTGCAGGCTCTCAAGGATGACTTTGACGGGCTTGCGTTCTTCCGTGGCATGGAGCCCACGACGAACGAACATCGATAAATAAAACTTGACTGGATCCTTCGGGGCGAAGTCCCTCAGGATGACGAGGATTCTAAAACAAAAAAAGACATTGGCTTTAGCCAATGTCTTTTTGCTTGAAACTTAAGCTGGATTAGTCGTCCATTTCATCAAGCTCGGCGTATGCCTTTTCAGCAGCGGCGCGAATCTTTTCGACTTCAGCCTTCTTTTCCTGCTGTTCGAGCATCTTGATATATTCGGAGACGAGGTCAGAGTCAAGCGTCATAACGCCATAAACCTTGAACTTGCCGTCAGCTGTGGTTTCGACCTTGACGTCGTTGAGCGTTGCACCGTTGAGGCGCTGGTTCACGGCAGTCTTGGACGTGCTCTGGAAGTGTTCGGCAATTTCATCGCTCACATCTTCCTTGAAGTTCTTAATCAAAGCCTTGGTCTGTGCATCGATAGACTTGGCGAGGTCTACACGGGCGTTCTGATCAGCCTTTTCGTAAGCAATCTGTTCGTCAGCGGATTCACCGATACCGATACCGGCCGGGATGTGCTGCTTGAGGTAGCTCTTCTTCTGCATCTGCATTTCGATGAGAAGGCTTGCTTGCTTTTCTTGCGGAGTCTGCGGAGGATTGCTAGAGCAACCTGCGAACATTGCTGCAAGGGCGAGACATGCGATGAGTTTTTTCATTGTTTTCTCCTTGGAATAAAAATCCATTAGTATTGTTTTGTGATTTTAATATACAAAAAATATCATGCAAAAATGGGAATTTACGGCATTTGTCGAAAAAAGTGTTGTTAAACGATTGTGTTTTACTTTTTATAGTGCTTTTTTGTATTATAATATAGCACGTATAATTGTGTAATTTTTTTTTGGAGGTTGTCTTGAACAATACTGTCCCTGTATGGCAAATGATTACGCAGTCCGATATTGTGACGATGATTATTCTTGGAATTCTCGCCTTTATGTCGCTTGGCTCTTGGGGAATCATCATCGTAAAGTTCTTTAAGCACAAATCGAATTTGCGAGCCAATGCAAAGTTCTTTAAGGAGTTCAGTAAGCTTAAACGTTTTTCGGAATTGCAAAAGCTTTGCACGGTTTCAAATGATAGCGCACTGCGTTTGTTGAGCGTCGAAGTCCTGAACGAAGTATCTAAGTTCAAGGGAAAAGTGAGCTATGAATCTATACAGCATCGTGCTTCGTTACTCGAAGATGCTATCCAGCGCTCGATTGAAGGCATCCGCATGGGCGAGGACCGCTATTTGACTTTCTTGGCCACAAGCTCTAATTTGGCTCCGTTCTTTGGTTTGCTCGGTACTGTTTGGGGAATTATGATTGCGTTCTTCCAGATTGGTCATCATGGCTCTGCGGACTTGACCGTTGTCGCTCCGGGTATCGCTATGGCTCTTATTACGACGGTTGCAGGCCTTGTTGTTGCTATCCCAGCGTCTGCCGGGTACAATTACTTTACCTCGAAGAATGGAAGCAACGAAACTTCTTATTACAACTTTGGATCGCAAGTTCTGAGCTTATTCAAGAGAGGCGACATGCTCGCTGTTGAAGGGGTTGCCGAGGAGGAAGCGTGAAACGCAGCCGCCGTAAGGACTTAAAGCAGGAACTCAACCTCACGAACATGATCGATATCGTGTTCGCTATCTTGATTGTATTTATTTTGTGTGCACCGTTGATGAGCCAGGGCGTGAAGGTCAATCTCCCGCAGGTCAAGGCTCCGACGATGGAACAACAGAAGTTGCTGAAAGTTTCAATCACCAAGAATCTGGAGATATTCATCGCTGATATGCAGGTGGATATGGAAAGTTTCGAAAGCATTTTCAAGTCGCTGTGGAATGGCGAAATGGCGGTGGTCATCAACTCGGACGAAGCGGTCAGCTATGGCTTTGTGATGAAGGTTGTGACTCAAGTGCAAAAACTTGGTGTAACGAAACTCGGTTTTTTGACGATGACCCCTAAAGACGAATTGGTAAATGAAAAGAAATAGGGACCAAATCCAATATTTCGAGACGGAAAACGATGGATCTTTGTTCAAGATCATCGTGTGTGCTGTCGTGTTTCATTTGGCGGTTGTCGGGACTTTGATCGCTCTCAACAATATTGATTTATCGAAGCCAGCCGAAGAAATTCCCGTGTTCGAAATGGTGCACGTGGATGAACCGGTAAAAGCTCCAGCGGCTCAAGCTCCGCTGCCGGAACCAGAACCGCAGCAAGCGCCGAAGGTAGAAACTCCGCCGGAAGTGCCGCCGGAGCCCGTTCCCGAAGTAACGCCTGAACCGGAGCCTGCTCCAGAGCCGACTCCAGAAAAAACGCTAGAACCAGAGGCACCGCAGGTTCCCGAGGAACCAGCGCCCGAGTTGAAGCCGGATACGCCGGAGCCCGTGCCTGTGCCGGAACCCAAGGTCGAAGAAAAGAAGCCGGAAGAAAAGGTCGAAAAGCCGAAGCCCGTCGAGAAGCCTGTTGAAAAGCCGGTAGAAAAAATTGCAAAGAAGACCATCGAAAAGAAAAAAGTCGAAAAGAAGCCTGCGAAAAAGCCGAAGGACGACGATGACTTTGATATCGATGATTTGAATTTGCAGAAGTCTTTTGAATTGCCGAGCCTCAAGGCGGTGAACCCGATTGATATGGACCCGCTGATGCAGGTGTTCTTGGAACGTGCAAAGGCAAAAATCATGAGCAATTTCAATCCGCCGAATGGACTTACGATTGATCGTGATGCGAAGACGACTGTGCAATTTACGGTAGAGCGTTCTGGGCAAATTACAAGCGTTTTCCTCAAGCGTTCTTCGTCGAATAGCGCTTGGGATCACTTGTCGGTTCGTGCTGTGAAAATTTCGAAGTTGCCGGAACTTCCGCCGACGTACAAAGGCTCAAGTCTTGTGTTGCAGTTTAACTTTACGCCAAACTAGAATTTGTAATTCGGAGTTAGGAAACCGGAATTAGGAATTGGAGCTATGATGAATAAAATAAAATTGCTTTTTGTGTTTGCTGCGCTGATGCTTGCGGTGCCTTCGTTTGCTGCGATTGACACGATTGCCGTGGATGTGGGAATTTCTGTGTTCCAGACGATGCCGATTGGTGTTGTTCCTTTTGAAGAGGAAGGTAAAATCAAGTGGACGAGCGAAGCTCCGCATTTGATTTTGGCACGAGATGCGAATCTTTCGGGACGCTTTGAAGCGGTTCCGTCGGACCAATTTGACTTGGTGTTGTTCAGCAAGAAGCGTGCCCGCCAATATGTGACTGGCAATGCGACGAAGCTTTCGAATGGAAAAATCAAATTGGATTGCTATTTGTATGCTGCAGAAACTAAGGATTTGTTGCTTGGCGAAAGCTATACCGTGAAGCCCTATGACGTACGTCAGGCCGTTCATTCGTTTTTTGATAAAGTTGTCTATCGCTTGTTTGGTGAACGCGGTGTTGCTACGACGAAGCTTGCCTACGTTTCTAAAATCGATGGAACAAAGCAGGTTGTAATTTCGGATTACGATGGATTTTCTCGCAGGCAGATTACGCGCGATTCGTCTATCAATATGATGCCCGTTTGGCAGAAAAATAACAAGGGACTCGTTTATGTGAATTTCCGCAATCAGCGTCCGAATCTTTACGCGATTACGTTTGGTGGTAAAGAAACGCCACTCTTTACGCAGTTCAAGCAGACGTTTAGCCCAGCGGTCAATCCGAAAACGGGAGAGCTTTTGTTCTCGGTGACCGATGGTGGCAAAACAGAAATTTATCGTGGTGACATGAAAACTGGTTCTGCGCAGAAATTCCTGCATTTGAAATCAAATCAGGTGAGCCCTTCATGGAGCCCGTTTGCAAGCGAAGTCTTGTTTACGAGCGATCGAGGCGGTTCTCCGCAGGTGTACGCTGTGGGCAAGGATGGTTCGGATGTCAGGCGCATTACGTACATGGGCCATTACAATGAACGTGCCAGTTGGTCTCCGGAAGGCGACCGCATTGTTTACACTTCGATGGACGATGGCAAGATGAACATTTATACGTGCGCATTAGATGGAACGGACATTATCCAGTTGACATCGAATGCGGGGAATAATGAACACCCGACTTGGTCGCCGGATGGCAAGCTGATTGCGTTTGCGAGTGATCGTGGGGGCAATTATCAAATTTATATTATGCGTAAAGATGGCAGCAGCGTGACTCGCATTACTAGCGGTACCGAAAATACATCGCCGACATGGTCTTGGTTCTTTGATGAGAAAAAGTAAAATTGAGGAGTGTTAAATATGAGTAAAATCATAAAATTTGCAATGATGGGCTTTGCGTTGGCTTTCTTTGCATGGGGCTGTTCTAAGGAAAAGCCGGAAACGGATCCAAATCCGAAAACAGCGGAAGCTCCTGCGGATTCCTTGCTGAATCTTGACGCGCTTATTGCGGATACGCTGAGTGCCGATTCTTTGGCTCGTTTGGAAGCAGAACGTCTCGAAGCGGAACGCGCTCGCTTGGAAGAAATGATCAATCGCCTCATGACCGAAGATGTTTACTTTGATTATGACCGTTCTGATTTGACTGAAAATGCCAAGCGTTTGCTTGCGCAAGTGGCGGAAATCTTGGTCAACGAAACACGTTTTATTGTGACGGTTGAAGGGCATACGGATGCTCGCGGTACAGAAGATTATAATATTTCTTTGGGCGCGCGTCGCTCGACAGTCGTTAGAGATTTCTTGGTGGCGTACGGCGTAGATGCTGGCCGGCTTATGGCGGTGAGCTATGGAAAGGAACGCCCGAAAGTTCAAGGCTCCGATGAAGCTGCTTATTCCAAGAATCGCAGGGCCCATTTCCGTGTATCAATTGCAAATAATGAGTAGGGGGTGAATCATGAATTTGAAGTTTTTTTCTTTAGGTGTTGTTCTCGCTTCGTTTGTGCTTTCGGGATGCAGTAGCATTACGATGTTGCGTACAAAAGAAATGCGCGCGGTTGGTGATGATGTGATTGCAAAAAATGATTCTGCTTACAAGGCTCTTTCGGCAGAAAATGATTCTCTTAAGGCTCAGCTGGATAGTGTGAAGGCGCAACTTGATGCTGCTGCTGTTGCGCAGAAACGCTTGCAGGCCGAAGTGACTCTCCTTTCGAATCGCATGAGCGAAGAGTCCGTGCGTCGCGATACCCGCCAAGAAGAAATCATTTACCGCTTGGATTTGCTTTTGGGCAAGTCCGACAAGATTCTTGCGAAAAAGGTTGTGGTGAGCAATGGCGCGGCTAGCGCTGTGATGGAATCAGATGCTAATGCCGAAAAAATGGTCGAAGCAGAGACGATGTTCAATGCCGCCCATTCGGATTATCATCGCGGAGAATACAAACTTGCGTATAATGGTTTTAAGCAAGTTTATGAACTTGTGAAAAAGGGCGAGATGGCTGAAGGTGCGCTTTACTGGATGTCTCTTTGTTTGATTGAGGCCAATCAGTCGGCAAAGGCGAAGACTCTTTTGACAAATCTCGTGGATTCAAATCCGCAGGGAATGAAGGCTTGCGCTGGTATGTTCAAGCTCGCTTCGATTTACGGTAAAGAATGCGATTTGGAACGCCAGAAACAGTACTTGCAGAAAATCATTTCGAGCAATGCTTGCACTTCGACGCCGGAACTGGAACAGGCTGCTTTGCAATTGCAGTCCATGCTTGACTTTAGGTCTACGGACGGGCGTTCGGCAGAACAAGTTTGCCGCGAACAGATGCGATAAATACAAGAAATGATGGACCCTTCGACCCTTTGGGTCTCAGGGTGACGAGGTGAAAAAAAGCCGGCGATGAAGCCGGCTTTTTGTGTATTTGCTAGGATTTTTTATTCGTCGCGGGCGTCTGGATTCACGCGCTTGACTGTTGCTCCGATCTTTGCCATCTTGGCTTCGAAATCTTCGTAACCGCGGTCCAGGTGGTAAATACGGCTGATGGTCGTTTCGCCTTCGGCAATGAGGCCCGCGAGAACGAGGGCTGCGCTTGCACGGAGGTCGGAACCCATGATGTCGGCACCTTCGAGCGGGAGGCCGCCCTTGATTGTCGCTGTATTGCCGTTTAATTGAATGGATGCACCCAAGCGTTCAAGTTCTGCAACATGCTTGAAACGGTCGTTATAGACGGTATCTTGCACGAGGCTGTTGCCCGGAATGGAGAGGAGCGTTGCCATGAACGGGGCCTGCATGTCCGTCGGGAATCCCGGGAAGGGGAGGGTGGCGAGGCTGATGGGCTTGAGTTCTTGCTGGCGTGCATCGACTTCGGCCCAGTCGGCACCGACGTTCACCTTGCAGCCGATTTCGCGGAAGGCATCGAGTGTCGAGGCGATGTGTTCTGGGATGATGTGTGTGACCTTCACGCGGCCGCGCGTGATGGCGGCGGCACAGAGGAACGTTCCTGCTTCGATGCGGTCGGGGATGGTGACACCTGTTCCCGGACGGAGGGATTCCACGCCTTGCACGGTGAGGGTGCGCGTTCCGCGACCTTGGATCTTGGCGCCCATGTTCGTAAGGAAGTCGATGAGGTTGTCGATTTCGGGTTCAAGGGCAGCATTCTGGAGAACGCTCACACCTTTGGCGAGTGTTGCTGCCATGAGCACGTTGACTGTTGCGCCGACGCTAGAAATCGGAAAGTTGAAGTTTCCGCCGGGGAGCCTGCCTTCGCAGGTGGCTTCGACGTATCCATGCGTGACGGTGATTTTTGCACCGAGTGCTTCGAGACCCTTGAGGTGGAGGTCCACAGGACGCGGGCCCCAGGCGCATCCGCCGGGGAGCGAGACGCGGCAACGTCCGAATCTTGCTACGAGCGGACCGAGCACATAGAAACTGGCGCGCATGGTTTTCACAAGTTCGTACGGAGCTTCGAGATGGTCTACGCCGCGAGTGTCGATTTTCAAAACGTGGCTTCCACCGTTGATGTGGCAGCCAATCACACGGAGCACATCGGACATGGTCTTCATGTCTTTCAAGTGCGGAACGTTTGTGATTTCAGAAACGCCATCGGCGAGGAGTGCTGCGGCCATCACGGCAAGCACTGCGTTCTTTGCACCAGAAATTTCAACTTCTCCATTGACTGGTGCTTTTACTTGCGGAACAATAAACTGATCCATATAAATTAAACCTCTTTATTAAAATCCTTGCTGTTCTTTTGTTCAATCAGGTCGTGGACAACGCGTGTTCTTGCGATGTAATCGTGCAAGGCCCTCTTTTGCGGATCGATGAGGACAATGAGGTAGCCCAGACCATAAAAAATAATTGTCGCTTGCGTTACTATTGATGCGATAAAGCGGAAAATGGAGAATCCCCATGAGAGTCTTTCTCCGTCGGCCATTTCTACGTGAATATGGAATAGCCTTTTACCTGGCGTTGCTCCCCAGATAGCGTGGAAAACGATAAAGTACGCCGCTTGGACTAAACTCCAAATCGTAAAGAACGTGGACATTCCTGGGATTTCGAGAGCTTTGGAAACGAGTTCCGTGGAGGCCGGGTTATCGATGTATTGGTTCATGATGTCGGAGACTGCGGCCAAGTCCACCATGCCAGCCAGGCTCATCAGGTAAATGAAAATCGCACCGACAATAGAAAGAATTATGTTATCTATAATAAAGGCGTTGGCGCGTACAAAAAATCCTGCGTAGCGCTTACGATTTAATTTACTTTGGAGTAAAGTCTCGATGGTCTGTTTTAGAAGTTCTTCTTCTGTGGGCTCTGGGGCTTCGGTTGCTTCGGGAAAATCCTTCCAAGCTTTCCAATTCGTTTCACCACTATGCCAAACAAGAGTTTCATCTTTTATTTTGCCTTCGCTGACAAAATTCCTGATTTCGTCGATAGAGAAAGGGCCTTGGCGCCTGTCCCCGTCGGTGATTGAAGTGTCGATGTAAAACCATTTCATGTTGTGGAATAATTTAGTAAAAAGTTTGCAAGCCGAAATTTTGAAAAAATTGTAAATTTAGGGGTTATGATGATGTTTAAAATTGGTCAGCGTTACGTTAGCCAAGCCGAGCCCACCCTGGGACTTGGCATTGTTTCCGAAGTCCAGGGACGTACTGTCAAGATTTTGTTCCCTTCTATCGGTCAAACTCGAATTTACAGAACCGAAGAAGCTCCTATTGAACGTTTTGTGTTGCAAGTGGGTGAGACTGTCAAGAGCGAAAAAGGTGTCTCTTTTGTGGTGGACTCCGTTCGTGAAGATTCGGGTATCATGGTTTATGTCGGACGAAACGGCAAGGAGATGAAGGAATCCGAGCTGAGTTCGAAACTTTCGACGGCTCGACCGGCTGTGCTTTTTAGGGCTTTGGCCGATGACGAGGTTTGCTCGTCGCGTGATTTTTTACGTCATGAAGATGCGATGGAAATGTTTTACAAGTGGACGTCTTCGCCGGTTCGTGGCATGATTGGTCCGCGTGTGAACATGATCCCGCACCAGTATTACCTTTGCTACCGCGCATGCTCTAGCTCGACGCTCCCGAGGCTTATGCTTTCGGACGAAGTGGGCTTGGGTAAGACGATTGAAGCTGGCATGATTTGGCATGCACTCAAGTCGAGAGGCCGTATCCAGCGTACGCTCGTGATTGTCCCGGAAACGCTGAAGCATCAGTGGATGATTGAAATGAAGCGTCGTTTTAATCAGCTCTTTACGCTGGTGGACGAAGGCTATATCCGCGGCTTGTTTGTCGGTGTAGCGAAAGACGAGACGAAGCCGAACCCGTTCATGCAGAGTAACGACATCATCGTGTCGATTGACTTTTTGATGGCGCAGCCTGCGCTTATCGAAGACTTGCTCAAGACGAACTGGGACATGACCATCATTGATGAAGCCCACCATCTGGTGTGCGAGGATGGTTTCACGAGCCATGAGTACATGCTTGCAAATAGAGTGATTGCGCGTTCGAAGGGCGTGTTGCTTTTGACGGGTACGCCGTTGCAGCTCCATCCTGAATCGCAGTTCAACCGCCTCAAGATGCTTGATCCGGTGCGCTTTGCAGACTATAACGATTTTATCAAGGACCAGGAAGCGTACCTCAAGCTTGTGAGAGATTTGAACAAGCTCCCGACCGATCCGAACCACCACATGAGCTGGGACGACTTGTACGAATGCGTCCCGAAAAACTCGCAAATCCGTCCGTGGCTTGAACAGGAAAATTCAAAGTCCATGACGGCAGGTGAATGGATGCGTCGCATTGTCGATGGCATGGGCACGGGTTCTGTGGTGTTCCGCAATACGCGTAAGGGCGTGGGCGGATTCCCGAAGCGAGTGCTCGATGAAATTCCGCTGGAACCGAATCCGGCTTATCGTGAAATGGTGGAAGTGGCTGCGGATCGCGACCTCGAAGCATCAACGGACATTCAAGAGAACGGGCTCCTCTGCACGCGGTTCTCTGATGCTTGGCACATGGATGAACGTTTTGAATGGCTCAAGGGATTCCTCAAGGAGTACAAGAACGAAAAGGTCTTGTTGATTTGCGAATCCATCCAGGTGGTGCAGGCGCTTGAAACTTTGCTCGTTGAATTCTTGGGTGCCGGTGCGTTTGTGATGTTCCATGAAGATATGAGCATCATGGCGCGTGACAAGGCTGCTGCAAACTTTAGCAAGCCTGATGGCGCAAACTTGCTCATTGCATCAGAAATTGGTTCGGAAGGCCGTAACTTCCAGTTCTCGCATCACTTGGTCTTGTTTGACTTGCCGCTTGATGCAGCTCTTGTAGAACAACGTATTGGCCGCTTGGACCGCATTGGTCAGGACAAGGATATCATTATCCATGTGCCGTACGTGAAGGGCTCCGGTCAGGAGGTGATGTTCCGCTGGTACAACGAAGGTTTGAATTCTTTCGGTGCACCTCTCATGAGCGGTGGCGAACTTTTCCTCAAGTACACGGAAGCTTTGATTGAAGCGCTTGCCACTCCGCAGGCCAGCCTCGAAAACTTTGTGAAGAACGTGATTCCGCAAGTCAAGAAAGATTGCGAACTCATGCGCAAGAATATTGAAAACGGTCGTGACCGCTTGTTGGAATTCAACTCCCGCAATCCAGAAAAGGCAAAGGAAATTACGGACGAAATTCGTGAACTTGATGCGGAACCGGAACTCAAGAATCTCGTGTTCGATTCCTTGATGAATCGCGGACTCGATATCGAGAAGAGTTCTGTGCCGGGTTGTTTCTTGATTACGATGGGGCCGCAAGTTGAAGCGGGCTCCGTGCCGGGCATGCCGGAACTTGCTTCTGGCGTGTATAGCGCTGGAGGTGGCCGCGTGAACAGCCAGACGGATTTGTGTGGCGAAGGTGGCGGCGATTCGGAAGGCGATGGCCGTACGAACGGCGGCACTTGCATGACGGTCACATTCGATCGCGATGTGGCGATGACGCACGATGATATTGAATTTATCAGTTTGGATCATCCGCTTTCGCAGGGCGTATTCGATTACGAAACGGGCATGGGACGCGGAACGGTGTCTTGCGCGATTTGGCCGAACTCTGGTTTGCGCGGGCTCATGATGCAGTACAACTTTGCTGTGGAACTCCCGGTATCCGAAGAATGGGGCTGTGCCGATATCGCTGGGCCGAAATATTTCAAGGTGCTCGTGAATGCGAAGGGCGAAAACATGTCCGGGTATTTCGATGCGCTTTCGAATGCGGCGCTCAAGGATGTTGGCGTTCCTCAGGGAAATGCCGCGGTCGATATGACGCTCCGTTACTTTGCTAAAGATGGCTTGGCGAAAGCTCGTATGATTGTTTCGGAACAGGCAAAGAAGTATGCCGAAGAAGCTGGGAATGCTGTGGAAGCTCGTTCGGAACAGGAATACCAGCGCATGAACCACTTGCTTACAATGCGTGGCAAGGCGGGTACGAGCGAAGCTCTGAAACAACTTCGCAAGAACGTTCAGGAACGCAAGAAGATTGTATCGACCCCGCAACTCCGTCTTGATGCAATCCGCCTGGTGGTATGCAAGTAGGGGTTGATCTTAGAACTTAGAACTTAGAGCTTAGAACTTAGATAATTTGGATTTTCTAAGTTCTACCAACTAAGTTCTGCCAACTGCGGCGAAGCCGCGAAAAGATTATGAGTGAATTAAGAAAGAACATTTTAGATGAAGCTCGCCGCGTGGTGGTGAAGATTGGATCTCGCATTCTCGTGGATTCCGAGCGTGGTGGCGTTCGTACGCGTTACATCCAGAAACTTGCCGATTCCGTGGCTCGCTTGATGGACGCCGGCAAGGAAGTTGTCATTGTCACGAGTGGTGCTGTGGGCACTGGCATGGCTGAACTGGGTTACGCTCAAAAGCCGACTGTGCTTGCCGAAAAGCAGGCTTGCGCAGCCGTTGGCCAGATTGACCTTATGTACGCTTATCGCGAAATGTTCCGCTGGGTGCAACTCTCCGTCGGTCAGATTCTTTTGTCTGCAGAAGACTTCCGTGACCGTGCGCGTTACAAGAATTTGCAGAACACCATCAAGGCAATGCTTGCCAAAAAGATCGTGCCGATTATTAACGAGAACGACTCCTTGGCTGTTGCCGAAATCAAGGTGGGCGATAACGACAAGCTTTCGAGCGATGTGGCGCTGTTCTTGGATGCCGACTTGCTCCTCATCTTTACGGATGAAGATGGTTTGTTCGATGACAATCCGAAGAAGAATCCGAACGCTCGTTTGTTGAACTTTGTTCCTGAAATCACGCCTGC
>CAMJNF010000064.1 GCA_946407235.1 uncultured Fibrobacter sp. | reverse complement strand
GCGTTCTTGCGACGGCCAGTGCCGCGGTAGATCTTCTTATTTTTTGCTGTAGCCATAGTTTTCTCCGTTCTAAATTAAAGTTCTACGACTTCGGGTTTCTGGGCAGCGAACGGATGTTCGGCACCTGCAAAAATCTTGAGCTTCTTGATCATCTTGTGGCCAAGAGCGCTGTGCGGGAGCATGCCCCAAATAGCAGCTTCGAGCGGAGCAGTCGGATGCTTTGCCAAGAGATCGGTAAAGTTGATCCAACGTTCACCGGCAATGTGACCGGTGTGGTGGAAATACTGCTTCTGGAGAGCCTTGTTGCCGGAAACAGCAACCTTTTCAGCGTTGATAACAACCACGAAGTCGCCAGTATCGACGTTCGGGGAATAGATGGCCTTATGCTTGCCCATGAGGAGACGAGCAACTTCGCTTGCAACGCGTCCCATCGGCTTGTCAGCTGCGTCCACAAGCTTCCACTTGCGAGAGACAGTCTTCGGGTTTACCGTAATGGTCTTCATGTAAATCC
Organism: uncultured Fibrobacter sp.; assembly: GCA_946407235.1. Lineage (GTDB taxonomy): Bacteria > Fibrobacterota > Fibrobacteria > Fibrobacterales > Fibrobacteraceae > Fibrobacter. Next base: position 13,559 of record CAMJNF010000064.1, on the reverse strand, counting down.
TCTAGTGAGTGAAATTCCAGGGCACAGGCGCCCCGAGAAAAGCGAAGTAAATATAGATGGTTTTAAGGGAGGATTCAAGGGTAAAAAAGTGTATTTTTTGAAAAAAGTAGTATTTTTGCGGGTTAGATATTCTATCAATTGATAGAATTATATTAATTAGTATAGTAAATTTAGTTTTTAACCAATAATCGCAAGCGCAAGCTCCATCATTCTGACCCGCAGGGGAAGAATCCTGGGCATCCAGTTTTGCGATACCAGAACTTTACTGGATCCCGTCGCTACGCTCCAGGATGACAAGGTCGAGGACAACACATCCGTCCTTGGAACGAAAGTGTTAATGGCGCCCCCGGAATGGGATCCGGGGTGACAGGCCAGGCGACAATCGAGGATGACAGCTCCAGGATGACAAGTCCACACCTTTCGTCTCTCATCTAAGCAGCCAACTTCCTACCGTCTACTGTCTACTTTTCTCTTTCCGCATGGAGGCGAGCGCTTTGGATTTGCGGCGGGCAGTTTCTTGAAGGTTCACGGCGACGTCAAATTCATCGACGATTTCGCGACCAAGAATTTCTTCGAGCACGTCTTCGAGACTCACAATTCCCGCAATCGCTCCAAATTCGTCAACAACACCCACCATGTGCCCACGCTGTTTGAGGAACCGGAGCAACAGCTTGTCGGTCATTAGGCTATCCGGCACAAGTTGCATCGGACGCATGAGCTGGCGCAGTTTCACATCGCGTTTACCTTCAGCAAGAAGATTGTACGCATCACGGCGGAGCACAATTCCAATCCATTGATCTTTTTTCCCATCGTAAAGCGGAACCCTCGAAAACGGCCAGTTGCCACGTTCGTCCAGAGTCTCGCCAATCGTGCTATCGGCTGGGAGCGTAAAAACAACCTGGCGGGGCGTCATCACGCGGCGCACAGGGAGCGACTTGAGCGAAAGAATATTCTTGATGACAAGCGCCTGCTGGCGATCAATCACGTCTTCACGCAGGCCAAGATTCACAAGGCTATTGATGTCCTCGATACTCACGTCCTTCTTTTCTTTATCTTCGCGAGTCCAATGCTTAGTGAGCGTAAGGCAGAGCCAAATAATTCCAGTCCAGCTCAGGACCTTTGTAATGTAATAGAACGGCACAGCCACAAGAGGCGCACAAATTTTCGCCTGTTTCACGCCCAGCGTCTTGGGGGTAATTTCACCAAAGAGCAAAATGAGAATCGTGAGCACCACGGGGAGAAGCATCGCCTGCGAAGGAGTCAAGCGCTTCACCGCAAGGGCCGTCGCCAAGGATGCGCCCACAGTATTTGCAACCGTGTTCACCACAAGCACAGAAGCAATGTATCTATCGATATTATCCTTCACATGCTTGAGATAGCGCGCCGTAAATTTCTTTTGCCGTTCAAGTACCTCCACCGTCGAAGGCGGAACACTGTAAAACGAAGCTTCGGTTACAGAGCAAAACGCCGAAGCAGCAAGACAACAAAAAACAGTTAAAGCAATTTCAAACATAATTTTGCGCCTCCGGCGCAGTTACTAATAACCATCGACCAACATCGGTTCAATCGCCCAGAATTGCGTGCGTTCCATGTCGCGGATAAAATTGCTCAACGCCTTTGTATCAGCAAACGGAACGATAAACGAATCTTCGGTATTCAACTGCATAAGCTCAATTTCCGTTGATTTAGAAATACCGGCAAGCTTGCGGATTTCATCAAGAGCGTCATCAAAACCGCCGAGCCCTTGCACAAGTCCAGCTTCTTTCGCTTTCCAACCCACCATCACGCGACCACCGCCATACGCTGAATCTACCACCGGTTGCGGGATTCCCGTAGCCTGCGAGACAACGCCCGTAAAGCGGTTGTAGAAATCATCCATATATTCCTGCAATGCCGCCTTTTCGGTATCCGTCCACGGACGGGCGAAAGAACGGGCATCGGCATAATCATTAGTTTTCACCGGTTCATTCCGCAATCCAAGTTTATTCATTAAACCTGACACATCAATTTTTCCACCATATATTCCAATACTCCCTACAATGGAGAATGGTTCTGCTATTATTTTATCTGCACCGCACGCAATGTAATAAGCGCCCGAGGTCCCAATATTACCGATACTTGCCACAATTGGGATTTCGTACTTGCTTAAATTCTTGAGCGCGCCCCAAATTTTATCAGAAGCAATCGCATCTCCACCCGGCGAAGAAATCCGCAGCAATAGCGCCTTAGCCCCCATTCCAGGGAGTCGACGCAGACTTTCGAGCACAGCAGCTTCCATTTTAGAATCAATCGTTCCATTGATATTCAAGAGAGCGACTTTTGTGCGGTGGTTCCATCGTTCATCAAAAATCTTGGTGTCGGACGGAGCCCAAGTTCTAAAGTTTGCATAGGGAGCATCAATATCAAAGAAAGTTTTTAATGCATAACTAGGAACCTGGTCAATGTAAAGAAGTGTATCGACAAGACCCGCCTTTTTTGCGCCAATCGCAGTAATTACGGGGTTTTGAGCCAGGGAATCCAGTTTTCCGGCATTCGCCATCATGTCACCTTTTAATCGAAGGGCCATTTGCAAGCGAACATTTTCCCAAATATCCTTATAGAGCGTTTCAATATTTTCTCGGGCATTCACCGACATGGAATCAGCCGTATAAGGTTCCACCGCCGACTTGTACGCTCCATGGCGCAAAAATTCAACTTTGACACCTAATTTGTCTAAAAAGCCCTTATAGAACGTAATTCCACCACCAAGGCCAAGCCATGTAAAGTGAGCAGATGGTTCAACAACAATGCGATCAACACTTGACGCCGCCAACAAATCCGATGGGCGAACATCATCCATGTAGGCAATCACAAGGCCCCCACGAGCCTTCAGTTTTCTCACATAGCGATTGATTTCTTCAGAGATGGCGATATTGCCTTTATATCCTGAAAAGTCAAGCACCACAAGCCCTGCCGCCGGATTGCGAAGCAGATGCTCGAACAAATTACGTACTTTCATGAGTCCGATAGAAGACGGACTAAAAAACAGCATATTTTTTTCGACTTCCGTCACGTCCATATTGAGTGGCACACGCACAATCTGCGCCGACCGAGAAGCTCGGGGATTGCGGGCCGCATGGAAACCAATACTACCGCCTTTCGGTAAAAAGTCATCGAAAATTTTAAGCGAAGCATCGACATGGCCGCCAAACGAAGCAGAAAGCGTCAACGTATATTCGTCATCATCTCCATGCAACGGCATCTTGAAACCGAAGCGGTACCCATAAAGGGAAAGTTCCAAAAGCAGCCTATGTTCTTTCCAGTCCTCGACATCATAACTGACATTCAGAAAATCACCGATGCGAATTGTCGCTCCCGCATTGTGAACTCGTTCCATCGAAGCGGGGCCCAGATACAGTAAATTATCGCAAGCGTATCCCAACGACAGAAAGCGGAAAGGACGAATCAATATGCCCGGAGAGTATGTCCATTCCGTACCCTTGAAATCGGCACTGCGAAACGCGGTAATGCGATTACCCCAAAAAACGCTACGGTCAAAAAGAGGGAATCCATGCGTCAAAATCCAACGCGACTCATCCATCCCCTTGTCGTCAAAACGATATTCAAAGCCAGCACCAAGGCGGTCCAAATTTCCGCCCACGCGAAACTCGGTAATTCCATCATCGTATTGGTAAGACGCAAGTGCACCCTTGGAATCAAGCGACGAAAGCCCAGCCGCATTTCCAAAAATACCATGGGCGCCATCGAGAGAAACAAAGCGCGATTCGCCCGGAAGATAAGCGAAGGACAACGCAGAAAGAGCCAAAAGAGCAGTGATAATTCTTTTCATCATTGATATTTTAGAAAATTTTTTGATTTCACGACTCACGCTGTACATGCGCAACTCTTTATTTTTCTAACTTAGCATTATTAATGCCGATTATCGAAGGTATATTCTATGGCCTCGTCAAAGAAAAAAGAAGAAACAGATCTTTTTGATCTGTTGAAAGAGCTTGTCAAGAACTGGAAAATTATGATTCCGTGCCTGATAATTTCAGGCATTGTAGGCGTTTTCATCGCCATGTGGATTCGCCCCATTTACAAAGTCGATGCTCTTCTTCAAATCGAATCGAAGAACAATAAGAATGTCGGAATGATGGCAGGACTAGGGAATCTATTCGCCACAACCAGCCCTGCCGAAACAGAAATCGAGCTTATCAACAGCCGCCAAATTATTGGTGAAGCTGTAGAAAAAATGCGTTTGCAATACACGGCAGAACCAACAAACAAGTTGGACAGGCTCTTGCACCAAGAAGGACGCCTCGAACTCAACAACTTCGAAGTTCCATGGGACAAAATTCCCCAAACCGAAAAAATAAAGCCTTGGGTTGCCGAAGCAACAGATAGCACGACATTCGACCTTTACGATCATAACGATAAAAAGATATTGACAGGGAAAGTCGGCCAAACCTACAGAGTTCCCTACGCCGGGGACACGGTCGTTTTTGGCGTATTCAACATGGATGCCGTCGCTGGACAAAAATTTGAACTTTACAAATTAGAACGACTCGACGCCATTGCAAAATTCAAGGGTGCATTCCGAGTAAAAGAACGCGGTAAAAAAACAGGCATTTTGGAATTCAGCTACCAAGACATCTACCCAGACCGCGCCACAAAGATTTTGAACGAAATTGCAACGACCTATTTGCAGCAGAACGTAGAGCAACGAAATGCCGAAGCCCAAAAAACTTTGGAATTTTTGGAAAAGCAACTTCCAGAAGTCAAAGCCCAGATGGACAGTTCGCTCCTGAAGTTCAACACTTACCGCAATAAAGTAGGTTCAGTCGATATCAATGCAGAAACTCGACTGGTTCTAGAAAAACGCACCCGCCTGCAACAAAGCTTGCTTGATCTGCAACAAAAGAAAAAGAGCGCCATTAGACTATTCCAGCCGGAACATCCGACGATCAAAACGCTCGAAGAACAAGAAGCGGCCCTCCGTCGAGAACTCGCCACAAACTCGAACGAGACAAAGAAATTACCTGCAACACAGCAAGAAGTTCTCAAGCTCACGAACGAAGTCGACATGAGCAAAATCATGTACACGACTATGTTGAACAACATCCAGCAACTCAAACTTGTCTCTGCTGGAGAAGTGGGTTCAGTCCGCATTATCGATTTTGCCGAAGAAGTTTCCAGACCTTCAAAGCCTAAAAAGCCGATGATTGTTTGCGCCGCACTCTTTATCGGATTACTCCTTGGCATGGCAATCATTACCATCAAGAGCAAATTGAACAATGGCGTCCGTGACGCGAACTTCATTGAACGAGAAACGGGATACAGCGTTTACGCCAAAGTCCCGAAAGGCAATCCCAACGGTACGAAGGGAACTCGGCCTCTCGCTGTGGTCGAACCCGACGATGTCGCCGTCGAATCGCTCCGTGCTCTACGCAGTTCGCTCGAATTCAGCATGGAAGACGGATGCAAACCGATTATCGGCGTAAGCGGACTTATTCCAGGCGTTGGCAAAAGTTTTATTTCTGTAAATCTTGCAGCACTCTATGCCGGACTTGGCAAAAAAGTATTACTCATTGACGCAGACCTCCGTAAAGGACGTTTGCATAAAGAATTCGGCATCAAGCGCAATAAAGGACTTTCACAAGTATTGCTCCATACAGCAGAACTTCCAGAAGTCATCAACCATACCGAAGTCGACAATCTCGATGTCATGCCCTGCGGAAACGTTCCTAGCAACCCGTCTGAACTGCTCGGGTCCAAGCATTACGCATCTATGATCGAGGAACTGGAAAAGCAATACGACATGATCATCATTGACACACCGCCAATCATGCTCGTGACAGACGCCGCTTTAGCCTGCCGTTTCGCCTCCCAGATTGTCATGGTCATCGAGTACAACAGACACAGCATCGATGCCATCAAGGACGGCATGAAGCAACTGCTCAAGGGCAACAACGAAGCCCATGCCAGTTTTGTCATCAACAAGTACGAGCACGGCCACAATGATGGATACGGCTACAAGTACGGTAAATACTAAAAAGCATTGTCTGCAACATGCCTACAAAAAAATCCATAATCTCATCGCTTATCTGGAAATTTATGGAGCGCATGGGAATTCAAGGAACGCAATTCGTCGTTTCGATTATCCTTGCACGCCTACTCGCTCCAGATGATTTCGGATTGATTGCACTCGTGGTGGCAGTGATTGCCATCGCGAATGTTTTTGTGCAAAGCGGGCTTGGAACAGCACTTATTCAAAAAAAAGATGCCGATGATACCGATTTTTCATCGGTCTTTTATGCAAGTCTTTTTCTTTCAACTGTCATATACGCACTTATATTTTTCACAGCGCCACTCATTGCAGACTTTTACAATAAACCTGAACTAGTCCCCATCATTCGCATTTTAACGTTATCGCTATTTATCGGTGTATTCAACTCCATACAGTACGCCTACATTGCGCGCCAAATGCTCTTCAAGAAACTATTCTTTAGGAGCATTGGGGCAATGATTCCGTCAAGCATTATCGGCATTGTAATGGCGTTTTCTGGTTTTGGCGTTTGGGCTCTTGTCGCGCAGCAACTTTCGAATTCCTTTTTGGCAGTCATCATCATGCTGTTTGTCGTTCCATGGCGCCCCAAGCTTTTATTTTCGTTTGAACGTCTCGGCAAACTTTTTTCTTTCGGATGGAAGCTTCTCGTTTCATCCATCATCGACACCGTTTACTCGCAGTTACAAAGCATCATCATCGGCAAGATGTTTTCACCGGCAAACCTAGCCTTCTACGACCGAGGAAGCCACTTCCCTTACATTGTCGTAAACAACATCAACAACTCCATTCAGGCAGTCATGTTGCCATCATTATCGGCATATCAAGACGATAGACCTCAAGTCAAGAAGATGATGCGACGTGCCATCGTCACAAGTTCATTTTTGATTATTCCGATGATGGCAGGCCTTGCTGCCATGGCCGATTCTGTTGTATTAGCTTTACTTGGCGAAAAATGGCTACCATGCGTCCCCTTCGTGCAAATTTTCTGTTTCATTTACGCATTCTACCCCATCCACACATCTAATTTATCCGCAATAAATGCCATGGGACGTAGCGATATTTTTCTAAAACTGGAGATTATCAAAAAAACTTATGGTCTCGCCGTTCTCATCGGTTGCATTCTTTATTTCAGGACACCAATCGGCATTGCTTACGGCGGAGCCATATGCACCGTTATAGCGTCTTTCGTCAATGCATTCCCGAACAAGCGGCTTTTAAATTACAGTTACCTGGAACAAATCAAGGACATCGTTCCTTCAGCACTTTTAGCTCTCGTGATGGTTGTAATCGTTATTGCAGTTAATTACTTGCACATAAACATCTATTTAACAATCATTTTGCAGATTGCTATTGGAAGCGTTACGTACCTCGGACTTGCCAAAATACTACATTTTGAAAGTTTAGACTATCTAATCAAAACCGTTGCTGAGTTCAAGAGAAAACATGGAAAATAAAGAGATTACAGTTACATCTCCCCTCCTCCCGGAACTTGACGATTTCATCCCTATTCTCAAGGATATCTGGGATCGTAAGTGGCTTACCAATAACGGCCACTACCATAAGGAACTCGAAAAAGCCCTTGCAGAATACTTGGGCGTTCAATACCTCAGCTTGTTTACGAACGGAACGCTTCCGCTCATCACCGCATTGCAAGCCATGCGCATCACGGGCGAAGTCATCACAACGCCATACAGTTTTGTCGCCACCACACATTCTATTTGGTGGAACGGACTCAAGCCCGTTTTTGTCGATGTCGAAGAAAAAACAGGCAATATTGATCCCGAAAAAATAGAAGCCGCGATTACACCGCACACCACGGCTATCATGCCTGTTCACGTCTATGGCTCCCCATGCAACATGAAGCGCATACAAGAAATTGCAGACATTTACGGTCTCAAGGTTATCTACGATGCGGCCCATGCCTTTGGCGTCAAAAAAGATGGAGTTTCCATTCTCAAAGCAGGAGACCTGAGTACGCTCAGTTTCCACGCGACAAAGGTTTACAACACTATTGAAGGTGGTGCTTTAGTTTGCCATGACGCGGCCACCAAGAAACGTATCGACTATCTAAAAAATTTTGGTTTTGCAGGAGAAACAACAGTCGTCGCTCCAGGCATTAACAGCAAGATGGACGAACTCCGTGCCGCTTACGGGCTATTGAATCTCAAGCAAGTGGATAACGCCATTGCAAAACGCAAGGCTATTGCAGAAAAATACCGCGCAGCCTTAAAAGACGTCCCGGGAATCCGCATGTTGCAAGATGTCGAGGGCGTTCGCCACAACTACGCTTACTTCCCCGTATTCGTTGAAGAAAAAACCTACGGCATCAGCCGTGACGCCCTTTACGAAAAATTGCACGAATACAACATTTACGGACGACGTTATTTCTATCCGCTCATCAGCACGTTCAGCGCCTACAAGGGTTTGGAATCCGCAAGACCAGAAAACCTTCCTGTGGCACACAAACTCGCCGACCAAGTGCTGTGTCTTCCGATGTTTGCCGATTTGGACGAAGAAGGCGTTCAGCGTGTCATCAACGTAGTCATCAACCGTAAATAAATTCGGTCCGTCATGAAAAAGAACATCCTTGTATTTCCTTGCGGTTCAGAAATTGCACTTGAAGTGTATCGCGCTGTCAATCATTCGACGCATTTCAATCTCATCGGAGGAAGTTCCGTTGACGACCACGGAAAGTTCGTTTTCGAAAACTACATCGATGGAATTCCATTTATCACAGACCCGACATTCCTTGAAAAAATCAAGCAAGTCATTCGCGACAACAACATTGATGCGGTCTACCCAGCGATGGATGCGGTCATCGAACTTTTAAAAAGCAACGAAGACTTCCTTGGATGCAAAGTTATTTCATCGCCTGTAGAAACGACAAAGATTTGTCTTTCCAAATCTGAAACATATAAAGTATTGGAATCGGTCGTAAAAACACCGAAGATTTTTTCCGCAAAAGACTTGATGCATGCAGAAAAAAGTGCATTCCCAGTTTTTGCCAAGCCAGACATCGGTTATGGATCTCGCGGTGCAAAAAAAATCGTAAGCATCGAAGACTTCAAAACGCAATTGGAACTGTTTCCATCAAGCATTTTCACGGAATTCCTTCCTGGCAAAGAATACACTGTCGACTGTTTTTCTTCGCACAACGGAGAGCTCCTTTTTGCCGCAGCACGTGAACGTAGCCGCATCATGAACGGCATTAGCGTCAATACAAAGCCCGTCAAGGAAAACGCGGAAGAATTCGTAGAATTCGCAAAGAAAATCAATTCAGCCATAAAGTTCAACGGGGCATGGTTCTACCAGGTCAAACGCGACGCAAACGGCAAGCTTACGCTTCTTGAAGTTGCCAGCCGATTTGGAGGTTCTTCATCGCTATTCCGCGCACAAGGAATCAATTTCGCATTGATGTCATTGTTCGATGCATTCGAGATTCCCGTATCCATTTTGCGCAACAATTACGATGTGGTCATGGATCGAGCATTGGATAACAAGTACCAGCTGAACATTTCTTATAGCGAAGTTTTTGTCGATTTCGATGACTGCATTTATCTCGAAAAACAATTCGTAAACGACGCTCTCATGGCCTACCTCTATCGTTGCGTCAATAAGGGAATCAAGATAACACTTCTTTCTAGGCATGATGATGTAAAGCTCGGGAAACTCGACGAGCTGCTCGATAAATTACGCATCCGTCAAGTATTCGATCGCATCATCCATTTAGATCCCAGCCAAAAGAAAATAGATTTCATCGACAACACAGACTCTATTTTCATTGACGATTCCTTTGCAGAGCGCAAGGCCATTGCAAACAAGTTTAATATTCCCGTATTCAGTCTAGACATGATTGAGGCTCTTTAATGGAAAATTCTTTTGACATCAAGCGTGTGCAAAACCGCCTTCTAGAAATGGCAAAAGCAACCGCAGCTATCCTTGAAAAGAACAACATTCCATATCAAATTGCATTTGGAACGCTTTTAGGAGCCGTCCGTCATGGCGGTTTTATCCCTTGGGATGATGATTTTGACTTTTTACTATTCGATGATTCGTACGACAAGGCAACAGAAGCACTTGCTCGCGAACTTCCCCAAAGCATGTTCCTAGAAAACGAAAAGACCGAACCTAAATATTTTCACGGTTGGGCTCATGTAAAAGATTTGGAAAGCGAATGCGACTGTTCACTTTTCCCTCAAGACAATATATACAAGAATCACGGTTTAAGCGTTGACTTGTACAAGCTTACCAAAATCAAGGAAAAGGATTTTGCCACATACCGCCTCGAAGAAGCGATAGCCTACATAGACCGTCGTAAAAAGCTCGGTTTTATTACAGAAGAAGACTACGAAAAAAGAAAGGAACTTTTCCTTCGCGAATTCAAGGAACGCGAGGCGAACAAAGCGCAATCAAGCTCTTCTGACAAGGAAATTTTCGCATACCCGTTCACCTACGGCAAGCAAGAAATTGACGAGGTTTTCCCATTGCGGAAATACAAGTTCGAAGACACAGAATTCCTGGGTCCAAACAACTATCACCCTTTACTCGTTTCTGAATACGGAGACTACATGCAACTTCCACCAGAAGAAGACCGGAAGCCGCATTTTCATTCCGTAAAATTTCATAACGACTAATCCTCGATAAAAACAAGTTCAAACACGACAAACAATTTTTCAACAAAGAAAACAGCATGAGCATCAAACAAACTATAGTCAAGTGCATGGGGCCACTTTACAAGGTTTTCTTCAAAAGCAGAATTGAAAACAGACGTCTCCTGAAGAAAATCGATGATTTAAACTACAAAATCGATTATCTGGAACACCACTTCGACATCGGACAAATGAAGCCCGCAACAGGAGTTCTCCGCGAATTCCAACTCGCTGAAGTAGAATTTTCAAAATACATACTGGATCTGCTCAAGCCTTATAATCTACAGATGTACCTTGAAGGTGGCGCATTACTCGGAGCTAAGCGCCACAAGGGGTTCATTCCTTGGGATGATGACATCGACATTGCCATGTCCCGAGCGGACTACAATAAATTGCTCCATATTCTACAGACAGACCCAAATTTTGTGTGGATCGACACCACGCAAAAAACAGGCTATTATTCGGAATACTACGACAAACTCATTCGAGCTAACGCGAACAAAAACATCGTTATCAGAACGCCGACTTGCATGCACGTTTACAGAGGAACATGTCTAAGAGACGTCGTAAACATTGAATTTTTTGCAAACGAATTCTTGAAAGAAGACGTGACAGAAGAACAATACCTTGCATTCAAAGAAAAAGTTACGGCATTTGTTCACGTGCCCCACACGTGGAAGGAACTATTCGATTACTACGACGAGAACTGGGAAGCATGCAACCTGTACTCGCTAGAGCCTACATCCCGTATAGTTCCAGGAATGGACAATTGGGATTTTACGGAATACGGCTATCACGGTTTTAGAAGCTATGATGATGTATATCCGCTTACGACCATCGAATTCGAAGGCAAGGAATTCCCATGCCCGCATAAAGCCATTGATATTCTTGATAGAGAATATGGAAAAACTTGGCGCAATTATCCGAAAGACATCGGCATTCCGCATACGCTCATTGACAAGAATGTCTATTTCAAAATGATTGGCGAACCATTAATTGACTATAAAGAATTCTAAAGCATGACCGAAGCAAAAAAAATCGTTGCTAAAGGAATAGTCCCGCCCTCGTTTTTGCAAGAAGAAACGATATGCGATTTTTTTGTCAGTTCCAAACGCAAAAAGGTCTGGGCCATAGAACTAGAGCTTTTGCTGGAACTAGACCGCGTATGCAAAAAACATGGACTCCGATATTTCTTGATGTGCGGAACGCTGCTCGGAGCCGTGCGCCACAAGGGATTTATCCCATGGGACGATGATGCCGATGTGGCCATGCCTCGCGACGATTACGAAAAGCTGCTCAAACTACATGACGAATTCAAGCAACCAATCTTTTTGCAAACCCCTTATACCGACAGCGGATTCGCCGTTTCGCACACATGCCTCCGCAATTCAAATACAAGCGCCATAAGCCCCATCATCAAATACCAAAAGATGAATCACGGGCTCTTCATTGATATTTTCCCTCTAGACCATTTCATCGAAGAAAGGGCGCACGAAAGGTATGCGCAAATCAACCAGCTCAACATCGAAAACGGGACTTACATGCGTCTCACGAATCCTGAGCTGAACGAGAAAAACAGACAACGTGTTGCTGCATACCATAGAGACCACATCAAGGATTACCAAGAAATCCAGCGCATCGCAAGCATGTTCAATTCGCAGAAAACAGACAAGCTCGCCATCATGACATACACGGCAGACCCGCTTGAGATTAACATCTGGGACGCTGCGGATTTCGAAGATTGTACCGATCTTGAGTTCGAGGGATACAAGTTCCTTGCCCCTGCAGGCTACAAGCACATCCTTTCCAACATGTATGGGAACTATATGGAATTTCCGCCTCCCGAAAAAAGAGGTCAGGAACATAGCCACTACATTTTAGAACCGGATATCCCGTACAAGGAATTTCTGGAAAAAGACTGCAAGGCTTAATACAAAAGGGTTCGCTACTACCGCAGCGAACCCAAAATTTTTTCACCTCTAGATCTTATTTCTTCGGCGCAAACGGCTCGATGATATTCTTGATGATAAAGTCGGCCGTCTTCTCGATATCCTCGAACGCAACGCGTTTCGGCAAGTCGACGTTGAAAGCCTTCTTCACCTTCGCGACGAGTTCGTCGGTATAGACGAGCGTGCCGTTTTCCACATTCTCAATACCGTCGCAGTAGATGGACTTGCGGTTCGCGGCACGCATGTCATCCATGCTGAAGAGCGTCGTATCGAACGTAACTTCCGCCTTTGCGCCATCGATAAGCACCGGGTAGCCGCCGATTTCACCATCGACACCGGGCACATGCACTTTCGTCACCGTCTTTTCGCGGAGAGCGGTCAAGATGGAATCGATGATGTTGAAATTGCTCGAAGCGTTCATCATGTTGCGCTTCTGGTCCACGGGCATCGGGATGGAGCAGGCGGCCAGCACTTCGGCCTGGTCAAAGGGCAAATCCTTGCCATCCTTCTTGAAATTCAAAAGTAGAGTCTGGCCTTCGGCGTGGCCTTCCTTGGAAATCACGACGTCGTGGAAATGGCTCACCGCAAGTGTCACGTCGATATCGTTCAGATTGTCGATGTTATACTTTTCGGCCATGAAGAACTTCATGCGCGGAATGAGGTGGTTCAAGTTGCCACTGCCAAAGTCAAAGTAAGTCTGACCAGCGGACTTGAGCCAAGGAATCACGTCATCGGAATACGAGGTGTTGATCGTCACCGCATTCGAGCCGGCCTTAGCGTAAGCGGCCATGATGTTTTTTGCATAACGGATGGAGAGCGGAGACCAGATGCCGTAAGCACGCAGGTTGCTCCACGAAATGCTCCCGTACTTGAGGCCCGAATACACGCGGCTGCTGTTCACGATAAAGTCGG
>CAMJNF010000063.1 GCA_946407235.1 uncultured Fibrobacter sp. | reverse complement strand
CCGCCAACAACACGATTTACGGTACGGAATGGCACAACTTCCCGAAGCCGAAGTCTGGCTTCCTCATGGCTGACGTGAGCTCCGACTTCCTCGCTCGTAAGATCAACGTGTCTGACTTCGGAGTCGTCTATGGCGGCGCCCAGAAGAACATCAGCTGCGCAGGCGTGACTGTCACGATCATCAAGAAGGGCCTTCTCGGCAAGGTGAACCGCACCATCCCGACGATGCTCAACTTCCAGACCCACATCGACGCTGCCAACATGTTCAACACGCCTCCGGTCTTTGCCGTGTACGTGATGAACCGCACCCTCAAGTGGCTCAAGGATTTCGGTGGCGTGGACGCTATCGAAAAGGTGAACCGTTCCAAGGCTGCTCTCCTCTACAGCGCACTCGACAACTCCAAGGTGTTCGTCGGTACGGCTGCTAAGGAAGACCGTTCTATCATGAACGTTCCGTTCGTGTTCAACAAGGACGTCGTTGCAGCAGACAAGGCTGACGATCTCGCCAAGGAATTCCTCGAATTCGCAAAGGCTCGTGGCCTCCAGCAGCTCAAGGGTCACCGTTCTGTCGGCGGCTTCCGCGCTTCTATCTACAACGCCATGCCGGTCGAAGGCGTGCAGGCTCTCGTTGACTGCCTCGGCGACTTCGAAAAGAAAGTTCTTGGGTAATTAGCCCAAAACTTGGACTTGAGCGACAGCGAAAGTCCAATGTTCTAAGGTTAATTGACGAGACGCCGCGCGGTATAACGCATTTGAAAAAGTCTCGGCCATAGTGCCGGGGCTTTTTCGTTTAGTAAGGGATGAAAAATAATGGATCCCGTCGCTACGCTCCAGGATGACTAGGCATGACAGGGAACGCCGCCGGAGTATAAAAGAAGAACCTCCTCATTATTCATGAGGAGGTCCTATTTTTTGTGTTAGGAGTACGCCATTACGGCGCCTTGGAGGAGGATTTCGTGGCACGTATATCCCCGTGCCGGGCATTTTACAAGACCCAACAACCAAACACAGTCTTGCAAAACTAGCGAGAAAAGTTCAGAACCTTCTGTTCTCAAAATTACTAACCCATATGCACCCAAAGGCTTTCATTTTCTCGTTTTTACACGCATAAAGATACTCTTTTAAATTACGATTGTCAATATAAAACGCTAATTTTTACAATATTTACCCAAATCAATGTGAGAACCATCACTATTAAATGTTCTCAAAAATTTAATAAATTTTCCACAGATCAAGTTTCTAGAAAAATCAACCAATAAAATTCATTTTTCGACCAATACAAATCCGTGACTCATGTTCTACACATGAAAAAAGCCCGCACAAGAGCGGGCAGAAAAGCAAAGCTATCAGTTCAAGTCTAGAGGCGACTAAACATCGTTCAGCGACTTCTTGCCAGTGAATTTATTCACAACATCAGGAACGATGTCCATCACCTTAGAAACGAGCGAACTATCCTTGGTAATCGGCATAATGCGCACATCGTCACCCTTGATGACAAGGAACGCCACCGGATCGACCGAAGCGCCACCGCCAGATGCAGACGTATCGCCCTTGTTCTGGTGGCCGCCAAAGCCAAAGCCAAGAGAAACGTGACTCACAGGCACGACCGTTGTTTCGCCCGCTTGAATAGGTTCACCAATTACAGTCTCCGCCTTTGTAATAAAACGGAGCTTTTCCAAAAGAGTTTCAGCAAGTTTTTCAATAGCCATGTTTTGAATATAGTAATTAGGAATTCGGAGTTCGGAATTCGGAATTAAAAAAATCGCGGCGAAGCCGCCAAACTCCCCTTCCTACTGTCTACTTCCTACTGTCTACTGCGGCTCCGCCGCTAGTATCTAGCGCCGTAGACTCGGTCACTGGCGATAAAGAACTTACGTTCTAGGTCCTGCCAGTCAAGATAGCCCCATGCCGCCACAACGCGTCCGCCCGGAAGCCTAGTCGCCATGCCGTTCACGCCCTTGCCCGCTTCAAAGTAAAGCGTCGAGTTTTCACGGTAAATACCTTTCGGTTCCACAATGTTCAGCTGACGGCCCCAAGCAATAAAATCATTTTCTTCCACTTGTTCCCAACTGCGGGCGACATTCCACTGCAAATCAGCATCTCGATAGCTCTGGGCAAGCACCGGGAAATACGCTTTGACTCCGATAAAATACTTGGTCTGAATCGATGTGCGACCCGGTTCACGATGTTCAAACGGGAGGCTCAAAAATTCTTGAGGAAAACCGCCATGGCGAGAATTCGAGAACTGCCGCACATAGCTTTCCAAATCGCTGCGTTCGTAACGACGGAAACTATCGTGTTTAAAAATGAAGATTCGCGATGCAGAACGGATACTTTGTTCCAAAAACGCGCCACGCAAGATCGGCAATATTCCTTGGAAACGACCACTATTCATGTAATAGTCCAACGCGTAAACATCGCTCTTGAACTCAAGAATCGAAACATCTAGCGTATCGCCGAGCATCACCGGATAACGTAAATCGATTTTCTTTTCAAGCGCCTTGATATCGTAGTCCGATCCATCACTTATATGAATTTCGTCCATCGGCCAAATATCTTTATAGCACATCAACGTGTAATCGATATTTTCTTCGACCTTCTGTTCGCACGCGCTTAAAACGAACAAAACAGCGCAAGCACCTGCGAAAACAAACCTAGGCAACACCGAAGAAACAAAGCGATTCATACTCTTAAAATTTAGCATACATCATTAACGTTTGCGGTGTTCGGCGTAATTACAATACTCATAAAGCGGGCACTTGGAACAATGTAAAGTTTGTTCACGGCAAATAAAACCTTCCGTTCCATTTTCGAGAAAAAATTGCAACGCATGAGCGGCACCATAAGGATTTTCAGGGGATAACGCCACGAAATATTCGTTCGCCATCTTTTGTTTTTCTTGCGGTTCCAGCTCCGCAAAGCCGCAATCTTTTGCAGGCCCAAGCATCGCCAAGAATCGACGGGCGCCCATCGTAAGTGGAAGTGGAGGCAACTTGAGAGGCTTCTTGCCATCGGTATTATCGCAATACGCAAGCCCAAGTCCAAGCGGTCGCGGAGCAATCAATCGGTAAATCGCAGCACACGCTTTCGGACGCGGATTCGAACGTCCCATGAAATATATTTCGCCCAAATCGCGCCACATTCCTTCGGGAGTGCGCGCATCCGCCCAAGAAACAAGATCAGGATGGTGACGGACAAAAAGACCTACACTCAAAAAAATCCCGGAGACATGCTCAAACATCGACCAATTGCGGCTATTGAAAGTTTGTTCAACAACACTTTCAATTTCAGACACCTTGGGCACAGGAAGCGCCCAAAGCCTATCACCAGGGAAGCGCTCATAAAGCTTCACGAGAAGCCGTATGATATCAGGGTAAGAACGATCCTGGAATAAGACAGTCCCAAGCAAAGTCCACGCAATTTGCTCGTTGGGCGTGGGCATTTTAGATGTCACGTAAACGATGGGATCGGCACATTTAAAGAAATGTGCCACAAAATCTTTTGAAGCCTTGAATAGCGCAGGCTCGTCGTGAATGAACCGTTTTACAGAAACCATCGCGACTCAATCCGCAAATACGCAAGCGCCTAGAGAGCTTCGCCCACCTTCACCGCTTGTCCAAGACGAGACTTGAACAAGTCCGGATGGCGTTCCCGAATCTTTTTGTCGACCACGAGAATCACGGTACTGCCCATTTCAAAGCGGCCCAGTTCATCTCCGCATTCAAAAGAATACGGTTGATTCGGAATCCAGTCGACACGCTTTTCATCACGCGGGAGCTTGCCTGCGTTCGTCAAAAGCGAATCGCTATACACAACCCCGATACGGCCAACATTCGTTGCGCCCACCTTGACCACAAGGACTTCGGAGCCATCGGCCAAACGAATTTGGCTAGTGAGACGTTCGTTGATGCAGAAAAGGCCTTCAACGCGTTCGACGCTGCCGGCGTTGACCGGCCAAAGCGTGCCCGGGCAATAGCTAGAAAGTACGAGATCGCCTTTGACAGGACTGTGGATGCGGTGGTAGTTGAACGGAGCCAAATAAATCGTCGCAAAAGCGCCACCCCTGAAACGTTCTGCAAGTTCAGCACTGCGCAACAGACTCTTGAGCGTGTAGGTTTTGCCCTTCGCCTGAATCAAATTCTGGTCATCGCCATCGAACGTTCCCGTTTGCGAAAGCACACCATCGACCGGACTCACGATTTCGGCATCGGCAACAGGACGCATGCCCGGCTTGAGCCTACGGATGAAAAGTTCGCCAATATTCTTGTAATGACTCAGCGGATACTCAGCCTCCGCCATGTCCAGCTTATAGTAGCTTGCAAAAGCGTTACGAGCGAACTTGCTCAAGAACGGGATACGCAAACGTGTAAACGCACCAAAGACGCGACTTGCGGCATTCTTCGGCAAAAGCTTCATAAAAACGTAAAAGGGAGTGTTCATGATTGCAATTATAGTAATTAGTAGGAAGTAGGAAGTAGACAGTAGGCAGCAGGACAACAGGATGAAAGCATTGTCATCCTGAACGAAACCCGTTAGGGTGTAGTCGAAGGATCCTGTATTTTTTAACGATTTTTAAAGAGTGTCTTGCAATGTTCTATGTCAATGATTCTCGAACTTAGCGACATCGAGAGAGAACATGCGCGAAAGTCTCGAAGCAAACGGCGTTGCCCATTCTTTTTCGGGCGCCACGCGAGTTGTGGTAGCGGCGGTAAATTTCGAATACGCAAGGCAAACGAGTTCGCCATAGCGGGCATCCCACATACTCCATACGATTTGCCATTTAAAGCCACCTTTTTTACCTAAATCAGGATCCATCGTAACCTGCATGAGGAGTGGGATTGTCAAATAGCGGAGGCCGTAGCGGCTCGCGATTTTATTCAGCAAGTCCGAGAGTTCAAACGGCAATTGACGCGCAATCGTCTGTTCCACACCATCGCGTTCTTCCCACGGCGTTACATCATCAAGGCGTTTTCCTTCGACAAATTTCATCTTGAGAAGTTTTGCAGACAACGTATCCATGTAGGCAGAATCAGCTTCTGGGACGCGCATTCCCGGGAGCATCAGTTCTCGCGTCATTTTCGGGAACGCCTGAACAAACAGGGAATCTTCGACGCGGGCAAGATCAAAGTCAAGCGCATCGGCACTGAAGCTATGGCACATTTTACATTCTTCAGGTCGGTTTGCAGTCACTTTAAGTGCCGGGAAAACACCAACAACGGCATTTGAATCGATGCGGCTAAACGCAACAGGATTCCATTCACGATAGAATTTTTCATCCGTGATTTTAAGTTCAATTTCGCCTTGCGTACCGCATTCCGTGCAAGGAGCGTCAGCCATGTCACCGGCAGCACTCTCGGAAGACGAATCACGCGAACCCGCACAAGCGACGAAAAGCGTTGACACGAACAATAATAGGAATTGCAAGAACTTCATAAATAACTCCAAGTATTCCGCGCACAATCTTCTATTTGTCGTGCCTGCCTCCGAGCTCTTTGACCACTTAGAACTTTGACGCTTTGCGTCAGCATCTTCGGCTCAATCATGACAGTCTGCAAGCAGCCTGTCGCGACACTCGCCTTGAATGCAACTAGTTCTTATGTGGTCATGATCCGCGAATGGGGAAGGCATCTCCCTTTCATTTTTACAAGAAGGAGATTCCCGAATAAATCGGGAATGACAAGATCAATCGGCTACGTGCTATTCCAACATTATAGTAAATGGACCGTCATTGACAAGGCTTACTTGCATGTCCGCACCGAATTTTCCAGTTTCGACAACAGGAATTTCCTTTTTGCACTGTTCGATGATGTACTCGTAAAGTTCATTTGCGAGCGAAGGATTGCCAGCACCATTGAACGTTGGGCGATTGCCCTTATTGCAATTGGCATACAACGTAAATTGAGAAACGAGCAAAAGCGAACCGCCAACATCCTTAATGGATAGATTCGTCTTTCCGTTTTCGTCAGCAAAGATGCGGAGCGCAAGCATTTTCTTGATAAAGCGGTCGGCAATTTCACGGGTATCGCCCTCGCCCACACCAATTAAAACAAGGAAGCCCTTGCCGTCAATTTTACCGACGGTTTGACCTTCAATATCGACTTGTGCTTTTGTAACTCGTTGAATTAAAAATTTCATAATTTTAGCTCTCTAGATTTTACTGGCTCCCCTTCGGTCGAGGATGACGTTTCCAGGGTGACAGGTTTCGAAGATGACTATGTACACGAAGATTCAAACATTTTTTGAATTTTTTCGGAATCATTCGTGACGGTTAATGCAAGGCGCAAGAGCACGGCAGCTTTGGCTGGCGGCAAATCGTAAGCCGCAATTGTTCCTGGCACCAAGAGCTGTTCCGGGACAATGCAACCGCGATTGATTCTTGTAGAAATGACCACAGGGATTTTTGCTCCTGCGACAACTTCATTGACTGCATTCATCCAAGTGCGAGAAAATTCACCGGCGCCCGCGCCAGCAATGACAAGCCCAGCCGAACGTTCTGCAGCAAATCGTACGAGTTCTGCATCTGCATCGGCATTAAAGTAAAGAACAGAGACACGCGGCAATTCGCGCAAGTTCGAGAGGTCGAATGCGATTTTCGCATTTTCGAGATGGTGATCCCGGAACTGAGTCCGGGATGACAGTTCAACACAAGATGGCGACCCCGGAATAAATCCGGGGTGACATGAAGGCGGGCATGACAGGCCGGGGGGACATAGAGTCCGGGATGACCACGCAGTGGAAATTGCTTCAAATGCGTCCAAATCGTTCGCGTGAATCTTTTGCACAAAGCGAGCGTCCATGAGCTTGCCCGCGAAAGCGACGTAAACGCCAACGGCATTTTCCGCATTTTCGAGATGGTGATTCCGAAAATGAGTCTGGGATGACAGTTCAACACAAGATGGCGACCCCGGAATAAATCCGGGGTGACATGAAGGCGAGCATGACAATGTTGAATCCGGCGATTCTTGCACACTACGTTCGCACAAGTCCACAGCGCTTTTCACGGCAAAGAGGAGGTTGGCAGGGCCATCGGGTTCTGCAGCCGTCGCAGGCCGCATCGAACCTGTCAAAATCATGGGCTTCGCAACATTTCCAGCGACACTTGGTGCAGAACCACCTAGCGTCAAGCTCAAGAAAAATGCTGTTTCTTCCATCGTATCGGTTCCGTGCATAATCACGAAAGCGTCAACGTTTTCATGCGAATCGCCAAACCCATTTTCACTTAACTCTTTTATCCGGCACGCAAGCGAAATCCAAATTTCAGAAGTGATGTCATCTGAATTGATGTTGCAAACTTGCTCCACAAAAATATGCGCCACACTTTTCAATTCCGGAATCGCATCAATCAACGTTTGCGCTTCGATCGATCCCGACTTATAGCCAATATCTTTACCTTGTTCTCCAGCGCCAGCAATGGTCCCGCCAGTTGCGAGAATCACGATTTTTTTCATCTTACAGACTCCAACAAATCTTTAGCGGTTGTTCCATAATATTTTTGCAAAGCGCCATCCGTTCCTAATTCACGCAAATCCTGCAAGCACTTTGCAAAATTGCGGAAAGCCTCCAGACCGCTGCCATCACGCCTCAAAAGTTCTTCGACCATCCGCTTCGAAAACCAATAAAGTTTCGTCGCTTTGGCCGTATTGGATTCCTTGACAAAAGACTCCGTGAGAGATTCAATGCTCGGGGACGCTCCGGCCGGGCGTTCTTCATTATTATGCGAGCCATCAATTACCTGTGCGATTCCTTCGTTCATCCAAAGAGGAACTTTAGCACGTGTCATAGAACGAACAAAGGCGTGAGTCAATTCATGGAACAGCACGGGACGATAAACTTCACGATACGCCATCAAGTTCACAGGCACACGCAGCTTTCCATCGAACACAGCAGCCACCCAATCCGGACGAGCTCCCACTCCTTGAAATTCCCTATCTTGGTACAGCACCAGACTCATCTTATTTTCGGGCAAAAAGTCGAACAAATTACTAATCGAATCGTACGCAACTTCCAAAACGGCAAGCGCTTCCATCACATCTTTCTTGGAAGGGCCACCATCGAATTCCAAGCGAAAATGCATGGATTTTTCAACACCCAATTGCGCCATTTCTTGTTCCAAAAGATTCGACTTTTCGACAAGATAATCTAAATCCTTGTGCTTAAAATTCAACGTTTCGATATAGCTGATACATTCCTGATAACGTTCCTGTTCAAAAAGAATGCCAGCCATGTGCATCTGCAAATTCGTATCGTTCGGTTCAGCCTTCAAAAGTTCCCGAACATTTTTCTCAGCACATTTCCAATCACCCACCCGGATGCACTCATTTGTCACTGCAATCATGTGTTCATATTCAAAGCGTTCTTCAACTTTTTTTTGCCAATACTGGTACCCTACGAACATCAAAACATACATCAGCAAAAGGCCAACAATGCGTCTTTTCCAGTTATTTTTCTTCTGAGCCATATTCGTTCCACAAAAAGTTCTTTTATAATTCTAGTAAATTTAGCCCTTCAACCGGCCAAACACCTACTTACTAATTACTCACAAGCTCCCCTCCAACAAATTTTAAAGTATATTTAGTTTAGGTTTGGTTATGGCAGAAATCTTTGATTACGATGATTACCGAGATATGATCAAGGATTACTACTTGGAGCACAAAAAGCACAACTCCTTGTATTCCTTTAGCACACTCGGCAAGACGCTTGGCTTGGATTCAAGTCACGCTTATTACATAGTTCAAAAAAAGCGAAATCTTCCCGTTCATGCAGTTCCCGCCGCGAAAAAAATGCTCGGGCTCGATGGTCGCGGGGCCGCTTACTTCGATTTGCTAATCGTTGCCTCGCGCACGAAATCCGAAAAGACAAAAGCGGAAATTCTGCAAAAGGCGTTCCAATTGCGCGATGTCAAGCGTCATCTGCTCAAGGATAACGAACTCAAGTATCTTAGCGCCTGGTGGACCATCGTCGTAAGAGCGCTCATCGAAGTGAAACACGGCAACGTGGACATTCCGGAAATCGCAAGCAGCGTCATTCCGCCCATCACCGAAGAACAAGCGCAAGAGAGCATCGAGATTTTAAAATCGCTCGGCTTTATCCAGCCCATCAACAATAACAGCAAAGTCCGCCTCGCCGACCCGCACATCACGGTTCAAGGCGCCGAAAAGGCCGAAGCCATCCGCAGTTTCCATTCCAAGGTCATGCAGTTTGGCATCCGCTCGCTCAACGAAATTCCGCCGGAAAACCGAGACATTTCGACAATCACCATGGCCGTCGACGCCAAGGGATTCGAAGACCTCAAAAAGATGCTCAAGGAATTCCGCAAAGAAATCCAAATTCGAGTCGATAAGTGCATTGTGCCCGATCGCGTGATGCAGTTGAACCTCGCCCTATTCCCCGTCGCTCTCAATAAAAAGAAGGAAAAATAAAATGAAAAATTTTAACAAGCTTCTTTATTTGGTCCCTTTTGGAATTCTCGCTGCTTGCGGTGCAGGCAACGACTCTGCCGGGAATACGACGGAAATCGAAAACGCCATCGCCATTCGAGTTTTTAACGAAGGAACGCCAGCGGCAAACGTGCACTATCAGGTACTCCCCTCTTGGTACGTCGCCGACACCACCGAAACAAGTTCTGTCAATTACACTTACCAAGGCACTACGGATACCAACGGTTGGGTCCGCATTGACAGACATCAAAACGGTTCGTACATCATCAACTTTACCAAGGGCGATTCCTCCATCGTCTTGCAGTACACGCTGAACAATCTCAACCACGAGTACACGCTCGACAGCGCATCACTTGAAGCTGTTGGAGCAGTGAAGGGTCTCGTTGATTTGCCAGACTCCGCCAATTATGCTTGGGTCGCCATCCAAGGCACCAACGAAATTGTCAAGACCGATTCTCTTGGCCAGTTCGTCATCCGCAAGGCGCCATGTGGAAACCTCACCGTAAGCGCTTGGGATGCCCAGGACATGGGCGCTATTGGTCAAACATCGACAACGGTTATAACGAACGATACGATTGACCTCGGGCTTATCGAGAACCCGAACAAAGTCATTCCCGAAAATGCAATCCGCATTATGCCATCCGAATTGATTTCGGACTGGATGCGCCCGCTCAGTTTCCCGACCGTTCTTGTATTGCGTTTGACCGAGGACAACTTCGATTTCAAGAAAGCAGCCAAGGACGGAAGCGACATTCGCCTTTATGATGGCAGCGGAAACCTAGTCCCGTTTGAAATTGACGGTTGGGACACGACCATCAACAGCGCAACGCTCAACATCCGCGTTGAAACAGCAACCGATACTATCAGACCGTGGATACTCATGTGGGGCGACAAGAAAGCCGAAAAGCTCAAGAATGTGAACGTCTGGAAAGGCTTGAGCGATTCTCTCGTAAGCGCCCTCAACAGCGTCACTGTATTGAACTTTGAAACAGGCGGGATCTACAACGATATCCCAGCGCCGGTAGTCAAGTACGAATGGTACGTTCAAGCCCACAGCAAAGCCACAATCAGCGATTCCCTTGCCGCCAACAAAATGAACGGCATCGAAAAGGCGGACAGTTCCATATTCGGCAAAAACGTTTTACATGTGCAATATTCCGCAGACACCCTTGGTCAATATGTCGTCATCGGAACACGCATCGCCGAACACCCGCATGATCTAAGCAGGCTCGATTCTGTCGAAGTCTGGATTAAAGGCGATGGCGAATACGAAATCATTCTTGAAACGATTGTTGAATCGGACACGAACTATAAAACTACGTACAAAGGAACCGCCAACAAGCAATGGACTCGTGTTGCCGTCAAGCCGGAAGACTTTACAAATGCAGACAACAAGAGCTACCACGGTTGGGACATCACACGCAACAAGATTACTCGATTCACGATTTTTGTCTACAGAGGAAAAAACATCTGGATTGACAATGTGAAGATGTACGGCATAAATCTGGACGATTTACTGTAATTAACGATTAGTAATTAGTCATTGGTCAATGGTCAGTAGTCGTTTTATTGATCAATGGTTTATGTTTATTGCATTTTTTCTGCAAACAAAAAAGGCCGTTTGGGATTAGAATCTCTGTTCGGCCAAGGTCACTGTTATATATCATGAAGAGTAGTGATCCGAGTCTCCATCCGATGGCAGAAGTATCAATTCTCCAACACTAATTGACACCTTTGAATCTAATCCCAAATCGGCAGTGTGACTTTCGTCTTCCATAAATTACGTTTATTCGGGCTTATTTTCGCAAAAACCCAAAATCCGTACATTGACAAAATGTCAAGTAATTGACAATACCGCCTAAACGCGCTATTCGGATAACAAATGTTTACAATTAAAATTTCGGATGTTTAACGTAGTAAAAGTAAATCACCGCAAGGACGGCTATGGTTATGACCCAACTTATCGGGTAAACGACCATGAGCGATGCAAACGATTTATACTTGGGGAATACTAGGATAACCCAGGCAATGCGAATTCCGCACACTCCAGCCACGCAAATAAGGGCCGGAGCAAGAGACTTGCCCATTCCAGAAAGGGCTCCCGAGAACACATCCAAAAAGACATTGATAAAAAGGAGTCCGACAACAACGTACATGCGGACAGAACCAATTTCAATAATTCCCTGATCGGACGTAAACACGGAAAGCAAAGGGTGTGCAAAAATACAGCAGAGAGCACTCAACACAATCGTCGATGCGCACCCCAGCAAGAGTGTCCAGCGGACAGCGCTACGGCAACGGGGCATATTTTTTGCACCGAAATTTTGCCCCACAAATGTCACGCAAGCTTGCGAGAATGAATTAAGCCAATAGTACACCACAAATTCATAGTTGAGCGCCGCCGCAGAGGCAGCCACGGTCGAAGAACCAAGGCTGTTGATAGCCGATTGCAAGCACACATTGCTAAACGAGAACACAACACCACGAAGCCCTGTCGGAATTCCCACGCGCAGAATGCGGCTCAAGAAAAGCGGAGTTACGCGCAACTTCCAGAATTCCAATTTAAACGGGCCAACTTCATGGAGCAAGAAATAAAATAAAGTCGCAGCGCTAACAGCATTTGCAATCACCGTCGCAAGCGCAACACCAGTCACGCCCATACCAAAGCCCGCCACAAAAATCAAATTCAAGATAACATTTACAGCACCCGCAACCAAAAGCACATAGAGCGGGCGTTTCGTATCCCCTTTACCGCGCAAGATTGCCGCAATAAAGTTGAACAACATTACAAACGGCATTCCGGTAAAGTAGACCTGCAAGTAGCGCACGGCCATGTCCAAAATATCCGACGGCGTCGAGACCGCAGTAAGAATCGGTCTTGCAAAAAAGACGCCAATAAACGATAGAAAAATCCCGCTAAAAAACGATACAATTACCGAAGTATGAACGCTACGAGTTACAGAACGGTAGCTGTGGGCACCAATAGAATTGGCCACCACCACATTTACACCGACAGAAATCCCGACAAACAAGTTGATGAGCAAGTTAATAACGAACGTATTTGCCCCGACAGCAGCAAGCGCCTTATCGCCTGCAAACTGCCCCACCACGGCAATATCAGCCGCATTGAACAGCTGTTGCAAAATACTTGTTGCAGCAAGCGGAATCGCAAACCTCAGGATTTTTCTCCCGAGGGGGCCATTCAACATATCCATATTTATCTTTAATGCATCCGTTGCCATACAAGACCTAAAAACGGGCGTAAATTTAGATTTTCAGACTGTTCGTTCCAAGGGCAATTTTCTACCTTTACATCGCAAAAAACAGGTGACCCAATCGCTATAGAATAAAGCGATTGCTAACACCACAAAATTATCAGGCGGCAATCCGCCACAAATCGGAGATTATCATGGGTTTTAAATGCGGCATCGTAGGCCTCCCGAACGTAGGCAAGAGCACCATCTTTAACGCAATCACCAACGCAGGCGCAGAATCCGCAAACTATCCGTTCTGCACCATCGATCCGAACGTTGGCATGGTGAGCGTCCCGGATGCCCGCCTCGACGAACTTGTAAAGGTCTATAACCCAAAATCCATCGTCCCGGCCGTTACAGAATTTGTGGACATTGCAGGTCTTGTAAAGGGCGCTTCCAAGGGCGAAGGTCTCGGCAACCAGTTCCTCACCCACATCCGCGAATGCGAAGCCATCATGGAAGTGGTGCGCTGCTTTGACGACGAAAACATCATCCACGTGAACGGTTCCGTGGACCCGATCCGCGATGTCGAAGTCATCGAAACGGAACTCATCCTCAAGGACCTAGATTCTGTCGAAAAGCGCCTTGCAACAGAAGCAAAGTCTGCACGTACCGGCAACGCCGAAGCCAAGGCTCGCCTTGCCGCTTGCGAACTCTTGAAGAAGAGCATGGAAGAAGGTCATGCTGCACGCACCGTAATGCACGACAGCGAAGAAATGGAACTCATCGTAAAAGACCTCGGTCTCCTTACTGCAAAGCCGCTCTTCTACTGCGCAAACGTCAAGGAAGACGATATCCTCACCGGCAACGCCTATGTAGACCAGCTCAAGGAATACGCCTCCAAGCATGGTCACGACGTGATCGTTATCAGCGGCAAGATCGAAGAAGAACTTTCCGCAATGGAACCGGCCGACAAGGCTGACTTCCTCAAAGAACTCGGCATGACCGAATCCGGACTCGATTCCGTTGTCCGCAAGGGTTACGAAATCCTTGGCCTCCGCACGTTCTTTACCGCTGGCGAAAAGGAATGCCGCGCATGGACATTCCACGCAGGCTTCAAGGCCCCGCAATGCGCAGGCGTCATCCACACAGACTTCGAACGCGGATTCATTCGCGCTGAAACGCTAAGCTACAGCGACTTCTTGAAGCACGGCAGCTGGAACGCCGCCAAGGAAGCAGGTCTTGTGCGTACCGAAGGTAAGGAATACCTCGTGCAGGATGGCGACATCATGTACTTCTTGTTCAATGTGTAGCGGCTTCGCCGCAGTGGTTAGTAGACAGTGGTTAGTAGACAGTAGGAAGTAGACTGTAGGAAGAACTTAGACTTTATCGCCGACTGCTTATGCAACAAACCCTCAAAACGCTGAAATGACATTGTAAAAAAGGTCGCGATTTTCTCGCGACCTTTTTTAGCTTAAGTCCTTTAGGTAAGAAGCCGATGCGTAGCATCGGCTTTAACAACCACCCGC
>CAMJNF010000062.1 GCA_946407235.1 uncultured Fibrobacter sp. | reverse complement strand
TTATCGCCAGTTTCAAGTCGATGTGCAAAATCTGCGCAAGCACAAGCGATGGCGCGTAAAGTAAAATTCCCGTGCGGAGCAGCAAATGCAAGCAGTAAAAAATGGCGGCCAAGCGGCGCACCGACTTGCTCCCGAAACGCACTTCAAAAAGTTCATAAGCGCTCGAAATGCCCGATGTGCGGAATCGCGGAATAAAGACGTAACCCACCACAAAAATGCTGAGCAAGGCGCCAATCTGGAACATCAAAAAAGTCATGTCATCGCCATAGACATCAGCAGGTGCGCCCAAGAATGTCGTCGCACTCACGGAAGTCGCAATGAGGCTAATACCCACGGCCACCCACGGCATCGAGCCGCCACCGAACATGTATTCCTTGAGGTTCTTGTTTCCGCGCGAAACCCACAGCCCGATGAGCAACGACACGAGCAAGTAAGCGAATAAGACAATCCAATCAATAGCGGTGAACATAAGCAGTGGTTAGTGGTTGGTGGTTAGTAGACAGTGGTTAGTGGTTAGAGAGACGCTGTTTAAAAAATCTAGTTGGCAGAACTTAGCCCGCTTCGCTCTTAGAACTTAGTGTTTTCTTTTTAGAGAGAAGGAAGTGTTCTAAGTTCTAAGTTCTAAGTTCTAAGTTCTAAGTTCTAAGTTCTAAGCTCTAAGCTCTAAACAGCTCCCACCGCTTCAGTTTCAACAGTTTCAAAGCGCACAACCTGGTTACGGCCTCCATCCTTTGCCTTGTAAAGCGCCTGGTCGGCATTGTTCACAGCCTTCTTCATGTCCGAGAATTCCGGTTTCACAAGGAAAGCGCCAATGCTTACCGTTACGCGGAGCGGATCCGTCAGATGCACGTTGAATTCAAGCTTACCCACAGCCTTGCGAATGCGTTCAGCGGTTTCCACCATGCCTTCCGGGGTCGTGTCGATAAGCGCCACCACAAATTCTTCACCGCCATAACGAGCTACGATATCAATTTCCTTGCGGATTTCTCCACTAATCGCCGTTGCAATACCCTTGATGACTTCGTCACCGACTGGGTGACCATACGTGTCATTCACTCTCTTGAAGTGGTCAATGTCCATCATGAGGACACCGATATTGTACTTTTTGCGGTCGGCGCGGACCTTTTCCGTTCTAAGCGATTCTTGCAAGGAGCGATGATTGATAAGCCCAGTGAGGCCATCGCGTGTTGCAAGGTCCTTGTCTTTTTCGACCTGGCGAGCACGAGCATACGCAAAACCAGCAACTCCAGCAAAAGCCTTGAGGAGCTTCTTTTCGTGATCCTGATAGCGATTGGTGTAACGACTTTCAAGGCAAATGGCTAGTTCTGCCGTTTTTGCATCCGGTTCCGAAGCAACCGGCATCACAAACAACTGACGCAGTTCCATATTGCGCTTTTCGGAATCGTTCAGGCGCGGCACGTAATCGGTGTATCCCGAAGTAAACGAACGGAATACCGGGCGGTTTCTCATAAGCGCAAGCACAAAGATGCCTTTATCGGACAACGTAAATTTCTTATTGGAAAACTGTTCCGAATCCACACCGACGCAGTAAACCACATGGCCAAGGCCTTCATTTACCTTATCAAGAGCAAGAATCGTCAAGCGGTCAAACGGCATATTCTCCTTGACATATTCAAACATTTGTTTGTATATATCCTTAACCGTCATCGTCTGGAAGAACTTGCGCTGGTAACGATAAAGCGTGCTGAACTGTTGCTGTTCGATGTAATTCTGTGCCGAGATAAAGCACTTAAAGCTCACCATGTACAAGGCGTGCGAAATGAACGTAAGCGCCTGAGCTTCAGCAGCCGTAAACGCATTCGGGTGCAAGGAGTCCACCAAAATAACGCCAAGGCGACGATCATCACGGTCCAAAAGCGGAACCCCCACCAAGGAACGGATCATCCGATTTTCGATGTAATACGTGAGGCGTTTCCCTACAAGCAAATCGCCTTCCAAAATGCGGGAGACCTCAGGGCGCAAGAGCTGGCTCAAGATGCCCATGTTCTCGGTAATCTTTGCACCAGTATCAATGCAGTTCGGGATATCGCTCTGGAACGTTCTCAAACGAAGTTCGTTTGCACTGCCCCCATTCGTAAAAATCGTAATCGTATTCGCCTGCGGCATCAGCACCTTGAGGGAGCGCAAAATATCGCCAAACGCCTTATCGACATCCGAATTCGCACGAGCCCAAATCTGGTTCACGCGTAGCGAGGAATTCGGTTCATTCGTGTCGGTCTTGACATCGTTCGTAAACTCATTGCGGATATCGGGAGAGACCACCGGCGTAAGCGCTGTCGAACGCTTGTCGCGTTTGATAACCGGAAGCACCGACGGATTTGCCGAGACATTCGGACGGTTCATGCAGGCAAGTGAAAAAGCAACAACAGCAAAGGGGATAAGGAACAAGAACATCCCCCCCTGAAAAGCTAAACCCAGCAACGCACCAGCAACCACAAACAATATTTCAGATACGGACATTTAAACCCTCTACAAGCGGAATGATCGGTATAACATGACAAACGCAAGACCGGCATAAATGAAGTGACTGTTCCACGCCGCCCAGAATGGCGACAGAGCCCCGTTTTCACCCATTTTAAGCCCAATCCTTTCAAGAATATAATAGCTAAAAACGAGCAACAGGCCAACACCGAATTTCTGGGACAGGCCTCCTGAACGACTATAACGGTGGCAAAGCGCAGCGCCAATCAAAAGGACAATCAAGTTCATCCAGTGCGCTGAATATTTAAACTGGAGCGCCGTTTCCATGGCTCGGGTATCTTCGCCCGAACGCCTGAGCACGTTAATTCGCGCCTTTACCATCTTGGAATCCATTTCATCGGCAAGCTGACGTTCGTTGATCAAGTCATTCGGATGCGTGTCCACCTTGCCCTTCATGCTTTTTTGACGAACCGGAAATACATCCACGGATCCATCCTTTTTGAACACGCGTTGGTAACCATTCTCGAACCGCCAGAATCCATCCCCGGTGAGAGAATCTTTTTGAACCCAGCGGATAGAGCGAACATCGTAACGTTCAACCAAGCGTCCTCGATCGCGGATCAGGAGAACCACATCTCGCCCGACTTTATTCTTGCCCGAATAATGCTTGAAGAACCAACTGTTCTTTTCACTATCGATAAACGTAAAGTCCTGCTTTTCCTTGATGCGCGGATTCTTGCGTTTTTGCGCATTGGTCTCCATAATCTCAAAACGTTTGTGGTTTGCATCCGGAAGCCAGTGTTCGCTCATTTCATACGAGCCAAAGGACATCAAAACGCCCAAGAAAAATATCGGCAAAAGCGTCTTGAGAGGACTTTGTCCGGAACTCTGCATGGCACTCATTTCAAGGTGGCGGGCCATATTGCCCACCGAGGCCAAGACCGCAATAAACAACGCCACTGGAGTAATCAAGTATAAAATATACGGAAGATAGCTCAAGTAATAATCGCTGACCGCTTTCATATCGCGGGCAAGCCAAGTCTTGATATTACCAACAAAGTCAATTACAACAAAAATGAGGATCGCACCGCAAACCACGATGAGGAACATCTTCAAGAAGTTCCAGATAAGATAACGAGAGAACTTCATCAGAACAGCTCCGCGATTTTGCCGAAAACAAAACTAAAGAAACGACCTATCACCCTAAAAACAATAAACTTGCCTGCAAAGTGTCCGATTTTTCCAAAGAAACTGCGGATCACGGAATTGCCCGTAAATCGGTCGCGAATCATCGCGCGCGTGAGGAGGATGCCAATCACGCCTATGATGACATTCGAAATCCACATGGCAAGTTCCGGCGAGACAATCAAGCGGTCCGCAAGGTTTTCGCCACCAATGAGGCAAATCCAGTAAATGACAAAGAAGGCTATGCTATAAAGAATACCCGTTCCAATGCCACCCTTGCGCGCCATGATTCCAAGCGGAGCGCCAATCAGCACAAAAACAAAGCACGCAAAAGCGGTGCTAAACTTTTTGTGGATTTCGACCATGTACTGCGCGGCACGCTTGAGTTCACTTTCCATGCGACCCCATGCACGTTCTGTCGCACGCAGAGCGGAAGTCTCCTGCACGCGGATTTTACGGAGACTCTGCACGAACTGCAATGAATCGTTCATCGGAACGCCATTGGCATCAGCTGGGAGAATGCTATCGCCATCGACAAATTCACGAATGCGAAGGAGCGTCGGCAAGCGACGGCTCTTTGCCTGTACAGCCGCCGAGTCATAATTTTTGCGAGCATCCGTCACCACATCCCACATCATCTCGACCGGCATTTCGCGGTCACTGCGGTAGCTACGGCTACGGCGTTCCAATCGGTCATCGACGTTCTGCATTGCCAAATCCTGCGAGAAGAAGCGAATGCGGAAATAATTATCGACATCGTCCGGATCGACAAGATGCGTTTCGCCACTGCGGAGACGAAGCATGAGCGTAGCCCCGTTATCCACGTAATCCATCGAAGCGCTATCAGCGTAAACAATGCGCGGAGCGCCCTTCTTCTCCATTTCAAAAATCTGGATCCCGTACAACGTCCCCGAGACCGGATCGATACGGTTTACCCAAAGTTGCACGCCCGGAAACTGCGTAATGAGTCGCCCGGCATCGATGAACACATGCGGTTTTTTGCGCGAAACGGCATTCATGAGCTCAACCGAACGGTGGTTTGCCTCCGGGAGCACCCAGTTGTTAAACACGACCATCAAGACCGAAAGCAACATCGCCACAATCAACACCGGACGCATAAGCGAAAGCGGTGATACACCCGCCGCCTTGACCGCCGTAATTTCCTGGTCCCCCGACATGCGCCCAAACGTCATAAGACTTGCGACAAGCACCGCCATCGGAATCGAAAGCGAAAGCATCCATGCCAAGTTCAGCACAAAAATTTCAAGAACGGTAGACGCAGGCAAACCCTTGGACAACACATTGTCCAAGATTTTGACCAAAAAGTCAACAACAAACAAAAAAGTAATGCCAAAGAGTGAAGCCAAAAAAGGACCAATCAGCTCTTTCAAGACATAGCGGACTAAAATCATTTTTCTCTAGAGTCGTTTTTTTCTACTTTACAGCGTGAAAGTTAGAATTAACCAAAGAAAAAAAATGAAAAAAATTTTCAAGTGTACCCTGTTCGTTCCTCTTTTCTTTTATATGGCAACTGTGATGGGTTGTTCTTCGACCTCTAACAACAAAATCACCCATACGGAATGGTGCAAAGTTCGCTATGAAGCAGCAGAGGGACTCTATAAAAACAAGAAGTACGGTCGTACCGTCGAAAAGCTTGAAGAAATTCTCTCGACTTGTGCTGGTTCTGGCTACATGGAACAGGCCCAGTTCTTGCTCGCCGAAAGCCACTTCAACCTGGAGCAGTGGATTGAAGCGCGTGGCGAATACGGAAGCTTTATCGTGAACTTCCCGGGTTCCCCGTTTGCAGAAACCGCTGAATTCCGCAAGGCAGTCTCTTCGTTCAACATGGAATACAGAATCGATCGCGACGAATCCAACACGACGACCGCCATGAAGGACTTTGAGCGCTACCTCGCAAACCACCCGAACACACCGCTCCGCGACTCCGTCAACTACTACTACAACCTCCTCGTAGACCGCGTGGCCGAGAAGGAATTCCAGACGGGCCGCCTTTACTTGCGCATGGAAAAGCCGCAGGCTGCCGTAATTTACTTCAAGGAATTTCTGGAAACATACCCCAATGCCAAGCGCAGACAAGAAGTCCTCTTCTTGATTGCTGATGCCTACACGGATCTCGACCAGTTTGACCCCGCAAGAGAATACCTCGCCATTGCGAAAAACGAATCGAGTGAAGACAAGGACGTGCAAAAGCGTGTGAAAAAAGCCGAAGACAAGATTGCAAAAGCAGAAGACGCCTACGAAAAGCGCCTCAAAAAAGAAGCCGAAAAGAAGCGCCTCCAGAAAGAAGAAAAGAAATTGGCTGAATAGGCAACAGGATGAAGTTTAAGTCCAGAATAGTCATTACTCTTCTCTCGGCTGTGCTGTTTTCAGGAACAGCTTTTGCCGCTAGTGAAGAAAAACTGGATCATGACAATTCCATCTTGTCCATTTTTGTACAACCCTCGATATCGTTCCTCAGTTTTGAAGAACGCTCCTATTTCCAGGCCGCCGTCGATACTATCTACACCGGGTTCAAGGCAACCGCCGTCAACAGTGCGGAATCCTTAAACGTCGCCAAGCAAGATTTCCAGAAAGTGAATTTTTGCTTCCCGATTACCGCTGGAATCCAATGGCAATTCCGTGAAGACCATTTTTTAAGTGTCGGCATCGGTTTTATATACGACCATGAATCCGTGGTTTTGACAGACCGCAAGAGCAGCACGCACAGCTACGAATACACATTGCAAGGCGTTCCGCTGTTTCTCGAATACCGCATGGCGTTGCCCAAGAACTTCATCACGCTCAGCACAGGCGGACTATTCAGCATAGCCGCACGCTGGTACTGGGTTTTGCCGGGAACAGAAATCTACACGACTTGGGGTTACCTCGGGGCAAAGACTCCGCTCTTTGGCGCAGGTTTTGGCGTCAGCGTGGGATACCTCTTTGCAAGTTGGAAAAGCTTCAAGCTTTATGGCGATATCGGATTCAATTCCATTTCAGTAAAGTCGGATAAAATGTTCTCGGACATCGTCCCAAACGGTCCGGAAGAAAAAGCAAAGTGGAACTTGGGTGGGATACAATTGCAAATCCGTGGCTCATTCGGGCTATGGAACAAGCCTAAGCCCAAGGACGACGATGACGATGATGACGACGACGATGACGATTCACCAAAGAAGAGAAAAGTCAAAATTATCGACGACACTAAAAAGGATTCTGTAAAGACGGACTCCATCGGAAAAGTTGTGGATAGCACAAAGGTCGCAGACTCGTTAGGAGTCGCCGCAGATAGCGTAAACGCAGTACTTGACTCCGCAAAAGTTGACTCCACAAAAGCAAATATCAATGCGATTCAAGATTCCGCGAAAATAGATACAAGCGCTGTAGATTCGATGGTGAACGCTACAGGAAAGACGGCCGAAAATATTGCAGGAAACACTGTCGAAGAATCTACAGTAAACGGCGCAAAAAACGAGCCGAATGAGCCTGCACAGAAAAAAGAGCCTGCGAAATCGCCGATCGAAGAAATCAAAACAAAAGGTGACTGATGAGTTTTTTGCCAGGGGAAAAATTGCGTTACGCCGAAACGCATTTTAAATTCAAGCTACCCTGGTCGCTCCTTTGCAAGCCGTGGCCCGAAATTATCTTCGATGCACCATTCCAGTTCGTGCCGGGTATTGAACCCACGTTGTGGATTATGGTGCGCGATGCCGACCATTTCCCGACAGCGATTAAAAATGCGGAAATCGTTTTAAAACGTATTGCCGACGAATGCGATGAAACATATTTTGAAAATGCGCAGGCTCAAGATGCGCGGGCACAAGATACTCTGTCACGAGATGCGCAACAATCGGACATCGTCATCCGCAAAGAATTGAATATCGAAGTCCGCGAGCAAATGAATTTCATTCCGTTTGCGCTCGGAGAAATTCCGGCAGGCACATATGAAGCGCACTGCAAATTGACAGTCGAAAGAGAAGGCAATACGCAGACTTTTGAACGCTGGAACTTGCCGCGCTTAAAACCGGTTCCGCTCCGATTTAAAGTTTTAAAAGAATTTCCACCAATCGCTCCAGGCTATGCCGCAGGCGAAATGCATTGCCATACGCATTACTCCGCCGACCATGTGGAATACGGCGCCACGCCAGGAGTATTGCAACAAGCGGCAAAAGCAGTCGGTCTTGACTTTGTGAGCTGCACCGATCACGCTTACGATTTTGCATTCACGCAAGAAGACTTCACCAAAGAAGCCGACTCGCCTGTTCCGAGATTCCAAAAATTGCGCGAAGAAATTGCGACACTTTCCACAACAGACGAAAACGGTAATCGCTTGCCGCTCCTGCTCGCCGGCGAAGAAGTCTCCGCTGGGAACAGCAAAGGCGAGAACGTGCACATGACCGTCCTCGGCCCCGAAGGTTATTTACCAGGCCTTGGCGACTGTGGCCGCTATTGGCTCGAAAACAGGCCGACCCGCAGCATCAAGCAAATTCTGAACATGACCGAAGCGCATTGCTTTGCAGCGCACCCGTTCCAGCAAATGGGACTCTTGGAAAAATTCGTTTTCCGTCGCGGTTACTGGAAGCCTGAAGATTTACACTTGAACAACAAGCACTCGATTCGCGGGATTCAATTCTGGAACGGCATCCGCGATGAAGGTTTCAAGCTTGGTCGAGAATTTTGGATAAATGAATTAGGAAAGGGTAATTATTTACTGCCAATTGGCGGAAACGATGCCCATGGCGATTTGAACGGCATGACCGCAGTGAGCTTACCGCTCATATCGCTCAAGCATACACGTGCACATACATTTGGGAAAGTCCGCACGGTTGTAAAATTAGACGAGAGACGAGAGACGAGAGACGAGAGTGGTTCGGCAACATTGTGTCACCCTGAGCGGAACGCAGTGAAGTCGAAGGATCTCTCGCTCACAGACATTAATGCAGCCTTCTCCGCCGACAATTGCTACATCACCGACGGTCCTGCACTCTGGTGGGAGCGCAACGGCAAGGAAATCATATTCCACGCCCGCAGCAACAAAGACATGGGCGGAGGCTTCCGCTATATCCGCATTTTCGGCCGTCGCATACAGAGCAATGGCAAGCTCGCGCCCGAAGAAGAAGTGATGATAGGCAGTCTCGTAGTAACACCCGACCACGCCGACATTCCGGTCGCGACTCTCGGTTTCGCCTACGTGCGCGCCGAATGCGAAACGGCAACAGGCAAGTTCGCCCTCACCTCGGCAGCACAGTTGTTCTGACATCGTTTCAAAAAAAAGCTTCAAGTATTTGCTTTTGAAACGTTTGTATGTTATTTTTGAATAAGCGGGGTGCCTATTGGAGCTATTTTTTGCTCTTTGGGAATATTTGAGACAGGTTTCCTTTTTGGCACGCGATTTGCTTTTAAACTAAAAAATAAGATGTCCGATTTTACTAATGATGCAGAAGGAAGGTCGCCATGCCACACTTTATATCGCCCATGATTCGCCGACGACCATCCGCCGAAAATTCGCGTGCACTCTCGTCTACAAATACAGAAGCAGTCGCACCCTCGCCATCTCTAGAATCCGCGCAGTCCTCAATTGAACAAAGCACCGAGCCATCCGCAATTGAGCAACAAATTCCACCTGACGTCCGTGTGAGCGAAGGCGGTTTCAGACAAATTCGCGATGAAAGTCTCGTTTTACTTTCACAGGGAATCTCGCACCGCATCGACCGCTCCGAAGAAGGCCCGTTCCAGATCTTCGTAGAGCCCGACAAACGCCGGGCAGCGCAATTTCAGATTCGTCTTTACCACCGCGAAAATCCGCCTCGCGACGAAAATCCACCGCTCCCGCTAAAGCTTACGCTCCAGCCACTTTGGGTGCTTGCGGTTCCCATTATCTGCACACTGTTGGACTTTTCGGGTATTTTCGTACAAATGCATAACGCAGGCATTGCCGATGCATCAAAAATCTTGCGCGGGGAATGGTGGCGCACGATTACCGCCATGACGCTCCACGGCGACAGCCGTCACCTGGTATCAAATCTCGTCTCAGGATTTCTAGCCTTAAGCCTTTTGCATTACCGCATTCCGCTCGCGAAACTTGTGCCGTTCCTTGCAGTTACAAGCGCTGTAGCCAACTTCTTTGTAGCGCTCACAGTGCAGACGAATTTCCGTTCGCTCGGCTTTTCCGGCTTCGTTTTTGCAACCATCGGTTGCCTCGCCGTCATCGAGTTCCGTCTCATGCCGCGCGAAACGCACGGCATGCTCCGTCGCTTTGCGCCGCTCTGCGGCGCCGCCTCCCTCGCCGTATTCCTCGGCCTCGGTGAAAACGCCGACATTCTAGGGCACCTGTACGGATTCATCGCCGGGCTCCTTTGCGGATTCATTCCCAAAAAGAAAACGCTCCGCTGGGGAGCGCCTACTGCAGTCACAGATATTTTCTGGGCCATCGCCTACTACATTCTATTCGCCATCGGCTGGGCTTTGGCCATCTGATCCACGACTAAAGAGCGGACCCGACTTTCACATTATTTACATCCAGTTTTTTCAGTTCCATATAGAACCGTTCCACGACCTTTTTCCGGATTTCATTCTGTTCTTCTTCGCTGAAATTGCGGTTACGCGATTTGAATTCGGCAACAAGCTCATCGCACTTGGCCTTGTCGTATTCATGCGTTTCACACTTGATGCCGCTGTCCACGACATCATTCACAAACTTTTCTGGGGAATCTCCACACGCGGTGAAAGACAATGATACGGCGATCACTATTAAGGCCCATAAAAACATTTTCATGGTGCGTCCCTCCATATGAATGGTCGTGAATACTAAGAATATAACTTATAAAGAGTCAAGCGGATGTAAATTGATTTTTATAAAGTCCTATTCCATGAATCTTCGGAATTGGAAATCAAAAAATTTTTTCACGAGCCTTCTCCATTACGTTGTACGGCAATATCATTATATAAAAAAAGCCCGTCCCCAATGCGGAGACGAGCCTAAATTCTCAAAAAACTCAATTAAAGAGCGGCGAGGAACTTTCTTGCCTTATCAGCAAAACCGCGGTTGTCACCATAGATCTGGAGCAAACGTTCGGCAGTTGCCTTAGCCTTGTCGCTTGCACCGAGCTGCTGGTACACAAGCGTGAGCTTCCACATAGCGTCAGCAACCATCGGGACCTCGTCAGCCGGTTCGTCCTTCTGGTAGCGGTCTTCCTTATCGCCAGAGCGCTTGCCAAATTCAGCAATGTACTTTTCGAGGAAGTTTGCAGCAGCAGAGAAGTCGCCCTTTTCCATCTTCACAGCGGCAAGACCGTGCATGGCAGCCGAACGAACGAGAGCCACAGAACCAGCATTATCCAAAGAATTCTGGAAGAGGAGAGCCGCACCATCAAGGTCCTTCTTTTCGTACTTGATGTTACCAGCGAGGAGAGATGCCTTGGCAAGAGCAAGACCTTCAAGCTTACCAGAAGCAATCTTGTTTTCGAATTCGACCAAGGCGCTGTCCTTTTCACCGGCATAGAGATAAGTCAAACCCACGCCAATAAGTTCGCTCTGTTCAGCAGCAGCAGCCTTACGAGCTTCTTTATACTGGACAATGCCAGCAATAAGAGCAAAGATAACGACAAACGCCACTGCAATCTTCGTACCGTGCTGGACAAAGAACGCTTTAAGTTCAGATTGATTATTATTAGATTCGTTAGCCATATTTAAGCTTCCATGTTAAAAAATTTCTCGTGAACCAATCATAGAAAAAAAAATAAAGGTTGTCAGTAAATCTTGACAAGAATTAATCGTTTTACTATCTTTGTTCTCGCTTCGCCGCTCTAGCTCAGCTGGTAGAGCAGCTGATTCGTAATCAGCAGGTCGGCAGTTCAAATCTGCTGGGCGGCTCGAAAGACTCCTCGGATATAAGTCCGGGGAGTTTTTCTTTAGGTATCAGGTTACAGGTTTTTAGGTTTTAGGAAAAAGTATCACGAGCTACGCTCGTCCTTTTAAAAGCAGCGAAGCCACGATTATTTACCTAATCCCTAATACCTAACCCCTAAAACCTAAAAGTAAGTTTTTCAGCAAATTGACACGACTTGCGAAACACGCCGCAAATAACTAAATTTGTCGCTCTATGAATCCGAATGGCGCAATTATTGTACAAAGTAACCTCGAAATCATGGTCGAGGTCGATAATCCTAACTACACCACCGCACGTGATGCAATCGCCCCTTTTACAGAGCTTGTCAAAAGTCCGGAGCACTTGCACACTTATAAGATTTCTCATTTGAGCTTGTGGAACGCAGCCGCAACAGGACTCCGCGCTCCAGAAGTTCTCGAACGCTTGGACAGCCAGAGCCGCTACCCCGTGCCTCCGACCGTTGTCACTGAAATTGAAGATTACATGGCTCGCTACGGACTTCTTCGTTTGAAGAAGGAAGGCGACCAATTGATGATGGAATCCGACGACAAAATCATGTTCCTCGAAATATGCAAGTTGAGGGATGTGGAACCATTCATCATCGAACACATTGACGATACACACGTTGTTGTTGACCCAGAACGCCGCGGTCACTTGAAGATGGTCCTCACCAACGCCGGCTTCCCGGTCGAAGACTTGGCCGGTTATACCGTTGGCGACCCGCTTCCCATCCAGCTCCGCGAAACAACCGTT
Source organism: uncultured Fibrobacter sp. (assembly GCA_946407235.1). Classification (GTDB taxonomy): domain Bacteria; phylum Fibrobacterota; class Fibrobacteria; order Fibrobacterales; family Fibrobacteraceae; genus Fibrobacter. The sequence continues at coordinate 1,933 of CAMJNF010000062.1, read as the reverse complement.
TCAGGCAAGCCTTTCACGCTCCGCGATTATCAGAGAGATGCCGCTCAAGTGTTCTATGCTAGCGGTAGCGAAAAGGGCGGTTCCGGCGTGATCGTTCTCCCCTGCGGTTCCGGTAAGACCGTGATTGGCCTTGCCACGATGGCTTTGGTACAAACTAAGACACTTATCTTAACGCCAAACATTTCTTCTTCGCGCCAGTGGATCCGCGAAATCTGCGACAAGACGAACCTCACGCTTGACCAAGTGAAGGAATACTCCGGCGAAGTGAAGGAAATCGGCCCGGTGACCGTTGCCACGTACCAGATTTTGACGCAACGCAAGCGCGCTAAGAAAGGTGACGAAAACAAGGAAGGCAAGGAACCAGAAATGACCGAAGAAGAGGTCAAGAAGGAACTCGCAAACTTCCCGCTCTTTAGCCAGCAAAAGTGGGGCCTCATGATTTACGATGAAGTCCACTTGCTCCCAGCTCCGGTGTTCCGTCTGAGTACCGAAATGCAGGCTACGCGCCGCTTGGGCCTTACGGCAACGCTCGTCCGTGAAGACCACAAGGAAACCGAAGTTTTCAGCTTGATCGGACCGAAAAAGTTCGACATTCCGTGGCGCATCCTCGAAGCTCAAGGCTGGATTGCCACCGCTGACTGTAACGAAATCCGCATCCCGATGGATCCGGAACTCAAGATGAAGTACGCGCTTGCTCCAGTGCGCGACAAGATCACGCTCGCGAGCACGAACCCCGAAAAGACGGACATCGTCGAACGCTTGCTCAAGTACTTCAGCAAGCCGGATGACCGCGTGCTCATTATCGGTCAGTACATCGACCAGCTCGAAGCGCTCTCCGAAGACTTGCAAATTCCACTGATTACCGGCAAGACGCCGAACAAGGAACGCGAAAAGCTTTATGGAGCCTTCCGTTCCGGCGTGCAGAAGAACCTGATGGTTTCGAAGGTCGGTAACTTCGCTATCGACTTGCCGGACGCCAACGTGCTCATCCAGATTTCGGGTACATTCGGTAGCCGTCAGGAAGAAGCCCAGCGCCTCGGCCGCGTATTGCGTCCGAAGAGCGATGGTGGTGCCGCACACTTCTACAGCATCGTGACGCAAGATTCCAAGGAACAGGAATTCGCCATGAACCGTCAGCTGTTCCTTACGGAACAGGGCTACGCCTACAAGATTATCAAGCGTGGAGACTGGGACATTCTCATGAGATCGCCCGAGGAACTCGCTGCAAGAGCGTAGTCTCGTAGAAGCTTCGACTATTATGCAAGCATTCTCGCTACTCTCGGCTTCTACGTCATTCCTTTTCAAGGCTTGACTGGGGCGCCTCGGTAATGAGAATGCAAGCATTCTCGCTACTCTCGGCTTCTACGTCATTCTGAGTGGCGAATAGCCACGAAGAATCCAGTTATTTCTAGCATATAAAAAGACTCCGCCTTCGCAGAGCCTTTTTTGCATTTTCACAAAAGGTCACAACCTTTGCAAACTCGAAGCCAACCTTACTTCACGGCAATTCGTGCGGTACGAGCCATGTTGTTGCTTTCGACACGCACAAGGTAATTGCCCCTGTTCAAATGAGCGAGGTTAAAGCTCTTGGAGCCCACCACAGGTTCTTCAAGAGATTCAACAAGATGGCCAGTCAAGTCGAACACTTGCACACGCACCATCGAAGAAACCTGCAACGCAAGCGTCAGCACATTGTCCGCAAAGCCAAACTTCACGCCGTTCATCGCCACAGTCACAACCTTAGTGGTCATTTCGCTCGAAGAGGATTCGACCATTTCGCTAGAGCTGGACTGCACGGCAGAGCTGCTGGACTTCGCGGAACTTGAAGATGCCGCCTCCGAGCTCGAAGATGCCACAACGCTGGAGCTGGACTGCACAGCAGAGCTGCTGGACTTCGCGGAACTTGAAGATGCCGCCTCCGAGCTCGAAGATG
>CAMJNF010000061.1 GCA_946407235.1 uncultured Fibrobacter sp. | reverse complement strand
TTGTAAACAGCGAAGCTGTGGTTGCCCATGACGGCTTCCGTGCCGGGGCCGAGGAACACCTGGGCAATCATGTCCAAAAGTTCGTTACTGCCGTTTCCCACTGCAATCTGGTCGCGGTTCACGCCGCGGAATTCAGCAATCTTTCCGATGAGGTCGTAAGAACCGCCATCCGGATAGAGGTTCACTTCTTCCAAAGCCTTGCGAGCTTCGGCCATGCCTTTCGGGCTCGGGCCAAACGGGTTTTCGTTGCTGGCGAGCTTGTCGATGTCTTTCGGGTCGAGGCCGAATTCACGAGCGGTGTAGGCGATGGGTTTGCCGGTCACGTAGAGCGGCTGCTTCAAAATGTGCTGTTGTGCGAGTTCGTTAATATCCATTTTTACAGTAATCAGTGGTTAGTGATTAGTGGTTAGGATTCGTTCAGAACTTCTTTATAAGAAGTGTTTTTTAAACTGTCATCCTCGACCGTTAGGGAGGGAATCCATACAGGTTAAAAGGACACTTGTATAATTGAGTCGAAGGATCCTGTAGATTTGTAATCCAAAAAGAATTATAGCAATTTTAGTTTCGTTGCTTGGATTCTTTGACAAAAGTTGTTTCGTCATTCTGTGCTTGATCTGGAATCTCCTTTTCGTACGTCATTTTTGATTATATTTTTATATACACTCAAAGTGAGGGGCTTTGCTGATGCAAAAAATTATTTCAAGATTTCTTTTTACTGTAGCTATTTGTGGGGTCGCTCTTTGCTGTGCCGCTGACGATGTCAAGCTGTATATGAATGCGGATGCGCTTCCGAATGCGCTCAACTTTTTACCGCCTCCGCCCAAAGTTGGCTCGGCTGCGTTTGCATATGATTCTTCGCAATATGTGTGGGGAAAGTCCATGCGTGCAGATTCTGCGCGTGCCGCTCTTGCGCTTGCTCAAGCTACGGTTGATGTTGCAGAAATGGCAGTACTATTCAGCGATGCTTTCGGCATGGAAATTTCGGCAAAGAAAACTCCGGCGATTTTGAATGTTCTCAAGCGTGGCGTGCTGACGATGCGTCTTGCAGCTCGTGGCCCCAAGCTGTTTTACAAGAGACCGCGACCTTACGAATACTTTAACGAATCAACGCTTATTCCGAGTGCTGACGAAGAACATCGAAATACGGGTTCGTTCCCGTCGAGCCATACGGTTCGAGGGTGGGCAATGGCGCTTTTGCTTGCCGAAATCAACCCCGCTGCTCAAGATGCGTTGCTGAAATATGGATACGAGTGGGGGCAAAGCCGTGTGATTGCAGGATTCCACTGGCAAAGCGATGTGGATGCTTCGAAGCTGATCATTTCAGGATGCTATGCTCGTTTGCATGCCGATGAATCTTTCAATGCCGATATGCGCAAGGCTCGTGCCGAGTTCAAGAGACTTTCTGCCAAGAGTAAAAGATAAGTGCGAAAAAATGGACTAGCAGAAGTTTATTGGCGCCGAAATTTGCGCGTCTCCATTGCAATTAAATTTTCTGCAAAAATTCGACAAGTTCGCGATTAAGCGCGTTGTTGAGCGTATCCGCTTCTTGGACTGTGTGGTGCTCGTTGCCTTCGAAGTCGTGGGCGCGTTCTCCGCAAATGTCTATGCCGAGAATCTTGCGGCCTGCGGCAAGGGTGGTGATGCTTTCTTTGAGTGCGTCGAGCGTTAGCGAACCTTGATCCCAGTTGGTAGCGGCATAAGCGGGCGAGAGAGCATCTTTGTCGATGGAAATGTAGAGGTTTGGGGTATGGGGGCGGCACTGCGTGCCTTTGAGGTATGAGATAAGAAATTCTAGTTCACTTTCTTTGATGAATGTAACTTTATCTAAAATATTTGCTTCCTCGGATTGTGAAAGTTCTTCGCGGACGGTTTCCACGAGTTCATCTTTGACTCCGATGATTATGGCGTTTTGAATAAACTTGTTGTTGTCGAGGACTTCTTTGACCCAGCCACCGCAACTTAAAATTCCGCCGAAACGGGGCGGTTGCATATCGGGATGGTGATCGAAAACGATGAGCGTGAATGGCTCTTGAACTCTGTCGGTCCAGAGTTTGCTCATGTAATGATAATTGCCGTTATCGAAAAAGTGGATAGCCGGCACGTTTGTCGAATTGTCGCGATTCTTGATAATGCAATTGTTTTCAGTGCGGCCGCGATTCTCTGCTTCGTCAATCATTTCGTTGATTGTTTTTACGGCTTCGTCATCACAGTAGCAATCGGTGCCAACGATTTTCGTGCAGTCGAGCCAGCAAATGTTTTTGCTTGTTTCTGCGGCGGTGCGCAGTTCTTGCATAAAGGCTTGCTCGGCGTAAACGCCCGTGAAATCTTGAACTGTGATTATCATGCTTTAATAATAGCTAAAAACGAATGACTAGTGACCAATAACTAAAAAGTTATTTAAACCGTTTGCAAAAGCTGCATGTCTGGCAAAATGGGTGACGTAGTTCGTGTTGCGCAAACCCTTCGCGGATGTTTTGTGCGGTGAGCGAGTCGAGAATTTCTGCAAGGGTTTGTTCGCCGATGTGGCCGAGTGTAATTTGTCCGCTATGATCGAGGCAACAGGCGACAACGCGACCGTCGTGAAGAATTGCTACATGCGTGTCTAGCGCTCGGCAAGTGCCTGCGATGTTTTGCTCTGGATGACAATTGTTGCTGTTTTCGGATTGCGACGACGGCCATTCAAATCTTGTATCTTCGTGCAGGTAAAGGCGACCTGTGATGTTGAAACTTTTGTGGCGGCTGCAAAAATGCCCAGGGGTGACATCGACACCAAAAGTCTTGTGGATGCGGCTTAGCATGTAGCTGTTCCATGGCGTGACTTCTTCGGCGCCGACGTTCCACAATCGTAAATTGATGTAAAGATCGGGGCGCTCGACAATTGCGAGGCTGCAAAAATCTAGAACGTTTTGCAAATGTCGTTCTGCGGTTTCGCGGGGGAGTTCGGCATATGCGTGTGTTGAAAAGTTGACTTGTCGAACAGCGGGTGAGGCAAGAATTTGGCGACCTGTGCGCTCAATTGTTGTTCCGTTAGTCGTAAGTGTTAGCTTTAATGGAGTTTGTTCTAACTTCTTGACGTAATGTGCAAAGCCAGGATGGAGCGTAGGTTCGCCGAGAACATGAAAGTACACATTTGTCGCGCCGATTTCTTGTGCGCCAGCGATGCATGCTTCGAATAGCTTGGAATCCATGAATGTGCGGCTTGCAGGCTCTTTGCCGCAAGGGCAGAAGCTACAATGCAAATTGCAAACATTTGTGATTTCGATATAGACGCTATTCACGACCGCCCCTCATCGCATTAATCGCTTCTTGGTATTCGCTGAGTTTGCCGGCTTTCTTGATTCGTTTGAAAATCTTCTTGGGAACGCTAGGCTCAAGATATTCCCAGAAACTTTGCACGTGCGAAAGAATTTGGCTATCGCCTTGGAATGTCTTGCAGGCGTTGTCGAATATGACTTGGTGCATTTGAAGAAGCTTATCGAAAAAAATCGACGGGGTGGCGGCGCCGTTTATATTACGGGATTCTGCGGAACTTGCTTCGTCATTGCTGTATTGTGCTTTGTATTCCGCTGCTAGACTCGGTTTCGCTAACATCCCGCGTCCAATCATCACTCCGGCAAGCTTCGGGTAGCGTCGTTCCATTTCACAGATTTGCGAAACGCTTGTAATGTCGCCGTTATAAACGAGCGGGTGACGACATTCTTCATAAAATTTTTCGAACGACTTGAAGTCTATTGCGCCTTTGTATTGTTGCTTGCCGAGTCTTGGGTGGAGCGTAATTTGCGTGAGCGGAGCTTCGTTTAAAATCGGGAGGAGTGCAAATGCTTCGTCGGGGGAGTCTTGCCCAAGGCGCATCTTCACGGAAAATTTTACCGGCGCGGTTCTAATCTCGTCCATGATTTTTTGGACGGCTTGTGCGTCGCTTAAAAGCCCGGCACCGCGATGACGATTGACTTGCATCGGGAATGGGCATCCCATGTTGAAGTCAATTTCCGTGTAGCCTTTGGCAATTAGCTCGTCTGCGAGAATTTTAAATTCATCGACGCTGTTCGCGATAATCTGCGGAATCTCGCGCGCATTCCCTTTTGCATTTTCCGCGCAGTTACCCTCGCGTACATTTTCCTCCGCGATGTCCGCGCAGTATTTGTCTGCAAATTCCACGCATTTAGCATTCGCGATTTCTAAATCTCGCAAATCTTTTTCGCGCGGCTTCCCGTTTTCAATTCGCAAGAAAGGTGCATAATAGGCGTCCACACCGCCAAAAATTTCAGCGTGGGCTTTTCGATAAATGCCCGTCGTGTAACCTTGTAGCGGTGCGAATAAAATTTTTAACATGGCGCGATTTTTGCGAACCTTTAAATTCTTGCGAACTTTCGGCGAGTCTCGTTATTTCCCGAGCGCTTTTTTCAATGCTCTAATTGCATTTCCACGATGGCTGATAACTTTTTTCTCTTCAAGTTCCATCTGCGCGAACGTTCTTGTTTCGCCATCTGGAACAAAAAGCGGATCGTAGCCAAAACCCATGTCGCCAACGGGCGCGTGATTGATTTTGCCGCGGCATTCGCCTTCGAAAATAATCGGCTCGCTAATGACAAATTCACCACTTTGGTTTTTGGTCACGGTCTGGTATGAAAGAGCGCAGAAGTAACGGGCTTTGCGGTCTTCGATGCCTTCGAGCTTTTGCATCAACTTGACGTTGTTGGCTTCGTCATCGCCATGCTTGCCGCAATAGCGGGCGCTGTAAATGCCCGGTTCGCCGTTCAATGCGAAAACTTCAAGTCCAGAATCATCGGCGAGAACGGTTGCTTCGATGTTTCGCTTGGCGAGCCATTGTGCGGTCGTGTTCGATTTGATGATGGCATTTTCGGCAAACGTGTTGCCGTCTTCGATAATGTCCTCGTCAAAACCAATGTCTTTCAAGGTCTTGAATTCGTAATGATCGGTTCCCAAAATGTGGGCAAAGTCTCTAATTTTTCCGGCGCTACCGGTCGCGATAACAAATAAACGTTTCATAAATTAGTGGTTAGTAAGCAGTGGTTAGTAAACAGGAATGAATTTAGTGGTTGATAAACAGAGATTAGTAAACAGGAATATAAAATCCTAACCACTAACCACCAACCACTAAACACTAACTAATAATGTTCCGGTTTCAGAATAATCAGAATCGCGTCAACAACGACTCCGACACCAAACAGTCCGGCTGTGCAAAGCCAAAGGACTCCTGTCCACATTTTTCCTTCGTAGAAACGATGTATCCCAAGGTATCCGACAAGAATACAGAGGGCAAGGGCAATCCATTTATTGTGTTCACCAGTAGCAGGCATAATGACTCCTTGTTTTTTACGAGTATAATTTAGAAAATGTGCGGTCGATAGACGAGGGTCAATCGTCAATGGGCTATAGTCAATAACCAATGACTGGCCGCAGCCTACTTCCTGCTAAGATGAGACGCTTTATAGAACTTAGTTGGTAGAACTTAGGGTTGCTTTCTAGTTTCTAAGAGCGAAGCGGGCTAAGATCTAAGTTCTTGAATCAAGTATCCGCATATTTATTGTCTACTGACTAATAACTACTGACTAATAACTAAAGACCGATTCTACCTACATAACATTTATTATAATTCTATTTGTGAAAATGAAAAACATATCGACTTCTTTATTATGCCTTGCCGGTCTTTCGGCGGGCATGTTCCTTGTGGCATCTTGTGCTGCGCCTTCTGTCAATCCTTCTGTGCAGGCTATGGAATCCGCGCCTCCTGCGGTTCATGTTCCCGTTTATGCCGCTCCTGTTGCCGTGTTTGAAATGCGCGTGCTCGATTTTGATAAGCAGGTGCGTGTAGTCGAAAAGCCGACACTTGCTGCGCTTGATTTTGCGGCGTATTTTTCGAATCCGATTCGCATGGCCGGAATGGATGAAAAACCGGAAAATTACACGGGAAAAATGTCTAGTGCAAAACTTTCCGAGTTCCCGTTCCCGATGCTCGATTCTATTTCGGAATATGAACCTGACGCTGTTGCCGGTGTAGCGCCGATTGCGTGGGAACCGTTCGCGAAGATTCTCTATGCGCAGACGGGCGATGATGCTCTTGCAAAAACATTGAACGAAATCGAAGCGGTCAAGTGGGGTGAACCGGATGTTTTCCGTGCTTTCCAGACTGTGAGCCGTTTGTGGGGCGTTCCTGGAACTGGTGAAAATCAGGGCAAGGTGGAATGGTGGGCCGAAGTGATGCCGGCTGTTTGGACCGGACGTGCTCCGTTCTATGGCAAACTCAAGGTTGTTTCGGGTGGTGAATCTGCTGAAGTCTTGAATTATTACATGACGGCTGAAATGAACTCCGAAGAAGCGATGAACTGGGCTCGTACACTTTCGTCTTACTGGTATCCGACTTTGAATACGGATTTAGAACAACATACGCCGGGGGCAATTTGGGAAAATTCCCGTGCAAATCGTCCGTTTGCTGTTATGCGCGGCAACCCGATGGGTAAACCGATGTGGGTCGCTTTCGAAGTGCCGGCATTCCGCTTGACGGATGAACAGTTGCGTGCCGCTGCCGTTGCTGATTCGCTTGCCGCCGCAGGTGAAGTTGTGCCTGTAAATCGTACGCTTGATACGAGTTCGTATGCGCGTTTGGAAACGCTTGCGTCACTTGAAAATAGCTGCCCTGCAACGCCTGCAACAAAGAAATTCCGTGAAGCACTTAAGAAAAAATTGGCGAAGCTCCCGAAGGAACAGAATGCGTGGGCGGATAACGGAATGCTTTGGTTCCGCCGCAATGCAAATTATCTCGTTGCTGATAAAATTAGCGCTCAGGATAGCCTCCACAATCCGCTCCCGCGAATGGTTGAACTCAAGCAGTATCTTGATTCGTTGAACATTCAGCTGCTCGTCGTTCCGGTTCCTGTGAAAGAAGAAATCTATGTGGATAAACTTATTAAGGGAACTGATGCGGATTTGTGCGTGAATGTAAACGGTCGTGAATTTATTCGCGAAATGCTTGCTGCCGGGATAGATGTCCTTGATCTTTACCCGTCTTTGATGGCCGCTCGCAGTGGTGATGAGGCTCCGCATTACAGTTACCAGCGCTACGATACCCACTGGGCCTTACCGGGCATGCTTGCTGCAATGGAACAGCTTGCTTCTCGCGTGACGCAGTACAGCTGGTATGCCGATGCGAACCCGCAGCCGGGAAGCCTTGTGATGAAGGATACTGTGGTGCTCCGCGAAGGCGATCTGGTTGCTCATTTGGCCGATAAGGAAAAGTCAAAATATCCAGCCGATACGCTTGCGGGCATGAAAATCTACAAGGGCGATAAGGCTTACAAAGGGGGCAAAAATGCTCCGATCCTCTTGATGGGCGATTCGTTCACTGGCGTGTTCGAATCTGTGGACCAGAAGAGCGGTGGCCCGGGTTCTCTTCTCGCGTATGCGACTGGCCTTGACGTGCAAGTGCTTACGAGTTGGGGCGGAGGCCCTGGCGTTCGAGCTCGCTTGAAGAAAATGAAAAAGGACATGTTGAGCAAGCGCCTCGTGATTTACATGATGACCGCTCGTGACTTCTGGCAGAGCCCGATGGAATGGGACGGACTGTAATTGGGAATTAGGATTTCGGAATTAAAATAATCGCGGCGAAGCCGCCAAACTACATGAATTCCTAATTCATACTTCTTAATTCCGAATTTACTTGGTTCTACCAACTAAGAATTATGCTGTCTCGTCTTTCGTCTAAAATCTTCTGGCCACTATTCCTTGTGGCGCTTGTGACTGCGCTTACTTTGCTGCTTTGGAGTGGGCGTGCCGAGAATATGAGCTATCGCGAAATGGCGTGCGTGTTCGAAGAACGTGCGCCTTCTTGCTTGGATTCCATTCCCGCTTGGAATGAAGGTCTTGCTTTTTTTGATAGCAGTGTTGCCGCATCACATGATACGCTTGAGTCGCTGAAAAACTTGCTTTGGAAATTTTGGAATATCGAATTTGCCGGAGCAGGAGAGGCGGCTATAGCAAAGGAGTCTGTGCTCCCGCTCCGCGTTCTCGAAAATAAAAAATCCGGTTGCATGGGCCTTTCGTGGCTTGCGCTCATGGTGGCGGAATCGCGTCATTTGCCATTGAATGCGATTCTCTTGCCGGGGCATGTTTTTTTGCGCTATGAATCATCGGACGAGTCGTTTAACTTGGAACCGAACCGTCGTGGATTCTCTTATACCGATGATGAATATCGCGAAAAGTATAAAAACGGACGTTGGACGGGACTTGAATTTCGGCCTCTTGAACCCAAGGAGTTTATAGGGCTTGCAGCATTTGATATAGGTAATTTTTACCTTGAAAAAGACGCTTCGAGAGCGCTTACTTGGTACCGCATGGCCGAGGAATTTTTCAAAAAATATCCTGGAATTAGCGTTAATCAGGCGATTGCCAAAAGTCGGTTGCCGGATTCATTGTAACTTCTTAACTTGATGAGTGCCTAATGCGTGATTAAACGCAATGCAGGCCGTTGATTCGTTGGTTTTTGCGCGCCTAAAAAGCTATTTTTTAGGCGTCATGTCGATTCTCCCAATTCAAAAACTTTCTATTGTGAAGGTACTTTTTTTAGTATCTTGTTTTTTTGTTTTTTCTGGCTGTGATACGTTTTCTGGAGAGCACACTTGGCTGAATGCTCCTGTAGAAACGGACAATATACATGACGGCCTAATTACGATTAAAGCATCGAAAATTAAAAATTCGAATGGAGGTGCGTTCTCTTTTGTGGGGACATATGCCCTGTCTGCAAAACCGAATGAACGCCCACAGATGCGTGTGGTTTTGAATTACGATTTTTCCATAGGCATGCATGAGGTCACTTGTGCTGAATTTAAAAGCGTTATGGGAACAACGTTTGATGCTCGTTGCCAAAAAGAAGATTCTGATTTTTTGCCGGTGACTATGGTGACCTATTACGACGTCTTGCTTTATGCAAATGAGCGTAGCAAACGTGAAGGGTATGATACAGTTTACGCCTATACTTCGGCAACTTTTGATGCTGTTGGAAATTGCATCAGCATGGAAGGGCTTTCTTTCAATCCCGAAGTTGAAGGTTATCGAATGCCGACGGAAGCGGAATGGTCTTTGGCGGCCGACCGTCATTGGAATCCTTTTGTCGAGTGGAATGCTTTGAATTCTGGTTTTGAACCCAAAAAAGTTTGCTCATATGCGCGTATGCATGGTGATTTTTGCGATATGGCCGGAAATGTCAAGGAGTGGGTTTCTGATTGGTTAGGCTACTTTAAGGATTCCTTGATTACCAATTATGTTGGTGCGCCTGATGGTGGAAGTGTTGGTGAACGTGTTATTAAGGGCGGCAGTTTCCGTAACGAACCTTCGGCGATTAAGCTTTATAATCGCGGCGATGTCTACATCGTTACGTCTGCAACAAAATCTGATTATCTTGGGTTCCGCCTTGCATTTGGCAAAATTCCGAATTCGGTATGGATGGGACGCGATGGAAAGGCTCGTGAAAGCCGTATTATTCCGATGGCCGGTGCTACAACTGTCAAGAATAATCTAGAGTCCTATCGCACAAAACTAGCTTTCCGAAACGATATCACAGGAAATATTGCGTATATTGATTATGTTAACGGAACTTTGTTCGTGACGGAACTTGCAGATACGATTGATTCGTACCATCCAGATATTTCTCCTGATGGGCGTTTTGTGGCTTATAGCACAGGTATGGAAGGCGTCTCGGGAAAATCCGAAATCTATATTCGCCCAATTACGGGGTCCAATACAAAGCCGTTAAAGGTCAAGACTAAGGGGAATGCGGCGATTCCGCGCTGGCGTTTGTTAGAAAATGGCGATACGGCGATTGTCTATGTCTCGGATGCCGGAAATAATAAGGTCGCATCTTCGTTCTACGCAACGAGTACCTGGCAAGTGACTTATGCAAGAGGTCGCTTTGGAACTCCGGTAAAGCTCTTTAACGGTGCTTATCATGGCGGCATTTCTGATGATAATACGCTTGCGGTTTCAGGAGCTCGCTTGTTGCGCGCACGTGTTGCAAAACCGGGAGGAACACTTGCTAACGGACGTGATACGGTGTGGTATAATGGCGAACAAGCATGCAATGTTTCGCTTGCCAATGATGGTTCCAAACGAGTGGCTTTCCTTGATTTTGGCGGAAAGACCGGTGCTGAATTTGTGGGTAAAAGCTATGGAACGCATGAACGGTTACTGATTGCGGATAGCACGGGCCGTTTAATCAAGGCGATTCCTTCGCCAGAAGGATATAGTTTCGACCATGCGGAATGGGCTTTGAATTATAAGAGTTCCCAAGCGAATGGCGGATTTATTGTGGCGACTCTTGCAAATGCAAATGGCTCTCATACGAAAATTGTCCTTGTCAATGTCGCGGATGGTTCCATTACAGAATTGGTTAAGGGCGACGAACTTTGGCATCCGAGTATTTGGCGTAAAAAGATTTATATTCCAGAAACGTCGAAGTTGGATCCTGACAGCGCTGGGGTCTATTTGCATCCGTCCGATAAGTGGGAGTCTGTCATTATGCGCTTTAAGATGGAACTCCTTTGGAGGTATCGTGATTCTGCAAATGTGGCTATATTCGGTTCTTCAAGGCCCATGTTTGGCGTAAGTCCTCAAAAGTTTGATAAACGGTTCTTTGCTGTGAATTTTGGACAAACTCCAAATTCCATTTTCATGACTCGAGATTACCTGAATCATTATGTGTTCAACCACATGAAAAAATTGAAGTATATCATTGTGTCTCTTGATATCGATTTTTGGCATAAGATCGATGGCCCGGATGGTGATAACATGTTCTATACGACATTTGGAAATTATGCTGGATACGTGTACGATGCAAATCACGATTATTGGAAGGATGGATATCCAGAAGGCTTGTTGGAGTTTACGGAAAATTCAGTGGGATCTTCGGATGAAAGTTTTTATATGCAGGACAGAGGCCATTATTTGAATGCTTCTTGTAATTCTTGGCACGATGAACCTGAAATTGAACAAGACAGTATGCTTCTTGATGAAAACTGGTATATGATTGATGATAGCAAGGCGGCTCTCCTTGAAATTATTCAGGAAGCTGCAAAACGTGATATTCGTGTCGTTGGTGTTATTTTCCCGCAGAGTCCTGCGTATGCCAAAACGGGATCTTTTGGACGTTATGGTTTACGCCGAACGTCTGCTAAAAAGCTGATTGCAGAATTAGGGGCTTTGAATAAAAAGTATCCGAATTTTGTATTGATGGATGAAAATAAAATGGGGGACCACGACTATACAGATGCTATGGCGATTGACGAAGACCATTTGTGCTATGCAGGAAGTGTCACCATGACGGCGCGCTTGAATAAACTTTTACTGTCTTTGGAGTCTAAAAAATGAAATGTAAATCGTTGATGCTTTTTATTGCGTATTCATTTTTGGCGCTGTCTTTGACTTTTTTAAGCGCATGTACCGAGGAAAATGAACCTTTCCCTGTTCATGAAGTGCCTCCAATTCAAGATACTTCTTCTACTTTGGAAGAGCTTGGCTTTGTCAAGGTCAATTCTCATGGAAAATCAACATTTGTTGGTTCGAATAAGCAAGGCGTGCGTAATAGTGAAACGCCCCAAATGCAAGTTTCTTTTTCGTATGATTATTACATTGGCAAACACGAAGTTTCTTTGGGTGAATATCAGTCGTTGCGTCCAAATGCTGGAGCCGAATGTGAAAGCGAATGTAATGATAATAGTCCTGTAACTAATGTGACCTATTATGATGCGGTGCTATATGCAAATGCGTTGAGCAAGTCGCAAAAGTATGATACCGCTTATACGTACACGAAAGCTTCTTTTGATGCTTCTGGAAATTGTGTTAATTTGTCTGGTCTTGTATTCCATGAAAATGTAAAAGGATTCCGTTTGCCGACGGAGGCTGAATGGGTCTATGTGGCGGAACAAGGTTGGAATGCTGACAAGGGTTGGAATAATGAAAATTCTGGTTATGCATATCACGATGTGGCTACATCGGAACCGAATGATTTAGGCGTGTATGACATGGCAGGAAATGTTCTTGAATGGGTCAATGATTGGCTTACGTATTTCAAAAAAGATCCTGTTGTTAATTTTGCCGGTGGTGCCGATGGAGGAAGCCTTGGTGAACGTGTTCTCAAGGGCGGCAGTTATAAAAATGATCCTCTGCAGATTAATGTGTATAGTCGCGGTGATATTTATACGGTTACGTCTTCGACAAAAGGCTCTTACCTTGGTTTCCGTTTAGCTTTGGGCGCAATCCCGAATGCAACTTGGTTGGATGAAAGTGGTGAAGCCAAGGAATCTGTTGCAAAAGTTTCAATTGAAACGTACGATATGAAACATTTGACTGGAACATTTGAATCTAAGATGGTGTTCCTCAATAATGTGACGGGTAATTTGTCCTTTGTCGATTTTGGTACGGGCCTAAATTCTGTTGTCGAAATCAAGGATACTTTGCGCGCATTCCATCCGGACGTTTCGCCTGATGGAAAACGTGTGGCGTTCTGCACGGGGATGGAAGGTGTTTCTGGACCGTCGAGCGTTTATGTGCGTGATTTGGATGCAAAGGGATTGGGCTTGGTCAAGTTGAACGTTGAAAATGCGGCAATCCCGCGCTGGCGCGTTCTCGACAATGGCGATACGGTGATTGTTTACGTGACGGATGCGGGTAACAATAAGGAAGAAGCCGCGTTTAAAGCTGCGAGCACATGGCAGGTTCCGTTCAGCAATGGACAATTTGGAATTCCCCAAAAACTTTTCGATGGCGCTTACCACGGCGGAATCAGCGATGATAATACGCTTGCCGTTACGGGTGCCCGTCTGTTGCGCGCTCGCGTTGCCAATTCTGAATCGACTGTTACGGGGAATGCCCGCGATACAGTATGGTACGGAGGCGAACAGGCTTGTAACGCTTCTCTTGCAAATGACGGTAGCAAAAGAACCTTATTCCTTGATTTTGGCGGTAAAACGGGTCGTGAATTTGTCGGCAAGACCTATCGAACGCATGAACGCCTCCTTGTGATGGATTCGAAAGGCAATCTTGTCCAGAGTGTTGCCGCTCCGAATGGTTATACATTCGATCATACAGAATGGGTTTTGGGTGGATCCAATTATGCGATTGCGACGTTGGTGAATGCTGATGGTGCTCACGAAAAAATTGTTTTGGTGAATTTCTCGGATAGCACTGTGAAAATCCTTGCTGAAGGCGATGAACTTTGGCACCCTTGCTTGTGGCATTCAAGACATAACTACAGCAGTGAAAAACTGGATACGGATAGCGCTGGTGTCTATTATCATTCGAGTGCTTATTACAGCGCATTGGAACTTCGTGTGAAAATGCAACGATTCTGGGAAAGACGCGATAGCGTGACTGCTGTTGCACTTGGATCTTCGAGAACGATGTTTGGGTTGAATGATAAAGAGATTAATTCGCATAAACTTTTGAATATGGGCTTTTCCAACGCGCAGATGACGGGTATTAATTATGTGTTTACAAATTATGTGATGAATCATCTGAAAAAGTTGAAAGTTTTGGTGCTTGAATTTTCTCCGGACTTTTTATGGTACGATGGAAATTCTACTTGGACCGCTGTTATCTACGATAAAGTTCCTGGATACAAGTATGACGAAAATCATAATTTCTGGGTTGATGGCTTGCCGGAACATTTTGTGGATGCTGTAAAAGTTACACCTCGTACAGAAACGGCTTTGTTGCATCCGTATGATTTGGAAGATTTCTTGTTGCCGTGCTACACATGGGGCGATCCTTATGTCCAGTGGGATACAACTTCGAGAAATTTGGATTCTCCGATATATCAGGAAAATTTTGAAATTTTCCATACAATTGTTGAAAGGGCTCGTGCAAAGGGAATTAAAGTTGTGGTCACCGTTTTCCCGCAAAATCCGGCGTACAGAAGTACGGGCTCGTTCGGCATTTATGGACCGCGTAGAAGTACCGCCAAGGATTTAATTGATTCAGTTCAGAAACTGGATGTTGTGTTCTTTGACGAAAATAAATTTGGAAATCACGATTATCCCGATAGTATGGCGTATAATCTTGACCATTTGGGTCGAGCAGGGGCTAAACAATTTACTCATCGTTTAGATTCGCTACTTATGACGTTGGAATAATTAAATCGTTTTTGTAGATTACTTGAAAATACCTATAGGTCAGAAATGATGAAATTTTTACTTCTTCTTTTGCTCTTTCTTTTGAACGCCTGCTCTGAATCTGGCGGCTCGTCAACGAACGCTACGATGAATGTAGCCGAGGATTCGCGCTCGGGAATGGTTCGGGTATCTGCAAAAAATGTGGTTGTCTCGTTGGGAACGGATGATGCTACCGCGAAGTCGAATGAACGTCCGCAGATGAAAGT
>CAMJNF010000060.1 GCA_946407235.1 uncultured Fibrobacter sp. | reverse complement strand
TTGACAAAGGCAACGACATGGCGTACATCGTGGATATCGGCCACAACGACATCCGCTCCGAAGGCATGAGCTATGGCATGACGGTAGCCGCACTCCTCGGCAAGCAAGACCTTTTTGACAAGCTCTGGAAATTCGCCAAAACGCACATGAAGAATACCGAAGGCGACCTCGCCGGTTATTACTCCTGGCAAGTTTCGACAGCCGACTTTTCGATGATGGACCCAGGAGCCGCCCCGGATGGTGAAGAATACTTTGCCGCAGCGCTCCTTTACGCCGCCAAGATTTTCAAAAATGAAGAATACAAACGCGACGCCGTCGAGCTCATCAACGACATGGCTCACAAGCCGCAAGCTGGTGACGTGTACACAATGATGGACGTAAACGCAGGACTCGTGCGATTCTCCCCCATGAAGGGGAACGATTACACCGACCCGAGCTACAACACTGTCGCATTCTACAGAATGTACGGCGAAGCCAGCGGCGATGAAATTTGGAACAAGATTGCAGACAACAGCGTTGCCTACTTGAAAAAGGCTTGCCACCCGGTCACGGGACTTGCCGCCGACTACAGCGAATTTGACGGAACGCCGAAGAAAACGCCTTGGCATCCGGAAAGCGACTGCTTCTGCGGAGACGCTTGGCGCGTCGTGTGGAACATAGGTCTTGATGCTGCGAAATTGCAAGACAAGGGCGAACGCGCCGACGTGAGTGAATGGGAAGTTTCCGCGGTCCGCAAAATTCTCGGTTACCTCCACGGGCGTCGCCCGTATCTCGCCGACATGCGTGTCGACGGGAGCGCGTTCCCGCGCGAGGCAAGGCCTGCTACGGGCGGTCTGATTGCCATGAATGCAGCTTCGACAGCCGCACTCCCCGCAGGCGATCCGCTTATCAAGCCGTTCGCGGAAGACCTCTGGAACATGGAAATCCCGACCGGACTCTGGCGCTACTACGACGGGCTCCTGTATATGCTCGGACTCCTCGCCTGCTCCGGAAAGTTTAACGCTTGATTTTTATTGCATAACAAGACTTTACTGGACCCTTCGCTACGCTCAGGGTGACGAAAGCGAAACGTCATCCTGAGGGCGGAATGCCTGAAGAAACGAGTGCAAGGCGAACAAAGCAGGCTGCTCGCAGACCTATTTTTGAGCCGAAGCCTCGGACGGCGTAGCCGTCAATCCAGTCTTTTCTAGTGTTTTTCGACAACTCTTCCAAGCGGTGTCTGCATTTGGCGCCGCTGTTCTGCATAAATAGAGGGCGCAACAATGTGGTAAATAGCCTCATTCACCATCGTGCCCACATTGAAGGCAAACGAATCGAATACATAGCGGTAACTTTCGATTGTATCATCGAAGCCCACCACATACGGCGTAGGCATTTTTTTTGCCCTGAAAAAATCAATCAATGAAGCCGCCACCCAATCATTGGAACAGACAAACTTATCCAAAGTCGCTTTTTTCAACAGCGATTCAAGAATGTTGTTCAAGAACTTCTGACTTTCGATACCAGCAACTTCAGCAGCATCTTTCAAATCAAACGGAGAAGTATAGCGTTCATCCACCAATGGTACAACTTCCGTTCCCGCTTCAATAAGTCCTTGCAGTCTTGCCTTCGACCAGAAACTTGCATGATACGGCGAGAGATAATGCACCTTCCCCACATTTTTATTTTTTAGATAACGTCCGACAATCACGCCAGCTTCTTTACCAAATGCAACATTGTAAAACGCCCATTTTTTGCGATTTCGGGCACTCACCGGCACCATGTCCGGAGCGTATTCCCACCAGACCGAGATCGGATTCTTGAACGAAGCAAAATGAGCGAACAACTTAGAAACATCTTCAACTAGCCATGTCGAAAGGAACACGCCCAAACAATGTGATTCATTTTTGATGGTATAGCAGTCCCCGTTCGATAAAAAGAATTGATTCGATGCCTCATGATACCCGATAAACTTAACCGCAATTTTCTGTTCAGCGGCTATTTGTGCAAAAATGCGGAACACATCAGATTCACGTTCCGACTCAATCTTCAAATGGCCAAATTCATCCGAGCGATGAATAAACAAGACGTAATTTGACTTTTCGACCGGTCGACCTTCGCTAAAGAAAAAACGATGGCCAACATGCTTAAGGATTCCCAATGCACTTTTTTGCATCAAGAATTTTTTTACGATGTAAGGTGAAACATTATAGCGGCTCGAAAGTTCCTTGCACGACGGAAGCCCATCAAACGCTTTGAGAACACCACAGTCCAAATCATTTTGAAACAGGCGCTCCACAACCGAATAGACACTTTCTTCCGGTTTCACTTCTATCGTCGGTGCAGAGCCCCAAAAGCAACCTTTACCATGAACCAGCTGGACTACATTTTCTTGAGCAAGCAGCTTGTACGCTCCATGAACCGTATTCACAGACAGACCCAAACGTTCAGCCATTTTGCGCACTGAAGGCATTTTTTCGCCATCACGAAATCCTGCTTCAACTATAGATTTTTTTACGTCTTCAATCAGCAACCTGTAAAACCTCGCAATTTCACAAGATAACAAAATTTCCAAGTCTTGAAAATTTGTAAATTTACCTCTATGAGAATTGGATTAGTATTTATGCTTTTGGCGGCATGCATTACGGTAGCCGCGCCTGCAAAAAAGTCATCCACATCTGCGAAAAAATTCAAAGACCCGCGTGATGGCCACACTTATAGAATTGTCAAAATCGGCAACCACAACTGGCTTGCCGAAAACCTCACGTACAAGACTCGTGGTAGCTACTGCTATAACGACGACAAGACGAACTGCCACAAGTACGGTCGTCTTTACACATGGAAGGCCGCAATGAAGGCATGCCCTACAGGCTGGAGGCTCCCCGACCGCAAAGACTGGAATTTCTTGAGTAAGTATCTCGGTTCGAGTAAAAAGAACGGCTTTAGAGTCAAGCAAGCGGGCCAAAGAATCTGCTTTGGCAACAATGAAATGTGGAGTCCATACTGCGAAGAAACAAAATCGTCATTCAACGCGTCAGGCCATAGCGACACGCACTTCGCTTATGAAGACATGGACAAGTCCGCATTTTTCTGGACCGCAACCGAAGAAACGACCTACATCGCAAACTTCGTGACCATCGGTGGTTACAACGAACGTTATGCGGAACGCGCCATCGAAGAGAACAACGCTTTTTCAGTCAGGTGCATTGAGAAATAGCTTACTAAACTTAAAATGCCACCCCGAAGGGTGGCTTTTTTTTGTATAAAATCAATTTTTAAAAATCTTTTGCCAAACGGCCTTCACCGCTTTGCAAAAGATCACTGAGATACTTCTTGGAAATTTCGCATGCTTCGGGAAGTATGCGGCCAAGCGCAATGTTTGCCAAAATAGCCGCAGAGAGATGGCAACCTGTTCCGTGTTTTCCATTGCCTGGCAAGCGCGGACTTGCAAACTCATGTTTTGCTCCATCTCGATTCCAGAGGATATCAACGGCTTCTTCGCCATTAAAATGTCCGCCTTTCAGAAGCAAGGCAAAATCTTTACCAAACTCGAAAGTTCCACTTGCAGTGGCGGCCTCGAAGCCCAAGAATTTAAATTCATCTCGATTCGGCGTTATCAAATCGATCTGCTTCATTATGGGCATAAATTTATTTTGTTCGGCAGCACGCAAAAAATGAAAGCCCGCAGATGCACTAGCAATCGGATCCCAAATGATGTATGCATCAGGAGATTTTTCACGAATAAATTCTACAATCCGTTGAAGAACCTTCGCTTTTTCAACAAGTCCTATTTTCACATACTTGAATGTACGTTTTTTAAACAACGTTTCTAGCTGAGCCTCGATGCGTTCCCAAATCACCCAACCAGGAGCGACAAATTCATCTTCGTTCTGCTGCGTAAGCGCCGTGCAGACCGATTCGCAATAAACGCCAAAATGAGCCATAGTCTTGACATCGGCTAAAATGCCAGCACCAGCCGAGCCATCAAAGCCCGCAACAGTCAACGCATAAACCATATTCTCTGACATTACTTTATTTCAACCTCTCTCTATTATTACACCACTGAATAAATTCCAATCATCACAACCGAAACACCACAGATGAGAGCAACGGCCGGAATTATTGGGCGACGCATCGATTTCGCCCCAAGAAAATACACAATTCCACCCTTGGCAATCGTATTAGCAAGACTGGCAAACAAAAGTGCCAAAATCAAGTTTTGATTATCAAGAGTCGCCTTTCGGCACATGTCAATAAGCGAAAACGCCACGGCATCCATTTCTGCAGCTCCGCCCAAAAAGCTACATGCGATAAGAGCTCCCGAGCCCAAATACACACGAGCCGCATTAGCAAGGAACATCACCACAGTAAACACCAATCCGAACTTAACCGCAGGCAAAAGCTTGAACGGGTTATTAAAATCCGTTGTCTTTTGACGATGATCCTTGGATTCACGCAATTTGAGGTACGCCGCATACCCAAGCCCAGGCACAACCGGAACAAGCAAAGGCGCCAACAGGGGTAAAGCAAGCGAAGGCATCAAGAACACGCAAATCAGGTACAAGCGCGCATACATCACCGACCAGCTGAGCACAATTCCTAGCGTAAAATCCGCCGCATATTGTTCATTATCGCAACTGCGACCTGCAAGGTTTAGCGTAAGTGCGGTACTACTAGCAAGCCCGCCCAAAAGACCCGTAAGCCAAATACCCTTGCCTGGACCCACAACTTTGATGAGCACATAGCCCACAAATCCAATGCCTGAAATGAACACGACAAAAAGCCAAATTGTATGCGGATTCAACACTTCAAGTCCAGCCGGACCATAGGCATGATTCGGCAAGAACGGCAAAATCAATAGGGAAATCACAGCAAACTTGACCGTCGCCATGATATCTTCTGTCGATAATTTTTTTGCAAAATCATGAAGTTGCCGTTTGACCGCCAGGAGCCATAAAAGCACAATCATCAAGATACATGCTTCCAAAAGACAGTTGAACCAGCAAAGAGCCCCAAGGAAATAAATCATGATAAGAGCGGCACTCGTTGTAACCCCCGCAGGTCCGCCATTTTCGCGATTCGAGAGACCATACGCTACATGGCTTGCCACAAGCAATAATCCAACGACGATAAGTCCCGTCACAAAAGGAACAATGGAATTCATCAAATCACCCAAATAACACGACAAGGCGCCACAAAGGCTCACAATCGAAAACGAGCACAGCCCGGCGGGGTGCCGAGAATTATTGCGGGAATACGAATTTTCTCGTTGCATACCGATAATGAAACCGATACCCAACGCAGCCGCCAACTTATAAAAGATATTGAATTCTATCATGATTCAAAATCTATACAAAAAAATGCGGGAGAGAACTTTTTTGTAGAACTTAGTTGGCAGATCTTAGAACTTAGAGGATATGCATAATCTAAGATCTAAGTTCTAAGAGCGAAGCGGTCTAAGTTCTCATTAAGCCATTCTTTGTTGCTTGGAGGCAAGCTTCATGGTGTACATGTTTGCATCGGCCATACGGTAAATGTCCATCGCTGTAACAGCATCACCACGACGACGAACGGAGTAACCGTAAGCCACATTCAGAGTCGCGGCAAACGGCAACTTGGCCTCTTTTTCCAAAAGCACCATCGTCTTTAAAGCCGTATTAAGATCCGACAAGTGTTCCGCGCGGACAATAGCCACAAATTCGTCTCCACCCATGCGGATTGTCGTACCAATGCCGTTGAACGCCGTCTTGAAAATATCCGCAAATACACATAGGAGCTTGTCGCCCATGGAATGTCCAAAGTTGTCATTCACGTACTTAAGCCCATTTACGTCAATGCTGACAATGGCGTAATCGTTATCTTCGCGGTTGAGCACTTCAAAAATATGGTCGCATTTTGCACGATTATAAATACCCGTGAGCGAATCCCTATAAGCAATCTGGCGAAGGACTTCCTTTTCGGTCTTATCCATGAGTTCTTCGTACATATAGACAAGATAACCGACCATCAAAAGCAAGATGAAAAGGAGCGTTCCTATCGGCAAGCAAGTCGCATCCAAGAACGATTTTTCCAAGCCGAAAATGTTCTGAACATTATAGCGGAACAAATCTGCAATGCCGAACAAGACAAAGACAACCGTACCCGAAGTAAGAATTTTTTCTTGCAAGCCGGCTCCGCGATCGTAGAGAACCTTGAATACGACCATGAACAAGAACGAGACAAAGATATAACAATGATAAGGCAACAAGAATGTCGGATAATGCGCAATGTCAGTCACATGCAAGACTGTCGTCACAACGAAGAAAAGAACGCCAATCGCAACAATGAGTTTCAACACGTTCATTTTCCAAGGCGCAATCTTGCCTGAACGCATGTTGATGATAAGAAGCCCAAACGGAATCGCAGCGAGATAAAGCGAAACGTATTCCAGCGTTGTGTCTAACGCATAATTCAAGGAGAAAACCTGGATTCCCTTCGCATAGTTGAGAGTCCAAAGCCCCATCAAGCTCGCAAAAAGGCCTATCAGAATAAGGCGGTAATAGGCTCGATCGAAACCGACGGCGCAACAGCCCGTAATAAAGGCAATCATCCCGAAGAACATCAAGAACAGGCCAATCGCAATGGAATCGGAATTGTTTACAAAATAATCCGTCATGCTATTTGACCGTAAAAGTTCAATAGACGTGACCGACTTTGCAGCAGCACGTTCCGTCACAATCGTAACCACGCGAATAACATGATCATCAATAAACTCCGGCATATTCACAAGATGAATGCCGCTACCGACCAATTTTCCTTGCTTAAACCTGTCAAAACCGTAACGGTAATAGCAAACGCTATCAACATACACCGCCACAGCCACGTGATAAGCATGAAAACGAAGCGTTGTCGGCAACGGGATAGAATCGTTCCTCATATCCCGTTCATAAATAATGGTATCACCCGGCTGAATATTCGAAGGAACACGAAAATCAGATACATGCTCCAACGGAGGCAAACGAATTCCAGCAAAAGAAATAGACCAGCCATCATTAAGCTTGATAACATTGTCATTCAAGCCATGGCGACAGGCTCCATTAAAACTAACAAGAAATAAAACTACAATTACAGCAGCAAGCGTTGCAATCAGAAGTTTTAATATTTTCTTTCCATTTTTCAATAACATCTGTATATATAATAAGAAATTCTAGATGCAACGGAATCTTATTTTTTTCGTACCCAAATTTCAAAAGATGTCGGAAAATCGTTTTTTTCGTCTGCTGGGAACGATTCTGCGCTTACTTTCTCGAATTTTTCACTCCATTCCGGGAAAAATACGTCACCGTCAACATGCGCATGAACTCTCGTCAAATACATTTTTTCGACAAGCGGCATCGCCTCGCGATAGACTGCAGCACCGCCAATAATGAAGCATTCTGTCTCGCCAGCGTTGCGGGCGGCCTCGATAGCCTCATCAAGCGATGAGCAAACAATGCAACCGGGAGCTTGGAAATCCTTGTTGCGAGTCAGCACGTAGTTCGTGCGGTTCGGAAGCGGACGACCGATATCTTCGTAGTTCTTGCGACCGAGGATAATGGCATGTCCCGTCGTGATAGCCTTAAAACGCTTGAGGTCCATAGAAAGGTGCCATGGCAAGTGACCATCGCGCCCGATGACATTGTTTTCAGATACAGCTACAATTGCGGAAATAAGCATATTAATTATTAGTTGGCAGAACTTAGACCGCTTCGCTCGCAGAGCTTAGAAAGACAAGCAAAGTTCTAAGTTCTAAGTTCTAAGTTCTAAGTTCTAAGTTCTGAATCATTCTATTTACTAACCACTGCATACTCACCACTTCCTATTGTCTACCGACTACTTCCTACTACCTATGATGATACGGATGATTCTGCATGACCATCTGGACGCGGTAGAGTTGCTCCGCCGTTATCATCCGAGCATGGTCGTGAGTGAACGTCAAAGGAGAAAGGCTCAACAGCAAGTCAGCGGACTTTTTCAAGTTCTCGTCAATGCCGTACGCAGAGCCAATCAAGAATACGATATTTCCGGGGAATCGCGCCGAGAGCGTATCGGCAAGCTTTACCGTATCCATCAACTTGCCTTCTTCGGAAAGAATGACACGCTTGTATTCGTTACGCGGGAACTTTTTTTCGAAAAGCGCAGCCTCTTGGGCAAGCGCCTGAGCATGGTCATCCAGTTTGGATTCCTTGAGTTCCACCACTTCTAGCGGCTTTGCAGAACTACGCAAACGCTTCACGTATTTTTCAACTTCTTCAGCAATTAACGGAGAGCCGGCACGGCCAAAAACAGCTAGGATCCATTTCATAATAAGTGATTAGTGGTTGGTGGTTAGTGGTTAGGATTGCAAATAGAACGTTCTTTTTACATTCCTGTTTACTAGCCACTGTTTACTAACCACTTAATATATTTCCTGTTTACTAGCCACTGCATACTAACCACTATCTCCCTACCGATAGTCGGTCAATGAGGAACGAGGGCATCCCTTGCTTTTTCATTCGATTTTGAGTCTTGCGGATATCGTATTCTACGCGGATGAGTCGCACGCACTTGGTCTCGGTATCAAGCAGGCACCAGCAGGCACGCGGATCGCGGTCACGGGGCTGCCCCACGCTGCCGACATTCACCAGCAAGCGTTCCGTATTGGCAATCACGTATTCGTACTCGTCCAGAATCTTCGGGATCGCCATCGGGCGACTTGCAATGATAACCGGGCTATGCGTATGTCCCACAAAGCAATAACGTTCCGAAAAATGGTCAAAAGCGTTCAGAGCATCTTCCAAATCGGTCACATAAACCCAGTCTGCCGGAGACAAGGGTGATGCATGCACAAAGCAAATATCATTTTCTTCATGGATGTACGGAAGCGAACGAATATAGGCAACAGATTCCTTGGACAGATGCTTTTGCGTCCATTCAATGGCCTGTTTTGCATAAGGGTTGAACCCCTCGCTCGACTCGTTCTTGACCGCCACGCTATCGTGGTTCCCGATCAGACAAAAATCCATATTTTCACGAACTAAGTCGACACATTCATCCGTATCGACTCCATAACCCACAATATCCCCAAGGCACACCTTCCGTTCCACGCCATTATCGCGCATAGACTCCAAAACGGCCCTAAATGCGGTGGCATTGGAATGGATATCAGAACAAATACCGTAAAGCATGTCTGTAATTTAGAAAAACAATTTAATGTAAGTGGAGAATTATGCCTTTTTTACTAAATTTGAGCTGTATGGTAGTCATCCAAAACAAAATGAAGGTGAGCATCGCCTACACCCTCAGAGAAGGCAAAAGGATTCTTGAAGAAGTCCCCACCTCACAGCCGTTCGTGTACATCCACGGATACAACAATATCATTCCCGGACTCGAAGATGCCCTGACTGGGCGCCGTCTAGGTGAAAAGTTCACTGTAAATATACCCGCAAATTTGGGTTATGGGGAATACCGCAAAGATCTCATCCTCACAGTGCCAAAAGAAGAACTCCGCGACGTCGGCGAACTCTGGATCGGAATGGAACTCGAAATGTTCCAGGACAATGACATCCGTGAATTCCAGTTGCCGGACACAGCCGAAGAATTCGTAAATGACCTTAACCTCGACGAGGACGAAGAACAAAGCGATGGCATCTACACCATCAAGGAAATTCTCGAAGACACCGTGATTGTCGATGGCAACCACCCGTTCGCAGGCAAGGACTTGACTTTTAACGTTGAAGTTGTGGACATCGTAGACGCAAGTTTTACCGAACAGGAATCCGGCTTCCCGGATGAAGACGAGTTTAACGACGGGTACGATAACTACGACAATTATGACAATCGCATGGGCGATGACAATTTTGATTCAAACGAAAGGAGATGGCGCTAATGGCATCGATGGATGAACTCAAGAAGGCTGCAGGCGTTCGTGCCGCAGACATGATCAAGGACGGAATGACAGTCGGTCTCGGCACTGGCAGCACGGCGGCCCACATGGTGAACCGCCTCGCCGAACGCATCAAGACCGAAGGCATCCACGTGACGGGCGTCTCGACCAGCTGGAGCACCACACTCCAATGCCGCAGCCTCGGCATTCCGCTCAAGGAAATGGGCGAAGTTTCGCACCTCGACATGGTGATTGACGGCGCCGACGAAATCGACCCGAACCGCAACCTCATCAAGGGACGCGGTGCAGCACACCTCCTCGAAAAGATTGTAGCATCCATGACGGACAACTACGTGATTATCGCAGATTCCGGCAAGGCCGTGCAGCAGCTCGGCACCAAGTTTGCAGTCCCGCTCGAAATCATCCCGGGCGCAATTGCAGTCGTGACCGAACGCGTCAAGAAGCTTGGTGGCGAAGTCAAGGTCCGCATGGGCGCTCCAGGCAAGGATGGTCCGGTGATTAGCGACAGCGGCAACCTCATCGCCGATGCGAAGTTCGCCCCCATTGCAGACCCGGAAAAACTCGCTCGCGACCTCGAACACATCGTGGGTATCGTTGGACACGGCCTGTTTATCAACATGGCAACAAAGGTTATCCTCGCTGACGAAGCCAAGGGACTGATTGAATTCTAACGCCTGCGGCGCAGTTACTAGTGACTAATTACTAGTTATTAGTCACTAGTTATTAGAATTGTTACCCCGGCCTCTGTGCCGGAGCCATTTTTTTACAAGAAAGCCTCCCCTTTGAGACAAAAAAAAATCCCAGTCCGGTTGGACTGGGATTTTTTGCAAATTCTCGTGAGAATTAAGCTTCTTCGGAGAGTTCCGGAGCCTTCTTGATCACGTTGCGACGGCCATAGCGGACCTTGGACGGATCAAAAACGGTTTCAGCAGCAGCTTCAGCCGGGGCTTCGACAACCGGGGCGACCGGAGCAGCTTCAACAGCCGGAGCAGCCGGGGTTTCAACCGGAATACGCGGAGCAAGCGGACGACGGGCTTCGGCGACCGGAGCTTCTGCAGCCGGTGCAACCGGAGCAACCGGAGCGGCCTGTTCAGCAACAGGAGCTTCTGCATTTGCTTCACGATGCGGGCGTTCCGGGCGACGTTCACGGCGCGGGCCACGTTCCGGACGCTGATGTTCGTTGCGTTCGCGTGTTGCAGGAGCCTGAGCAGCCTGCTGATTGCGATTTTCTTTATTGTTGTTAGCCGGACGTTCCTTGTTCTGGCGATTTTCCTTGTTATTGCCACCGCGCTGAGCCATTTCCTGTGCGCTGATCGGGCGACGAGCGGACGGCTTCAAGTTCATGTCCGGGGTGAGCTTCTTGAAAATCGGGGTACGAAGCATGGTAAGGAGTTTGTTCACCTTAGTCAGGATAACAATGCACAAAATCACTGCAACAAGTGAAAGTGCGAGAGCGATGTATTCCATTCGGGCACCTCATAAAGTAAGGGTTGAACCACACAAGCAAGCTGGAAAAAAACCTGCAGGCGGGGAGACTGGAATGTGGGTTAATTAAAGACCATCTTACTAGCGCCTCATTGGAGACTTGACGGTCGCAGGGCTTCGCATAGGAAGCATGATTGGTTTTCGCCTTGGCGACAAACCGGGGCCAGTCACGCGCTCAAATTTAGAAAAAAAAATTTGGGAAAAATTGGATTTTTGTAAGAAAAAAGGTAAAAAAGATCACTTTTTCAAGCGAAATTTCGCCCCCGAAGCCCTTACTTCATATCCAAAGACTTGAGGGAATTGTCCATTGCCTCTTTATGAGCGTTCAAAGAATCCAAAGTAGCCTTCAGAACAAGGACCTGACGTGCCAGACGAGTATTTTCTTCCTTGAGAGTTGCAATTTTATACTCCGCATCCTGGTTGGAGCAACCGGCAAACGCCAGCATAAAAAAGCAAACAATAAACGACAAAATTATAGTTTTCTTGAACATGGACCATAATTTAGATTATTTTTCTAAACATATCACGGAGCGTCATTATGCTTGAACAAATATGGTCAAAATTTAAGGATTCAGGTTTTAGCGGCTCGGTTTCCGTACGAGACGAATCTGAAACAGATAGTAAATCCGATCCAGGCTACAACGACAAGTTCATTCACGATGCCGTTTTTTTAATGGACCCTGAATATAAATATGTAAAAGTGATCCATGAAGGGTTTAATGGTCCTGTCGAAAACATGATTTCTGTGACATTCGGAGATGATACTGACGACAACCGAGAAGCGCTCGACATGGCTGTTTTCGATGGACTCGCCCACTTACGAATTTTCCGCGAAACACAAACTGGCGCCATTGTGCAATTCGGCTACGAGCTAAGCGAAGCATAACACCACACACGAGCTTGATCCGCGAATAGGAACGGGACGGGGACCGTTGTTTAAAAAGAACCTTTGGCGAAGCCGTCCTTAAATTCTATTTTTTAGCTCATGAACAATCCTGAACTTCTTTTGCCTGTCGGTACACGCGACATGCTGGAATCCGCCATCAACAACGGGGCGGACGCGGTTTACTATGGTGTGCCCCACTGGAACGCACGCGGTCGAACCGAAGATTTTTCATTTGAAGATGTCGAAGAAATGATCCGCTATGCAAGGCTTCGCGGCGTAAAGACATACCTTGCGATGAACATCCTCATCTTCGAGCGTGAAATTCAGGAATTGCCGGAATTTTTGGAACGCCTAATTGCATTAAAGCCGGACGCGTTCATCATCCAGGACATCGGGCTTGCAAGGCTCATCAAGGCCATCAGCCCAGAACAGGAAATTCACGCGAGCACGCAAATGACGCTTGCGAGTTCCGAAGCCGTGAACTTGGTCAAGGACATCGGATTTTCAAGAGCTGTCTTGGCTCGCGAACTCTCGGCTAAGCAGATTGCACAAATCAAGAGCCTCACCAATTTGGAACTGGAAGTTTTCATCCACGGGGCACTTTGCGTCTCGTACTCGGGCCAATGCCTCACCAGCGAAAACTTTGGCGGTCGCAGCGCAAACCGTGGACAGTGCGCCCAAAGTTGCCGCCTTCCCTACCGCATTTTTGTGGATGGCAAGGAATGGAATGACCCGAAGGCGCGTTACTTGTTCAGCACGCGAGACTTGTGTGCCCTCCCAAAGCTTGAAGAACTTAGGGAAATCGGCGTGGAATCGCTCAAGGTCGAAGGGCGTTTGAAAAGCCCGGAATATGTAGCCGCCGTGTCGCATGCGTATAGGAAAGCACTCGACAAGTTGGGAAATGCCGCCGAGCTTACTGCGCAGGACTTGGAACCACTCGAAGTGCTTTTCTCCCGCGGGCTCAATACAGGCTGGCTCGATGGCGTAAACCACCAGGAACTCGTCGATGGATCGTTCTCAAACCATCACGGTGAATTTATCGGAACCGTTGTTCAAGTAGACCGTAACGGCGTGATTGTAGAACTTGAAGACAAGCCTGTTCCATGTACTTTATTGCCGGGCGACGGGATTTTATTTGAGGAATATAGGGCAGAGCCGGAACCGCGTCAAACGGGAAGCCGATTGTACAAGGCAACATGGAGTGCTTCGGCGCATAATTCGAGACGCGCCGAGAACGCAAGGGAATATGCGCGCGGAAGCAACATGCGTTCCGAGACGCCTGCAAAATCGCAAGTCCGCTTGGAATTCGGCCGAGAATTCAACTTGCGCAAAGTCACGTACGGCATGAAGGCATACCGCAACGACTCCCCCGCACTCGAAAAAGAACTCCACAAGACTTTTACCGACAAGAGTTTCGCCAAGCACATCCCTGTGAGTATGACGCTCGAAGGGAAAATTGGCGAACCGCTCAAGCTCACGATTTGCGAAAGCACGGCATCCGCCGCAAACGAGACGCGCGCGGTCACCGTCGAAGGCGCTGTCCTCGAAGCCTCCCGCAACGAAGTCGCACCCGACGCACTCCAAGCCATAGCCAAGAAAGAACTTTCTGGATTGAGCGCGACCGCTTACGTTCTCGACAAGCTCGAAATCAAGTTGCCTGTAAACGCATTCCTCCCAGGCAAAATTTTGCGCACGCTCCGTCAAGAAGCTGTACAAGCATTTGACGAAAAGCGCTTGCAGTGGAAAGAACTTGCGCCTTCTGCGGACAAAGGTCGCGCATTCCTACACAGCGTTTCGGTGAAGGAGATTCCCGCGAATGCCCCCAACAGCACTGCGAACGCCCCCAAGAATCGACGCACAATTACCGTTCTCGTTCGCCGTCCCGAACAAATCGACGCATTGCAAGGTCTCGACATCGACAAAGTCGTCATGGATTTTGACTGGGGCGTTAAATACGACGAACCGCTCGAACGCATCCACAAGCTCGGATTCGAAGCAGGCATCGCGACCCTCCGCATCCACAAGCCCGGCGAGAACCATTACATCAAGCAAATTCTCACGCTCATGCCGGAATTTGCACTGGTACGTAACTTGGGATCGCTCGCACTCCTCAAGGACTCCGGAATCCCGATGGTCGGCGACTACAGCCTGAACGCCACCAACAGTGCGAGCTACGATTGGCTCTTAGCACAAGGACTCGAAAAATTGCACCCGTCGTGGGACCTCAACAGCACCCAGCTTTTCGACTTGCTCAAGAACATTGACGGAAGCAAGCTCGAACTTGCGCTGCACCAGTACATGCCAGCGTTCCACTCGGAATACTGCGCCTTTGCACGCGCTCTCACGACAGGCCGCCGCTTCCCCGAATGCAAAAAGATTTGCACACAACATAAAG
>CAMJNF010000059.1 GCA_946407235.1 uncultured Fibrobacter sp. | reverse complement strand
CATCTACGAGAATCACTGCGAGGTCGGCAAAAGATGCGCCCACGGCCATGTTGCGGGTGTATTCTTCGTGCCCCGGGGTGTCTGCCACGATAAAGCTACGACGGTCCGTCGTGAAATAGCGATACGCCACATCGATAGTGATACCTTGTTCGCGTTCTGCCATCAGGCCATCGAGCAAAAGTGAATAATCTATCTTTCCGCTGCGGCTACCGACTTTACTGTCGAGCTCCAGAGCTTTTTCTTGGTCGGCGTAGAGCAACTTGGAATCGTAAAGGATGTGTCCGATGAGCGTCGACTTTCCGTCATCAACGCTACCGCATGTAATAAACTTCAATAAGCCTTTCATTAAAAATATCCCTCCCTCTTGCGACGTTCCATGCTGCCGGCAGCTTCGTTGTCAATCACGCGCGAAGTTCTTTCCGAAGAAACGGCGCTCAATGTTTCGTCAATGATTTCGTCAAGCGTCGTGGCTGTCGATTCTACGCCGCCAGTAAGCGGGTAGCAACCGAGCGTGCGGAAACGCACCGACTTAATTTCGGGCGTTTCGCCTTCGCGAAGCGGAAAACGTTCGTCATCGACCATGATGATGTTGCCGTCACGCACCACGACTGGGCGCGGGGCTGCAAAGTAAAGCGGTACGATATCAATCTTTTCGCGTTTGATGTACTGCCAGATGTCCTTTTCGGTCCAGTTCGAAATCGGGAAAACGCGGATGCTTTCGCCCTTGTTGATTTTTGTGTTGTAAAGTTTCCACATTTCAGGGCGCTGGTTTTTCGGGTCCCAGGCGTGCGCGGAATTGCGGAACGAGAAAATGCGTTCTTTTGCGCGGGACTTTTCCTCGTCGCGGCGACCGCCGCCAAATGCGGCGGTAAAACCGTACTTGTTCAGTGCCTGCTTTAGAGCCTGTGTCTTCATGATGTCGGTATAAGCGGCACCGTGGTCAAACGGGTTGATGCCTTGCTTGACGCCATCCTGGTTGATGTATTCCAGCATTTCGATGCCGAGCTTTTTCGCGATGTTGTCGCGGAACTCAATCATTTCGCGGAATTTCCATGTGGTGTTCACATGCAAGAACGGGAAGGGCGGCTTCTCGGGGTAGAATGCCTTGAGAGCCAAATGTAGCATGACGGAACTGTCCTTGCCAATCGAATACAGCATCACCGGCTTTTCGCATTCGGCAG
The DNA here is from genome assembly GCA_946407235.1 of uncultured Fibrobacter sp. Classification (GTDB taxonomy): domain Bacteria; phylum Fibrobacterota; class Fibrobacteria; order Fibrobacterales; family Fibrobacteraceae; genus Fibrobacter. The sequence continues at coordinate 13,598 of CAMJNF010000059.1, read as the reverse complement.
CGACTTCGCGGATGATGTAGATGGCTTCGGCTTCCAGCTCGTCGAGGTGTGAAAATTCGCTCACTGTGAAACTCCTAGTATTTGTTAGATTCCTTGGGATCGATATCGATAGTCTTGACGCTTCCATCGTTCAGTTCAAATATCCAGCGCACGATATCGTTTTTTTCGCCCTTGACTTTTTCGGTGTGCACCTTGCAGCCCTTGCCGCCGATGTCTTCACCGAGAAAGAAGCTGATGGCGTGAACCGGGCATTCCTTGATGCACGAGGTGCAACCCCAGCAATCCTTGGGGTACTTGATAAACGCTTTTTTATTTTCGTTTATCTTGATTAACGTGCCGGGGCAAACGTCGTGGCAGCGCCCGCAACCGATGCACTTGCCTTGATCAATGATGATGCTCATAGTTCCTTTGCCCTTCTGCGGTGAGTTCGCGCAAGATGATTTTAATTTGTCCATTTTCGAGACGGGAATTCACATATTTGCGGAAACGTTCGTTGTCTTTTTCGGGATAGTCGGTGTTTTCGGCGAAGCTGTGCCAGCGTGTTTCGTGACGAGCGGCCAAGTGCGCAATCACGCTCTTGCAAATCGTGAGGCGTTCCTTCAGCTCGTAGATATACATGACTTCTTGCAAATCGGTGGCGCTAAGCTTGCCCGTAAGGCTTTCGATTTCGTCAATTTTTTCTTTGGCGATATTGAGCTGCTTTTCGGTATAGCCGTAGCCTGTCATGATTCCGCCTGCATATTCGTCCATGGCGATTTGCATGGCTTCTTCAAGCTGCTCTGTCGTGTACAGCGAATTTTTCTGTGATAGATATGTTTCGATTTCTGCGACGTGGCTTGCGATTTCGGCTTCTTTGATGGTTGCTTCGGTTTCTACGTCATTGCGAGACCCCTGTAAGGGGGCGTGGCAATCCACCGTTGCGTTAATGTATTCCACAGCCGACTTTGCTGCAATTTCGCCTTCGGCAAGTGCGCCCGTCACATACTTTTGCGGGCAACCTCCGGCCACATCGCCTGCGGCGTAAAGCCCTTCGATGGTTGTGGCGCGCTTGGTGTCGACCCAGTAACCGCTTGCGGTGTGGCCGCCCACGATGTAGGGTTCCGTACCTTCGATTTCCACATTCGCCTTCGACGGCGTGTCGTTTTCAATCCAGCGAATCGTCTGCGACGGCGCCATGTTCAGGTAAGCCTTCAAAAGCGATTCTTCCTGCTCGGGCGTAATCCCAACGGTGCGCAGGTAGCACGGCCCGCGGCCTTCCAGATTTTCAGCCACCGTGCCGTACACGCGTTCCGATGTGGAAATCCCGTACTTCGTCTCGTAAACTTCTCCGAGCGCATTCACCTGCTTCGCACCCACGCCCTGCGCAAGCGTTCCCGTCGGGGCAATCGTGTCCTTGCAACGGAGCGCTATGAACCGCATTTCGAACGTGGTCATCTCGGCACCATGACGGATGCCCATCGCATAGCCCGCACCCGTATTGAACGGCGGGTACCACATTTTATGCCTTGAAAATCCTGGATTATTCGGGCGGTAAAGCCCGGCTGCTCCGCCTGTTGCGATAATGACGGCTTTGGCTTCAATCGCGTAAAATGTATCGTTCTCGATTCCAAAACCGTATGCGCCATCGATTTTATTGTCGTGAACTGAAAAGTCGAAGATGTTGACATGATTTAAAACGGTCACATTGTTCAACTTCTTGACAGCATTGGCTAAAATCGGCTTGATGTTTTCGCCATTAATTTTGATGTTGCGATTTCCACGTGTAACGTATTTCCCGTCTTTATCCTTTAAGATGACAAGTCCGAGTTTTTCCAAGTGCGCTGTGACGTCGTTAAATTTTCCGGATATAGAATAAAGTAAATCTTCACGAACAATCCCATCGGCATCCTTCTTGGCGTATTCCACGTAATCTTTGGGCGTGTGGCCTTCGGTAATGTAGGCATTCAATGCATTTACACCAGCGGCAAGGCATCCGCTGCGCTTGATATTCGCCTTTTCGACAATGAGAATTTTGAGGTACGCGGCATTATTTGCGACATTATTCGCGGCATTTGCTTTCGCTGCCGTGATTGCCGCGTAACAGCCCGCTGTTCCACCACCAATAATCAGTAAGTCTGTCTTGAGCCGTTCTATTTTCACAGAACCTCCGCTTTATGCGATTACAAAATAGGAGGGCATAAGCCCCCCCCCTATTTCATTCCATTAACCGTTATACACATCCTTGATTTTCTGAGCAAAGACATCATGACCGATACGATCAATAGTGTATTTAAAACGTTCACCAGGTTTTGCATTTTCAGCAAAGAACGAAATTGCAGCATCGCAAACATCGAGCAACTTTTGCTTATCCTCGATAAACGGGATAATGGTTTCGCCCTTGTTGATGTTGTTGCCGAAAAGTCCACCAAAAGAGACTATGAAGCCGTGCGTGTCTTCCCAAGCATCCGTAGGGCAAGACTTGAAGCAGCGTCCGCAATAGTTGCATTTAGAATCATCAAAAATGACCTTCTTATTTTCAACGCGAATCGCCTCTCTTCGGCAAGCCTTAGCACAAACGCCACAACCGACACACTTGTCTTCAATCCATTTGACCTTGATTGCGCCCTTGATGCCCACGTCGTTCTCTTCGGCCTTGAGGCAGTTGTTTTGGCAACCGGTCACACCGAATTTAAACTTGTGCGGAAGTTCACGGGCAAAATAACGATCATCAAGTTCCTTGGCAATTGCGTAAGTATCAATACAGCCACTCGGACAAACGGCTTCGCCCTGACACGCCGTAATGGTACGCACACGCGGTCCGCAAACGCCCGGTTCCACGCCGCCTTCAGCCAATGCATTCTTTACATCGTCAACATTTTCAAGCTTGATGAATGGAATTTCGACACTCTGTCTCGAAGTCAAGTGAGCATAGCCTTCACCATACTTTTCAGCAACTTCAGCAATTTTTGCAAGTTGTGTAGCGGTCAAGTTTCCGCCAACGACACGAACACGCAGCGAGAAGTTGTTCTTCTGCTTTTGGCGCATCCAGCCGCCCTTTTTAAGTGTAGAATAATCTGTTGCCATGTTAGACTCTCCATAATTGTAGGAACAAATATAGAACGCGCTTTTATACTCGTCCAATACTAAATTTTTATCACGATTGATAGCAAAACTTTATCTGGAATGATTAAATTACGACAACAGGATCTCGGAGCGACTTGTTCTCAAGCAAATAGGCGTTGTCTCCAGCGGTCACGAAAATGCGATAGACGAATACATCGACCTTTTCACCCACAGAAACGCTAGCCTCGTCAAAACTTCTTCTTGCAGTAAGCACAACACCATTAACCAAAACAGACAACTCAATTCCACTCCCGCGGAAAGCTACGTCCGTTATAATTCCCTCTTGCGCCGATTTTCCGAATTTTTGATATTCGTTTTTCTTGGAGACTTTCACAAATTCGGGACGTACAATCGCTTGCTCAGCGCCTTCGATTTCATCAAAGCTTTTGAACATGCTGTAATCCTTGAAAATAGAAGGTTGCCCGAAAAATGATGCCACAAAGGAGGTCTTTGGAGTGCTGTACACATCAAGCGGTTTCCCGATTTGATCGATGCGGCCCTTGTTCATGATGATAATTTCATCGGCAACTTCGATAGCTTCATCTTGATCGTGAGTCACAAAAATACTAGTCACGCCAAGCTTTGCAATCATTTCCTTGAGCCAATGGCGGAGTTCCTGACGCACTTTTGCATCAATTGCCGCAAAGGGTTCGTCAAGCAAAAGCAATTGCGGATTTGGAGCAAGCGCTCTTGCAAAAGCGACACGCTGGCGCTGGCCACCCGAAAGCTGGCTCGGATATCTTTTTTCAAGCCCTTCGAGGCCAATCAACTTGACGAGTTCTGCGACACGTTCCTGAATTTCATTTTCAGATTTTTTCAGCACGCGAAGTCCAAACGCGATATTTTCAAAAACGGTCATGTAGCGGAACAACGCATAGCTCTGGAACACAAAGCCAATGCCGCGCTTGCTTGCCGGAACGTTGTTGATGACTTTCCCGTCGATAACGATATCACCACTATCAGGGGTTTCAAGCCCTGCAATCATGCGAAGAATCGTCGTCTTGCCGCTACCGCTTGGGCCCAAAAGGCCGATAAGCTTTCCTTTTTCGATACCGAAGGTTACATCGTCCGAGGCTTTGAAATTTCCGAAGTGCTTATTGATGTTTTTCAGTTCTACGTACATATAAACTCCTATTCTAAACTTTCTGCTTTCTGTTGTATTAGAATGCTGTCATTCTAGAGCAATTCTTAAGGCTATGCATTGCCTTTCTTTCGTCCTCGGTATTCTATAAGACTTCTTGCAATCAAAATGACAATGGCGAGCATAACTAGTATCGACGCCACAGCAAATGCAGGCACGTACTGGAATTCGTTAAATAGAATTTCCACATGCAACGGGAGCGTATTCGTTTTACCGCGCAAGTGCCCTGAAATCACGGAAACAGCGCCGAATTCACCCATCGCACGGGCTGCACAAAGCACTACACCGTACAAAAAAGCCCATTTGATATGCGGGAATGTGATTTTGCGGAAAATAGTCCAGCCTTTTGCTCCCATCAGCGCTGCAGCCTCTTCTTCGTCGTTTCCGCGGGCTTCCAAAACGGGAATCAATTCGCGAGAAATGAACGGGAACGTCACAAAAATTGTCGCAAGGACAATGCCCGGAACGGCGAAAACAATTTTCAAATTCCAATCTTGCAGCAGCGGGAATAGCGGGCTCTGGCGTCCGAACGTGAGCAAGAAAATAAGGCCCGCTATAATCGGCGAAACGGTCACAGGCAAGTCAATAAGCGTAGTCAAAATTTTCTTTCCTTTGAATTGGAACTTGGTAATCGACCATGCCGCACAAAGACCAAAAACCGTATTGATGAGCACAGCGAGCAGCGTCGCTTCTAGCGTGAGCCAAATCGCCTTAACCGTATAATCATCAGCAACCGCCTTCGCATACACTGCAGTTCCCTGCTTGAACGCTTCAGTAATGACCGTAATCAATGGCAGTAAAAGCATCAGTATTACAAACGCAATGCTTATCCCAATCAAGAACCATTTAACCACTTTTGAAGAAGTCGTCTCTTTATACATTAAGCGCCTCCTTTTAAAATCCTCGTATTTCTTGCCTGAATCAAGTTGACAAGGAACAATGTCACGAACGAGGCAACAAGCATCACGAGCGCAATCGTTGTAGCGCTGGAGTAATCGTATTCCTGCAATTCCGACATGATAATGAGCGGAACGATTTCTGTTTCGAATGGCTTGTTGCCTGCGATAAACACGACGCTTCCGTATTCGCCGAGGCAACGCCCGAATGCAAGCCCAAAGCCCGTCAATGCGGCAGGCACGATTTCTGGGAAAATCACTTTCCAAAAAATGCGGTTTCGTGAAGCTCCCAAGACGCCTGCGGCTTCTTCGTAAGCGGGGTCTAGTTTTTCAAGCACGGGTTGAACTGCGCGAACGACAAACGGGATGCCGATAAACACGAGCGCGACCGTAATGCCGATTTGCGTAAATGCAATCTTGATGCCAAACTTGGCGAAAAATCCTCCAATAAGTCCCGTATCTGCGGTAAGTGCCGTCAATGCGATGCCCGCTACGGCTGTCGGCAAGGCAAATGGAAGTTCGATCATCCCGTCAATCAAACGCTTGAGCGGGAACGTGTATTTTACCAGCACCCATGCAAGCACAACGCCCATCACGGCGTTGATAAGCGACGCCACAAACGCTGTCACGAAACTCACCTTAAAACTGGAAAGCACTCTATCACGCGTAATAGTTTCTATGATTTCGCTAAAACTCATTTGCGCCGAAAACACCACCAGCGACGCAAGCGGAATCAGCACCACGACGCTTAAGATAGCGAGCGTGATGCCGGTTGTAAGGCCGAAGCCAGGAATGACACTTCTATTTGTTCTCTTCATAATTGAGGTCAAATATAGAACGCGTCATTCGTTATGTCCAATACTAAATAAGTATCGCGTTTTATAAAATTTTTATATTAGAACAAAGTAATTATCAATGATGGTGGTGGTGAAGGTGCATTTCTATTGTTGTTGCCGCCTTCGGAGAGTACCCGGCAATGCCTGGATCCACCATACCAAAGATCATCGCAATGTGCGAGAGAACGAGGAATGCGGCAAGCAAAAGAATGGCGCAATTCGAACGTTTATCTTCGCCTGCTTTACGGAGTAAAAGTTTCAAGTTCAACAAAGCAAGCAAAATCATCGGAATGCCTGCAAGGATGTAAGAGCCAATCGCCACAACATCAATCCATGTTCTGAATTCTCCTGTAGAAGCAAGCGGAATAACGACATTCGGAATGAAGTAGGCTATAATCCCGACGAATGAAAGCCCTGCAAGGATTCCGGCGATGCGGTTGATTTTTGAAAGTGTCGGATGTGCATTTGGTGCTCGCAACAGGAATAAATCCGTAATGGCAATCGTTTCGGCAAGAATGACAGGAATTGCCATAAAGATAATGAGGTTCCAAGGAGAGTTTTGCATTAGCAAATCCATGTAATGGGTAGAGTACATACAGTATCCTTTTATTGTTGTGTTTGACGGACTCTTCTTTTTGATAATGAATCTACAAAAACGATTCTGCAAAACAGTTATTGAAAATTTTGATAGCATACGATTAGAAAAATGTATTGGACGCTATTGAAAAGCTATTTTATATTTGTAACAAATTATTTTCAGAACTTAAAAAGATGGGTGATTTAATGTCTGATGTCAAGAATTTTTCTGCAAAAGATTTTCACAAGATTGACAAAAATAATTCAACACTTCTTGATGTACGCGAACCTGGCGAAGCAATCGTTCATCCTGTGGACGGAGCAATTCAAATTCCATTTTTTGAACTTTCAAAAAAGATAGATTCCATCCCCAAAGAAAAACCTGTTTATGTTTTTTGCACAACAGGAGATCGCTCGGAACAAGTCGCAGAAATTCTTGCGGATAGGGAATTTGAAGTATACAACATTGAAGGAGGCCTTGATGATGTTCCTAAGGCGCACTTTGTCGATGCCAAGGGCTTGAAATGCCCAGGTCCAATTGTAAAAGTTGACGAAACCGTTAAAAAAGCTCTGATTGGTGACGAAATTCAAGTCGAAGCGGATGAAAAAGCGTTCCTCTCGGATGTCGAAGTTTGGTGCCAACACACCGGAAACGAATTAAAATCACTCACCGAAAAAGACGGAATTATTTACGCGTCCATCGTGAAAAAAGATGCCCCAGCCCCCGAAAAAAGAGAATTCGAACATGGCAAAACATTTGTCGTATTCAGCGGTGATTTGGACAAGGCTATTGCGTCGTTCATCATGGCCAATGGCGCTGCCGCGATGGGACGCCCTGTTACAATGTTCTTCACGTTCTGGGGAGTCAGCATTTTACGCAAGCCCGAAAAAGTCCGCATCAAAAAATCGCTCATCGGAAAAATGTTTAGCTTGATGTTGCCGCGAGGTTCCAAAAAGCTAGGGCTTTCACGCATGAATTTCGGTGGCATTGGAGCCAAGATGATTCGAGCCGTCATGAAGCAAAACGGGGTTTCATCGCTCGAAGAACTGATCCAGAGCGCGCAGCAAAAAGGCGTAAAGTTTGTCGCTTGCCAAATGTCCATGGAACTCATGGGCATCAAGGCCGAAGAATTAATCGACGGCGTTGAACTCGGCGGAGTCGCAACAATGCTCGGTTCCACCGAAAAATCCGATTTGACGTATTTTATTTAAGCGCTTTCCACTTGCCACGTAAATCCAGCTTCTTCAATTGTGCGGAATGTGGCTTCGAGACTTTGGCCGCCCTCGGTCAAGTAACCGGATGCAAAAATGGAATCCGCAATTTTAAACAAAGTCTTTTCGTAACCTTTGAAATACACTTCGCGTCCTGCGGCACAACGGATATCCGATTTCGGCAACATCAAACGAGCAAGGCAAAGAACCTTGATGCAATATTCCGGAGTCAGTGCCGAAATGTCACGTTCGGCAAGTCGCGTTCCATTTACAGGAAGCAGAAAGTTTATAGGAACGGATTCAGGATTGAGTTCTTTCAACTCAAACATCATATCCACGACATCTTCCTTCGATTCGCCCATGCCGATAATTCCACCAGAACAAATTTCAAAACCGATGCGTTTCAGCATACGCAAATTGTCGATTCTTTCTTGATACGTGTGCGTCGTGCAAATGCTTGGGTAAAAACGGCGGCTGCTATTCAAGTTGTGATTGATTCTGTTAAGCCCCGCTTCTTTCAGCATTTTCGCTTGATGCTCGGTCAAGAATCCGATGGAACAGCAAATTTGCGTCCCGTTCTTTTTCATTTTGCGGATTCGTTCGGCGAGACTTTCTATATCGCTATCCGCAAAGCGAATGCCGCTAAGGCCAATGCAATGTCTAGAAAGATGGAACTCGTCAACTAAATCGTTGTCGCCGTAAAGTTTCTTGTCTTCGACATAACGATATTTTTCGATAGGCGCTTCGGAATCTCGTGATTGTGCGCAATAAGCGCAGTTTTGCGTACAGTTGCCGCTACGGACATTGGTAAGCAACTGGATGTTGACGCGGTTGCCTTTGTATTTTGTTCTTAATCGGTATGCTTCTTCTATAAGATTGTTGAGGGCGTCGCCTTGTAAATCAAGTATTTCAAGAGCGTCATTTTTTGTTAAAGAAGTATTTTCAGCCGTAGGAAAAAACATAATATACCTATATAAATAGTAGGATTTTGAAACGCAAAGATAGTATGATTGCGTCAAATTGTCAAAAGACCGTATTTCTGTCTAAATCATCAAAATGCTCCCGGCGCAAAATAGAAGCGAGAGTCCCATAACAATGTTGATTGTCTTGCGGTAGCTTCCGAAAAATTTCTTCAAAATGACACCTGCAAAAATCCATGCCAAGTTGCAGACAGGCCCCGTTAAAGGCAACAGGAGCCCACACAAAAAGATGGAGAATAAATCCTTGTTGTAGGGGAGCGAATAAATGGATATTGCCGTTACGCAATAAATCATAATCTTGACATTCGTGAGCTGGATTAAAATTCCAGTCGTAAACTTTCCCTGGCTAGCCTCATCACCGATAATTTCTTGCGGAACAAAAGCTTCCCGGAACTGCTTAAATGCGAGCCACACCATATAAAGCAAGCCGATGAAAGAAAGTGCTCGAATGTACTTTTCAAAAGCAGTTCCAATAAAATAGCACACAAATACGGAACTAATGGAAACGATTGTGTAGCCTGTAAAAATGCCGTACCATTGACGAATGGCACTTTTCTTCCCGTAGCTTAAAGCGACCGAAAGAGAACTCAAGTTTGCAGGACCTGGCGTGATTCCTGAAACGAATGCGTAAAATAAAAATGATGGAATAAGTTCGATAGGTATCATTATTATAACTCAAAAACGCTCCCAACGACTGCTTTTGCAATAGCTGAGAGCGCTCGGTTTTTACAAGAAGAATTGTTAGACCGGATTACTTCTTTTCGTAGATCTGGTCGAAGATTCCGCCGTTAGAGAAATGCGTCTTTTGTGCCTTATCCCAACCGCCGAAGTAGCTGATGTCAATCAGGTTCACGTTCTGGTTGAATTCCTTGTACTGGTCAAGAATGGCCTTGTTAGAAGGACGGTAGTGGTTCTTGGCGGCAATGTGCTGGCCTTCGTCGCTGTAGAGGAAGTTCAGGTATTCGGTAGCAAGTTCGCGGGTGCCGCGCTTGTCAACCACCTTATCTACAATTGCGACAGAGGGTTCTGCCAAGATGCTCACGCTAGGAATTACGATTTCGTAGTCGTTAGGATAATCCTTGAGCGAAAGGAAGGCTTCGTTTTCCCAGGCGAGCAAAACGTCACCTTGGCCATTTTCGATGAAGGTTGTCGTAGAGCCGCGAGCACCGGAGGCGAGCACTAGAACATTCTTGTAGAGTTTCTTCACGAATTCCTTGACCTTAGCTTCGTCGCCGTTGTACTGCTTTTCGGCCCATGCCCAGGCGGCGAGGTAGTTCCAGCGTGCGCCACCAGAAGTTTTCGGGTTCGGAGTGATGACACCGATGCCGTCTTTCACGAGATCACCCCAGTCCTTGAGATTTTTCGGGTTGCCCTTGCGCACCAAGAATACGATGGTGGAGGTGTAAGGGGCGCTATTCAGCGGGAATTCCTTGACCCAGCCATCGTTGATAAGACCGGCATCGCGTACAGCGTTCACGTCGTATTCGAGGGCGAGTGTCACCACGTCGGCTTCAAGGCCGTTGGCCACTTCGAGGGCCTGCTTGCCGGAACCGCCATGGGACTGGGTGATTTCCACTTCCTTGCCGGTCTTTTCTTTCCAGTGCTTGACAAAGACCTGGTTGTAGTTGGCGTAAAGCTCACGAGTCGGGTCGTAAGATACGTTGGTGAGAGTTTGCTTGCCGTGTTCGTGTTTTTCTTCAGAAGAAGAGCAGGCTGTGAAGGCAAGGGAGAGAAGGGCGATGGATGCAATGGTAATTTTTTTGAAATTCATGTTATAAACCTCTTTTTATTTTAAATGTTGTGATTTGTTTTTTTTAGAGAAACGCCCTCAGCGAAATGGATCAAAGAAGCTGTTATGCTGCGCTGAGGGCGCTCGGGGATGTGCTAAGTGTTATTTGAGAGATGCTGTGAATCTTGCTGCAAGAGCGACGTCGGATGCTTTCTTTTCACTATAGACGTTCACCTGAATTTTAGAGAAATCATTGATTTTCTTGATGAAGCTTACTGTCCATGCGATTCCGTCGGCACCAGCCTGCAATTCGTCTCGGTTAGAGAGATATTCCAATTCGGCATACAGATTGCTCAAGAATCCTGCGGTCGGAATTTCCAAACCGACGAAGAACGGAATGTATCGTGAATCTTGTGCGTATTCTGGCTTGATGGCATTTGCAACCTTAAGATTTTCGCTATCGCCGGTCGCGATTAAAGCGACTTCACCATAAAGGCCGAAGTTCTTTTGGAAGTAGTAACTTGCGCGACCAGCAACACGGTGTGTCACCTGAGCTGTATGCTGGATCGGGTCAAGTGCGTTCACGCGATATGCGGCGCTCACTTTGGCATCGCCAAATTTGAGTGTTTCTTCAAAACGGATATAACCCGTGTTGAATTTGGCGTCATAAGTACCGAGCAAGGCGTTGAATGTTGAAATCCCGTTTTCATAACCGAATGCGACTGCATCATGTTGGTAATCGCGGGAGAGGAATCCACGCTTGTTGAGGGCTACGTCGACATAAGTACCGAAGTTGCCGCCAACGCTCCAGTCAGTACGGAAACGACCGAATTGAAGATTGAACTTGCCGTATTCGGTATCCCACTTGTAGTTGGCATAGTAGGTATCTGCGGAAATCTTGTCGTAGTTCTTTCCATCAATCGTGTTGCCGAAAGCCGGACTGAAAATGCGCAAGTTTATCACTGCGCTGAGACGGTCGGAGTCGTACTTTGCACCAATGTTTGCTCGCAAGAAAGAATTGTCGAGCGTGTTGTCTGCATCGTTGTCATAAAGTGATTTGATGGCTTGTGCCTGAACGTTTCCGGTGGGTTTAATAACACTTTCTTTAGTGGCTTCCTCAGCAGAGCAAATGGACGACACCAGTGCAGTGGCAATCAATATTTTATATATGTTCTGGTTCATTCGTCAACTCCTTGGTTATTGGATTATTGTTTTTACTGTTGTTTTTTGACGCGGCAAAATATAGAACGCATTTTTCGTGTTGTCCAATACTAAATTTTTATGCTGAGTTATTGATTTTTGTTATCATCAAAGAATTTTTATAGAATTAGTTTATAAACAACTAAAATGAAGATTTCATCAAAATCGAGCTTAAAACGCCTATATTCAAACGATTTACGTGCAGCACTGTTTATGCATCCGTCGTAATTTACTATCTATACAAAAATCAAAGAAATATCTTACAATGGCAACGAACAAGACAAGAATAGGCTGGATTGACGAGTTCAAGGGATTCGTTCTTTTGCTCGTTTGCCTATTCCACATTGAGCAGAATTTCCCGAACGCACACCTTGGAATGTGGCACCTGAGCGCACTCCGCATGTCCGCATTTTTCTTTATTTCGGGATTTTTATTCAGCACAAAAAGATTCAGCGACTTCAAGAGTTACTTTATCCATAAGACAAAAGTTCTGTTGAACCCCTACCTTTATCTTTCATTCCTCTTTTTCGCGCTGGATCCCGTTATTTACAATTTCGCATTATTCCCAAGAACCCCCACAATGACAGTCGTGAATACGATTCCCGACATCAACAACACATGGCAATACATCTATTGGAACATCGCTAAAATTTTCATCGCCGGAAAATCTTCTGTTGGCGCAGGGCCACTGTGGTTTGTATTTACTTTATATTCCGTCAGCTTGCTTTTTTACCTGCTTCACGAGATGTCGAAAAAGCAAGTCAACCCCAAGCTGTTTTTCGCCGTGATGTCCATAGAAGGTCTTCTTTGCGGTTGGCTTTTCAACATAAATCACATGCACTTACCGTTCGGTATTGAACGCGACCTCACGATTCTCTTTTTCTTTGGATGCGGTTTTCTCTGCAAGGATCCCTTCAAAAAAATCCACAGCGCCATTTCCGTAGGTGACGCTCACGCCGCAAAAAACACAGCCATCGTTGCTGCCATCGGAATTGCAAGCTTTATCGCCTACGGATTTTTGGAATCGCCGAGCCCGAATTTCAGCATCATGAACAATGACCTAGGCAAAAGCCTCCCCCAGTTTGTCGCAAGCTCTATCACAGGCATTATCGGCCTCATTGCCATGTTCCTACTCGCAAGCAAGATTCCGAACTTTGCGCCCATCCGCGTTTTCAAGGGAATTCTCAGAAACATATCCCGCAACGCGCTCGTGATTCTCGCCGTCCACTGGTGGATTGTCCTGATGCTGCAACTTTTCTGCCGCCCCGCAATCAACCAACCGGGAATCGCCTACATCGCCATCCCGATTGTTGCACTTGGCACCATCGCGGCCATCCCGCTTTTCCGTTGCAAGCTCCACCGCCTACTCGGCAAAGAAAAAATCAGCGTAAAAGAAAGCTTGAGCATACAAAACTAAATGGGCGATGCCGGAACCTTGTCCGGCATGACAAGAATACGATTGGACGTGCTGCAAAGCACTAATTACAAATAGCTCTTGAACTTTGGCTTTGGTTCTTCGGCGGGCTTTTTCTTGGGCACGTAGATTTTTACGGCGTACACGTTAAAGTCCGTCTCCGCCAAAATATCACCTTCCTGCAAGTCCTCGTAGACATCGATTTCAATTTCGACGCCATCGCGTGCAATGCAGCGGATAGAACGCGCCGAGAGTTCCTCGCGCAAAAGAGGAACATCAACGACTTTCTTGTAAGTGCCGTGATGCGTAGTACCAAGAATACGATTGCAAAGCATAAAATGAAATGTAGAAAAATAGTGGTTAGTTGTAGGTCATTAGTCATTGGTTCTTGGTTATTGTAAAGGGTCGCCCTACGGTTTCCTCTAGGATGATACAATTATTTTCTATCTTAATGGGTAAAGGCGATGCCGGAACAGAGTCCGGCATGACAAGCCCCAAGTCATACCTCAAAG
>CAMJNF010000058.1 GCA_946407235.1 uncultured Fibrobacter sp. | reverse complement strand
GTGATTCCCGATCAAGTCGGGAATGACAGATAAGGTGATGATTAAATGAAACGCGCTGTGACAATGGGTAATTTTGATGGATGCCATTTGGGGCACCAGGCGCTTTTCCGCACGCTCAAGGCGGTTGCCGAAGTGAACCATTTGCAGCCGACGGTCATCAGCTTTGAACCGCATTCTAATTACGTCTTGCGTGGGCCGGGCGATCCGCTGCTCCTCACGACGACCGAAGAAAAACGCGAATTCGTTGAGAGCCTCGGCATTGAATTTTTGGTATTGCCGTTCACGCACGAATTGGCAAAACTCCCGTTTGATAAATTTGTCCGCACGGAACTGATTGAAAAGCGCGAAGTCGTTTCGATGTTCTTTGGCCATGACCATTGCTTTGGTGCTGGCGGCAAGGGCAATTACGAGACGATTACCGCTGCGTTCCCGGAACTCTCGACGCAGATGCTTTCGATGGTCTTGCACAAGGGCGAACGCGTGAGTTCTTCTGCAGTGCGCAATGCTCTTTTGAACGGCGATGTGGACCGTGCGCAGACTTATCTCGGTCGCCCGTATCGCTTGTCTGGAACGGTTGTGGTCGGCAAACGTCTTGGCCATACGATCGGATTCCCGACGGCGAATGTGCAGATGGAACAGTACAAGTTCTTGCCAAGAGGCGGTGTGTATGTTGCAAGCGCAAGACTCTCGGACGGTCGCATTTTCCGCTCTGTCGTGAACATCGGAACGCAACCGACAACGCCTGGAACGCATAATCTTGCAGTCGAAGCGTATCTGCTGGACTTTAACGAAGACATTTACGGTCAGCATTTAGCGCTGGACTTGCTCGCCTTCTTGCGCCCCGAAAAGAAGTTCGCTAGCATCGAAGATTTAGTGCGCCAGATTGGCATGGACGCCGACACTGCCAAGAATTACAACGGAAATCACTGGGCGGAGTAGGGTAAGGAATAGATTCTAATTCCGAAAATTATTGCGGCTGAATTATTTTTTTGCTTTTTTCATTTCTAGATAAGCTTTCTCGCTTTTCTCAAGGTATTTCTTGTCTATTGTGCGTAGAAGAAGCTTGCCTTGTCCTTCCCGTTTTGGTGGAGTTTCCAGTCCCAATGTCTTGTACATATCCTGGACCAAAATCGCGATATCACCATAGTCAAGTCCAGTTTCTTTAATGTTATGTGTTGTAATAGCGATGGCGATGTAGGTAAACCCTGCATCTTTTATCATCTGTATTAGCGGCTTATAGGATTGAAGTTTCTTCAAGAAGTTTTCTCTATTATCATTCGGTTCTGCAATTTTATCTGGGTCCAAAACAATGACAATATCATTTGTGTCATATTTCGGTGCATAACTTGCTGCATGACGGTATTTAAGCAGGTCCCTAAAAACTTCATCGAATATGGATAAAGGGGCGACGGCGACTTTACCGTCCCTGTGCGGTGTAAGCTTGTGCTTCAGATGGGGCGGCCATATCCCGCCTTCGCCTTGGCCAATGGCTGAATAGATATTATTGTTCTCATCGACAATCACGCTATCCAGCGTGCCGTTCTTTTCGGAATAAAGTGCCCATACGAAACGTCCGGCATCATTTTCGTATTCCTTGTGAAGCGAAATGTAGCGGCTCTCATATAAGTCGTGAGCGGCTCTGTAATAAAAATTTTTTGAAAAACCTCCGAATGCACCGATGACCATATAGTTCTTCGTGATTTGCAGGGATAGATTTAGCATTTGTTCTTCCGCCCAGCAAAGGGCAGAACATACCAAGGCTAACGCCAGTATTTTTTTAACACTTCTGAGCATTGTCGTTTTTCGCTTTGCCGGTAAAGTTAGTGCTGGTTATTTTAAAGACTGTCACTGTGGCGGCTTGTTCAGGGGTGAATTCGAATTTACGAGGGGCCGCGGATTGCGTGGAATGCGCGGAATTTGGGTGTTGCGGCACTCCGGCTGTTTGTCGTTCCATCAGGAGCGAGAGTCCGCGGCATTTTTCGGCGATGTCTTCGACGATTTCGGCTTTGCCTTGCCCGACAACGCTTGCGTAAAAGCGACCGCTTTTGCAATAGGCTTCTTCGTGAATCTCGATGCGGTTTTCGACGCACATGCTGAATGCAACATTTGGATTTTTGCGGATGCAGTCGAGTTTCTTGCCGACATGAGCACAATGGAAATACAGTTCCAAAACACCGCTGTTAAGGCTGTAACCGAACGACAGCGGAATCACGTAAGGCATGTTTGCATCTGCATCATCTATCATTGCGACATGGCAAGTTGTGCATTGCTCGATAATCTTTGCGATGTTTTCGTCACCTAAAACTTCTCTGTCCTTGCGCCGCATATTACCTCAACTTTTTACTGTTTGGATTTAAATATAATCATTCAAAGGTGTTGTTATTCGTGAGGTCGCAATTTGCGACTTCACGGATTTTTAAAAGTCTGAAAAAATTACACAATCGTGTTGTCTAGGCAGAAGACTTCGGCGAGTTGCTTGTCGTCCATGTCGGCGAGCCATGTTTCGCCTGCGTTCACGGTCAAGTTGGCGATGGCTTTTTTGGTTTCGAGGAGCGCATTGATTTTTTCTTCGAATGTGCCTTTGGTGATAAAGCGGTGGACTTGGACGTTGCGCTTTTGGCCGATACGGAAGGCACGGTCGGTGGCTTGCGCTTCGATGGCGGGGTTCCACCACAAATCGTAATGGATGACTTGCGAGGCGGCGACGAGATTGAGGCCGGTGCCTCCTGCCTTGAGTGAGAGAATAAGCACTTTGCAGTCCGGATTTTCCTGGAAATCCTGGATCATTTCGGAACGCTGCGTTTGTGTGCAACCGCCGTGGTAGAAATGCGTGCGGAGGCCGAGTTCGCTTTCGATGGTGGATTTCAGCAGGTGGCCCATTTCGGCGAATTGCGTGAAGATGAGCGTTTTTTCGCCTTGCTCTTGAATGGATGTGAGGAGGTCCAAGAGCATTTGCATCTTGCCGGATTCGAGCTTGCTGGACTTTTGGGACGCGGCGCTCTCGTCTCTCGTCGTTCTACTCTCGTCTAATCCTTTCAGGAATGTCGCGGGGTGGTTGCAGATTTGCTTGAGCGCGAGAATCATCTGCAAGATGATGCCTTTGCGCTTGAAAAGTGCGTGAGCGTCGTTTGCTTTTTCGCTGAGTTGTTGTTCTTCTTCGAGCTGGGCGAGGAAGTGATCGAGGGTGCGCTTGTAAAGCGCGGCTTGCGAGCGTGTGAGTTCGGCGTATTCGTCTTGGATGATTTTATCGGGCAAGTCGCTGATGATGCTCTTGTCAGTCTTGAGGCGGCGCAGCATGAACGGTGCCGTGATTTTGCGGAACGTTTCTGCGACGACTTGATTGCCGTTCTTTTGAATTGGCGTTTCAAACTTTTCGCGGAATTCGCTTGCGCTCGGGAAGAATCCGTGGTTTGCAAAATCCATGATGGTCCAGAATTCCATGAGGCGGTTTTCGACCGGGGTTCCGCTCATTGCAATTTTCATCGGGGCGCGCATGCGGCGGAGCAATTTACTCTGTTCGCTGTCGGCATTCTTGATGTTTTGCGCTTCGTCGATGATAATCGTTTGCCATTCAATTTTATCGAGTTCGGTAAAGTCCTTGCGGAACGTGGCATATGTCGTGAGCAATACATCGGCGCTGAATTTTTGCAGATTGCGGCGGCCTCCGTGGTACGCAAAGAACGTGAGTTCTGGCGCGAACTTCTTGATTTCGACTTGCCAGTTGCAAAGGAGGCCGGCGGGCATCACGACGATGGCTTTTTTCTCCGCGAATTTGCCCTCTTGTTTCATCTTGAGGAGGAACGTAATGACTTGAAGCGTCTTGCCAAGGCCCATGTCATCGGCGAGAATGCAACCGAATCCGATTTCCAGATTCTTGTACATCCAGGAGTAGCCGCGCATTTGGTAGGGGCGGAGTGTTGCATTCAGATTCTCGGGCAACGGAATTTCCGTTTCGGCACGCCAGGCGTCGAACTGTTGCTTGAAATCGCTCGCCATTTCGACTGGGATGTTGTCGCATTCGCCAGTGAAGCAAGCTTGCACGAGTTTGGCTTGCGTGATTTCTGGAACGGAATCTTCTTCGAGTATTTCGTCTGCGGAGGTCGCGGCGTCTCCAGTAGCGCCCTCGGCTGCATTTTCAGAAGACGTTCGCGCATCATCTCCACCAGTTTTTTTGCCTTTGCCGTTTTTCGCAGATTCGCCAGACTTGCCTTCAATTTTATCGCGGATGGATTGCAAATCCTGTTCAGTAATTTGCACGTAACTGGACTTGTATTTTAAAAGTCCGTCTGCTTGTTCTGCGAGTTCTAGGAACTCCTTTGCCGAAATGTTTTCATCACCGATGGCGATTTCCCAGTCAAAGTCGAGCAAGTCTCCGGCAGTAAAAGCTCCAAAGCTCATGCTACCTTGCAAGCGCATCTTGGGCTTGGGTTTGCCTATGTTCAACAAGTTCTTTGGAATTTCAGTCTGGATGCCGAACAGTTGGAGTTTTTTGAGGCAATCCTGCAAAAATTCGAGGAGTTCGGCGCCTCGCATCAAAATCGGTTCACTTGCTCGGCGTTCCAAGTATGCATCGAGCGGCTTGAAGCCATCGGCAATGCCGTTCAGAACGCTCATAATCGAGAGCAAACGCGAGTCGTTGTTTTCAAAAAGTTCCGAAAGCGGCGTGCGTTTTGCGACATTTAGCAGTCCCGCGGCGTTCCCTGCAGCACTTGCGGCATCATTTCCGTCGGCATTCGCTGCATCTTCGTCAAGTACAAAAACGTCCAGCGCTACATCTTCATCCATTTCACTACAGACAAAGAGAATCTGCGTGCGGCAACCGAGGCAAGAATACACCGATAGCCATTGCTGGATTTTACCTGGAATGGCGTGAGCGTTGTTTGCGAGCTTCCCTGAAACGCTATCGAAAAAGAACGAGAGCAAATTGCCGTGATTCGTCTTGAGCGGCGTCTTGTATTTGCGTGCAAACTTCAGGAGCTGCGAGATGAACAGCGAAAGAATGTGCTCGGCGGGTTCCGCAATTTCAAAGAAGGATTCTTCTTTGCTTGTCCACGCGAGTTCCCGCGGAGCGGTGACTTCGAGATCGGCGACAATGTACAGAATCTCGGGGAGCATCTCGGCAGGGAGCCATCGCATCTGCGCCACGTCTTTCCCGATCCAGAAAACTTGCGGGTAAATCGCTCCGGTGCGCACAAGATAAAATGCCACTTGCAACATCAAGTGCAAGTAACGCACGGAGTAATGGTGCCACGAAAAATTTCCAGCGCTGAGGCAGCAAAGCGCACCCATTACGTTTGTGACGGTAAGGTTGCTGTTGATGACTTTGTCGGCCATCGACTGCTTAAAATTCCAATGCCATCCGGGCCTGTGGAACAATCGCAGTTGCTCGTTTTCCATCAAGAACGTCTTCGCGTTATTCACGCGGAACTGTTCCGAAAAAGCGTCAAAATTTTCGAAGTCGGTAAAGAACTTATGGCACGATTCTAGTTCATCTGTAAAACTCTTGCGGAAATTCCCGGCAGGGCAGAACTTCGGGAAGTTCTGTAACATCGCTGGCAGAATATGCGAGTAGTCTTTCCAGCTTTTGAAATCGAATGTTGGCAGTTGCTTGGGCGGGATGCTGTTTAGCGATTCACGGCCCGAGCCTTTATACCCACCGAATAAACTTGCGCTTGCGTCTTCTGCGTTTGAAAGCTCGGCGGCGTGCTTTGCATCTTGTTCTGTGCGCTCGTCGATATCCCCGGCGGCAGTTCCTATAGCAGATGCGTTCCCGGCGGCATTTCCTGTGGCTATTCCGGCGCGGTTCTCGTTCGCATTTCCCGAGACTCCCGCAGCGTTTCCGGCATCTTTCTCGGCACCCGTACCCACAAGCCTCGTCGCCTTGCTGAACGATCTCACGAGATTAGCTTCGGGCGGTGCTTCCATCTCCATCGCATCCGGTTTGAAGTCCTTGATAAATTCAAGGTCGAGCCCGTGAATCTTGAAAAGAATGTTCGGCTCCTTGTCCGCCTGTTCCGCAATTTTCAAGAACGTTGCAACCAAGTATTTGCACGGGCGTTCGTCGCGGCAATCGCAGCCCATGTTCACCTTTGCCGGGTCGTCAAAAAGCTGGAGCCCGCTTTTGCTCATCAAAAGTTCAAGCGACGGGCTAAGCGCCTTGTTGTTGAACGCCAACAGTTCCGCAGGCTGCTGCTTCAAAAAATTCACGAAGATTTCGGAAGATTCTTTGGAAAATTTCGGGAAGACAATATAGTTGTTGTGCAGCCCGCCATTCGGGCCTTTCACCACGGAAATCACGCGGTTATCGACGATATCGACGCTTGTGACTTGACCGCGCGATGCAAACTTGAGCCCCTGCAAAATAGCCTGCTCACTTGCCGTCGCAAGAATCGAGCAAAGCCACTTGTTTGCCCACCAAGTCTTACCATAACTTCCAAAATCCATGAGCGCAAATATAGTAAAAACTGCTCAAATGTACAAATTAACCGAGGGAAAGTAGGACTTTCGTGTTGTGGATAAGTCGATAGCTTTTCGGGGCTAAAAAGACGATTAAAAACGCCTTCTGTTTAAAATTTTAAACACTTGGGGCTACTTCAACACCAAAGTGCTACATCGCCTTAACCGAGCGCAAGTATTTGTATTATTGCTGTATGAAGTTTTTGTTCCCGTTGCTTACTTTGCTCTTGACAGGCTGCGTACTGCCGAGTCACATTATACGCGTCAGCGAATCTTTACCTAAAGATGCCCCCATCGAACAGCAATCGGTTGTTGCTTATAGATACGCGACTTCGGATTCGTGCTTGGAAAAAGACTGCGGTAACGATATACCTGTAATAAATCCTACTACAATCCGTTATGATGGAACGCGGCGTCAGATCGAAATTAATCGAATGGGAAGGATTCCGTGCGACCCCAAGTTGCCTGACGGTCCTCAATCCGTCATTTGGTATAAGGACAACATTCCGTATAAAACTTTAAAGATGTTCTGTGACGATGCTTCGCAAAAGTTCAAGGCTGTTCTTTACGAAGGCGAAAAACAAGTTCGTGAAATCCAAGTAGAAGGTGTGATTATTGATTTATGATGAAATTTTTATGGCTAATCTTTTGAACTGCAAAAAAAAGAATCGGCTGTAGTAAGCCGTTTGTTTGTTTTTTATATTTCATTCCGATTGTTTATTTTTCTTTGAGTACGATGATCAGACAGCTCCTTAAAAATCCGTTTATATTGATTACGTCTGTGGCATTTTTGCTGCAAACGATCATGCTTGTTTTGTTTTATGCCTTGCCGGATCCTCTTGGACTTTCAATGTCCGAAATGTTTGCGGGCAAGACCATTTGGCAAATTTTCATGGCGTATGGCGCAATTCTCGTGATGTCTTCCATCTTCACGTTCTTGAAAAGCCCTCGGGCGCTTGCCGTTTTTTACGTCGTTTACTTTTTCTTCGCGATTGCCGATTACGAAATTTTCCGCTTCAATCATCAGCGCCTTTCGTATTCGTTTATTCGTACCTATTTCCATTTTTCAAATATCACGGATGCAACGACGGTCTCGACGCTTGGTGGCGATGGTGTCGGTACTGTGCTTTGGATTGGGCTTGTGTTTTTGATTTTGGCGGGGAGCATTGCTTTTTGCGTGACGTATTCGATTCGTCAAAGACGTATGACCATAATGGAAAAGCGTATTGCAAAACTTGCGGACAAGAGAGTCCCTGTGACTATGCTTGTTTCGGGAATTGTCCTTTCTATTATTCCGTTATTTTTGTTCATTGTGGGTGCGCGTGGCGTAACGAATTTTCCTTTTCAAGTCGATTGGCGCTTTACGCTTGGTAAATACACGCTGACGGCTCCGGTGCTGCATATTGCAGGGCTTGAAACGTTTGAATTTTTCCGTGATGGCTATTCTATTACCGATGAACTTGTTCGTGACCTGGACGCTTTTTTGCCTGCCGATTTTGCGGGTGCTCGCTCGGATAAAAACTACCCAGGATATCGTAAAGCTCCGACACACGAATACAAGGCGACTCGTCCGTATAACATCGTCTTTATATTCGGTGAATCCTACAAAGGCCGCGTGCTGAATCAAATGCTCGAAGGCGATACTACGATAGCGCCTGCTTTGTGGAAAATGGCGAATGTGGGTGGGCTTTGGTTCAAGAATGCGTTCAGCGGAAGCTATCCTACGGTTCGCGGCACGACTTCGGCTTATCTCGGATTCCCTTCGCACCCGAATCGCGATGTGCCCGCGTTCTATGCTTCGAATCATTTCAAGGGATTCCAGGAATATCTGACAAACTATCATCGTGCGTACATGACGGTTTCAAATCCCGTGTTTGACCACACCTTGCCTTTCGTGGAACGCTTCTATGGTGGCAATTGGCGCGTGGCAGAAGACCCGAAAATCATCGGAACCTCGGATAGCATTGGGATGGACCTCGCCATAGAAATGCTTAAGACAATGCCGACGGATAGCGCTTGGTTCTTGGCGGCAAATACGATTGCAACCCACATTCCGTTCTACGGCTACCCGGATAGTTACGCTGCCAAGCCCGAAGACGCGATGGTGCGTTTCAAGAATGCATTACGTTATACGGACGAACAGATGGGACGATTCTTCGAAGCGCTTTATGCAAGGCCTGATTTTGACCGGACGGTAGTATTTGTTGTTGGTGACCACGATACACCTGTAGATTCCATTGACTATAAGGTTCCTCAACCGCTTGGTGTTTCTGCGGCGCAGATTTTTATGGGGATTTTCTCTGCAGACACAAACCTCTTTAAAGGTCTTGAAATTCGTGAAGATGTGGCGTCTCAGCTGGATATTGGTCCTACGATTTTCGATTTGGCTCAAGTTCGCGCTCCGAGCCATTTTTGGGGTTACGACTTGCTTATCGAAAAACGCCCGGCAGAACAGCCTGCGCTATTTTACACGCAGAACGCCTATTATCTCGGTTTCCGCGATTCCGTGTTGACGGGAGGCTTGGAATCCGATGAAGTGTATAAAGGGAAAAACGGCTCATTTGAGCATGTTTCGGATTCCTTGTCGCTTAAGTGGAAGGCGCATGCCGTTGGTGCAAGCAAAGTTTTGCGTTCGCTTTTGCGTAACGACAATATGTTGCCCCATTAATCTCTGTTTTCCGCTGTTCATCGGAATTTGCGCGGCGCTTTGTTTAAGGTGCTCGTGATTATTAATATATTTCTACGCATGAATACGAAAAAGTCGTTTGCTGAAAAATTCTCCCAGTGGTACATTCCACTTATTTGCAGAAATAAATACAAGGCCTTAACCTTCTATATTCTTCTTGCACTTCTCCTTGCGTTCCCGATTCTTGTGAAGCCTGGGCTCAAGCTGGATGCTGACCTTTCGCACCTTTTGCCCGAAGATACGCCGAGCGTTAAGGCGCTTGAAGAATCGTATGAGCGCTTTGGCAGTACTGACCGATTCATGATTGCCATCCAGAGCGAAAGTGTTGAGCTTGCGGCTGCTTTGCAAGATTCTATTCAAGATTACATTCACAAAAACTGGCAGGGCGATTTCGTCTCGACGCAGGTGGATAACGATAACCAGTTCTTCAAGGACAATGCGCTTTTGTACCTCCCGGTCAAGCACCTTGAAAATATCCGTGACAACCTCGAAGATTTGCAGCTTGAAATCGGTCGCAAGAATGGCCCGCTTGTCGTGGATTTGCTCGGCGATGGTCCAACGGATTCTGCGTCATCAAATGGCGAAGCCTCTGCAAAAAAAGAACGTGTTTGGTTCGATGCTAATTTGCCGATGGAGCTTGGTCTCCCCGAAGAGGCAGTCAGTGCTTTCGATGCTTTTTTCAAAAAGAAGGAATCTGCTGAAACAGAAAGTGGATCGACTGAATGGAATCCAAAAGCTTACCTCCCGGATAGCTTGAAAAACCGCTTGATTGGTAGCCCAGCGCCGGATAGCACGGGTAAGATTCTCTTCAATGCCGTGGTGAACGCCAAGTTGATCAAGCCGTCGACCGACTATGAATTTGTGACGAAAATTCTTGCAAAGACCGATGAACTTTTGGCCTTTTTCCGCAGCAAGCAATACCCGGTGCCGACTCGTTTCACGGTCGAAGGAACTTATGAAGGCTTAAAAGAAGTCGACGAAGTTGCAAACGACAGTATTTTCTCGTTCGGCATTAGCCTTGTCTTGATTTTCCTCTTGACCGCGTTCTTCTTTAGGAGCGTCAAAGGCCCGATTTTAGTGACGGGTTCCGTGCTTTACGCTTGCCTCCCGACGCTTGCTTTTACCGCGCTTTTCTATGGCAAGTTGAATCCGTTTACGGTTTTCGTGGCCTCGATTATTTTGGGTATTGGTATTGACTACTCGATTCACATTTTGGGCAATGCGCAAAAGCTTTTGAACAAGTACAGTTCCTTGGAAGAAGTTCTTGAAGAAACTCAGCGCAAGATGCTCAAACCGTTTATCTTGGCAAGCTTTACGACGATTGCCGCTTTCCTCACGCTCTTGGTCGCGCACTTCCGCGGATTCTATGAATTCGGCATTGTGGCCTCGATGGGTGTCCTTTTCAGTATGATGACATCTGTCCTTGTTTTGCCGGTGTTTGTCGCATGCATGGGCGGTATTCCTGCTGCTCCGAATAATTCGCTGTTGCCTGCTTCTTGGAGCGAAAAGCAAATCTTTGGTTTCTTCAAGCATGTGGCGCTGATCGGTTTTGTGCTTGGTGCCGCCGCATTGTATTTTGCACCGCATGTGGATTTTGAACACAACTTGAAGAATTTGCGCCGTGTGCATACGGATAAGGTTGTTCCTGCCGCTGAACAGAAAATTTCGACCAAGGTGACGCGTGCCACGAACCGTGCCGTGACATCGACGCCTGCGGCGGTGATGGGCTCTAAGCCAGAACAGCTTGATAAGCTTTATGACACGTTGATGGTTCGACTCCATGACGAAAAGGATCCGCTGTTAGGCAGTTTCCTTACGCTCAAGAGCTTCGTGCCGCCTGCAGATTCCCAGGAAAAGCGCCTTGAAGTCATCGAAGAAATTCGCGACTTGGTCGAAGCGCGCGTCTTTGACAAGGCCGAAGGCGAAGATTCAACGAACGTGCAAACGCTTCGCAAATTGGCTCAAGTCGAAAAGCCTTTTACTGCCGAAGATGTGCCTGCATGGACGCTTGACTTGCTCCGTGAAAAAGATGGCTCGTATGGCAAGATTGGCTTTATTTACGGCGACTTCCCGAGCTGGGATGCTCATGCGTTGCACCGCTTCCAGGAACGCTATGGTAACTGGAATTTTGATGGCGAACGCTTGCGCACATTCTCGTCGCAGTTTATCCTTTCGGATGTGATTGAATCGGTGAAGGCGGATAGCTTTAACCTGGCATCGGTCATCGTGCTTGTCATTTTCCTCACGTTGATTGTTTCGTTCCGCAAACCTTCGATGTTCTTGGCGGGAGGTGTCTCGTTTGGCATGGGGGCGCTTCTCACGCTTGGACTTTTGGGTGCGCTCACGTACTTCTTTGAATTCGGAAAAATCAGCATCTACAACGTGATTGTGATTCCGATGACGCTGGGTATTGGCATTGATGCGACAATCCACTTTATTACGTCTTGGTGCTCGAAATCCAATGAAGGGATGAACCTTCGCCAGCTCTTTGACACGACGGGCCGTAACGTGATGGCAAGCTCCTTGACTACGATTGCAGGCTTTGTCGGCTTCCTCTTTACGACGCATCGCGGCTTGCAGGGCATTGGACACCTCGCTTGCATGGGTATCTTTATGTTCCTTGTGACAAGTGTCGTCTTCTCGATGTATCTTTGTGGCTCTTGGTTGAAAAATAAAGGCGAAAAGAAAAATTAACGGCTGAGTTATGAGTAATATAAATACGATTGTCGTTGCTGGCGGAACGCATGGCAATGAACGTACAGGTGTGAGTTTGGTCGAAAAGTGGCTGGCTCACCCTGAATGTTACAATACGATTTGTAAATCGGCGAAAGTAGATGTTGTGCTTGCGAATCCGGAGGCGGTTCGTCTCAATCGCCGTTACCGCGACCATGATTTGAATCGCGCGTTTTCGCAGACTTGCTTGGATATGTCTGTGGAACCTGCTCAGTACGAATTTCGCAGGGCCCGTGAACTCAATCGACTTTATGGCCCAAAAGGTGCAGACACGCGCACGGACTTGATTCTGGATGTGCATAACACGGGTGCGAATATGGGCTATTGCCTAATCCTTTCGACACGTGATCCATTTACGATGAAGGCTTCGGCCGTGCTCACGCAGGAATTCGAAGACGCTTGGATTTATTACCAGCCCGAAGAACGTAGTGCTTCGCCGTATTTTGGAACCGTCGCGAAAGCGGATGTTTGTATTGAAATCGGCCCGCAGCAGCACGGAACGCTGAATGCCGAAATTTTTGAACGCTCCGAAAAACTTGTAAAACGTTATCTGGAACTTGTCGAAGAATGGAATCGCGGTGAACTGCAAAAGCGCGAACCGATTGAGGTAGAAGTTTATACGCAATTGCGGGACTTGGGTTACCCGAAACCGCAGGGCGGTGGCGCCATCCAAGCGATGATCCATCCGGAATTGGATGGTCACGATTACTGTGAACTCAAGAAGGGCGACAAGCTTTTCCGCACGTTCGATGGCAAGGATATTCTGTTCGAAGGCGAACCGGATGGGCGCAGCGTCTACCCGATTTTCATCAACGAACCCGCGTATTACGAAAAAGACATCGCCATGAGCCTCACCGTGAAAACGGTTGAGAAATGGTAAGTTCGCATTGTCCTCCCGGCCTCCGCTTTGTCTCCCCGGCCTCTGTGCTCTTTGACCACTTAGAACTTTAGTTCTTATGTGGTCATGATCCGCGTATGGGGACGGGGCCGCCACATTCCCACAGCACATTCCCTTCTCGCAGAAAATATTATCTTTGATGTTCAAAGGAATGACTTTATGATAGACTTCGATGAATCTAGTGTGCCGAGTGCCGATTTAACTCAAGTGACGGGCGAAGAAAGCCTCAAGAATTTCATGGACATCGTCCAAGAACTCAAGGAAAAACCTTGGGATTCCCGCTTGAACGACATTCTCGATGCGTTCGAAGACTTCTTGACAATGCGTCCAGAACCGCCGCAGTCTTGGCAAGACAATTATGCCGCTAGCGGAAAGCAATTTGATTATTATCAGATTGTTTTGCCGGAAGATTTCCAGGACCCGTACGAAGACGATCTCGGAAACATCAATCGCTTGCGCGGAGAATTTGCGCGCGTGCCGAGTACAATGGCTTTGGAACATGAACTCATCAGCCGCAATTACTTTATTTTTGAAAATGGCCATGCAGAACCGATTCCTGCGCCGCGTCCGATTCTGATGCTCGAAAGCAAGGACCGCGAAGATGACGAAGAACCGCAGGAAGGCGACATCACGTGGGATTGCTGCATCTCGATTTTTGCGGACGGTAGCTATGTGGCGTACAATCTTGACCATGACGATGATGAAGAACTTGGTGAAGATTTCAAGGTCGTTTTTGAAAAACACATCAAGACGCTTTCGAAGTTGCAGCTCGTGATCCCCGTGGAAGGTCGCGACTACGGCATCCTCCGTAGCGACGCGTAAGGGTTTATCGCGCGCTTGTCATCCTGAGCATCGCGAAGGATCCAGTCAAATCTAGAGTTTAAGAATCGTCATTCTCGCGAATGTCGATGGTCAAAAGCGAATTTTAATGGAACGGCTTGAAACAGAAATCTACCTGCGCTATAAGCAAATTATTGAATCGCAAACGGCATATTCCCTTACATGTCATCCTGGACTTGTTCCGGGATCGCCTTTTCATCGCGAAAATGAAAGTGTTCAACCACGTCATGTTCACATGGCGGATTTGCTAGATCGTTACGATGCCTTTTGCTTTGACGGTTACGGCACGCTCTACAACCGCGGTAGCTTTGTTTACCCCGGTGCGATGGAATGGTTCAAGATGCTTCGCCATGCCGGTAAACACCTACGCTTGGTGACAAACGCAGCATCCGATGTTGATGAGGTCTTGGCTCGCGATGCGGACAAGCGCGGTTTTGATTTTTCGACGGAAGAAACGATTTCGTCGGGGAGTTTGCTTAAGGTTTTGGTCGCTGAATTGCGTGGTCACGGTCATGAATTACGCGAGGTCTATTACATCGGTCGTGAGACGGGCAAGCATGTGCTTGAAACTTGCGGAATTACTGCGGTCGCGATGGATGCAGAACCAGCCGAGCCGATTGTCGCGATTTCTTCGGCAAAGGATACGCCTGAAACGTATGCGCGCGCGGTCAAGATTTTGCAGAAGCCGGGTGCAATACTTCTTGTGCTGAATTCTGATGCTTGGGCGCCGAAAATCCCGGATGAAAATGGCGTGACTGTGCGCGAACCTGTTTCGGGTGCGCTGAGCGAACGCTTGCGTCGCGATTCTGCTTGTGATGCGAATGGGGGAGAAGACTGTGTGACTTTCTATTTAGGCAAGCCTTTCCCTGCAATTTGGGAACGCGTCAAATCTTCGCTTCCGGCGGGCTCTCGCGTGCTGATGATTGGCGATACGCTCGGAACAGATGTGTATGGCGCAAAAATTGCAGGCTTTGACAGCGCTCTCGTTGTCGGTCGAAATGTACCTGCTGATGAACTCGAAGATGACGAAACTGCGCTTGGAATCAGGCCGGATTGGTATTTAGTGCCGTAAAATAAAAGAACCTGGCTTGTATTTTTATTTTGTTACAAAAAACTCACCTATCGTTTCTTTATAGATGTTTCCGTAATTTTTTACGTTATACAGTTGTACGTGCGAACCGGAAATTTTACTCGCAATTTCGATATACATATCTCTTAAGGAGGCATCGGGAGCTTCATTCAATAGCTCTGTAAAGCCACGAGTAAAACTGTTTGTCAAGTAAACACCCATTTCTTCGTTTCGTTCATCCGCCTTACTCGTTTCATAAGGCGACGCCGCTG
>CAMJNF010000057.1 GCA_946407235.1 uncultured Fibrobacter sp. | reverse complement strand
CCAGAAGGCTCTTTTGAACCACCGGCCTAGCCGGTGGTTTTCGATTATACAAAAAGGAACCCGACACGAGGCCGGGTTCGTGATGAAAAATGATTTATTTAGTCACTAATGATTACCATAAATATCATTGATATACACCTGGCTAATTGCAGCGCCCCATTCGTCATTCACATTTGAAGACTTAGTAGCAACCATAAACGTAATCTCATTATTCGTTCCCGCATTCACAACAGCAGCATGAATCGAAACCGTTCCAATATCATTTTTTTCCGTATTAGGCATTACTCTGCAAGAAAAATTAGCCTTAATATTTCTCGTATCAGCTCTTTGGAAGTGATCTACTTCATTACAGAAAAAGCCCAATTCGTCCCAGCCACAAGTAGAGCCTTTAATACATGCCGTAGCCATATTGTAAATACTCGGTTTTATAGCCACCCAATTACGTTTTACATACTGATACACAACAGTACTACCAGCACCATAGTAAGCGTTAGGGACACCATCCAAATACGATTGTCCAAGCATCATATAATCGCCATCCTGAATAAGCACACTTGAATAAAATTGTTTATCATTGACAACTAATTTATTTAAAGTCTTGTGTTTTGCACCATTCTCTTTTTGTATAACAGGATAATCACTAAGAGCTTTGCAACCTTTATATAACGAATAATCCGTCAACAACGAATCACCCGAAGAAGACACAACAGTTTCATATTCAGAATTTATCGCAAGCAAAGCATCGTCACAGAAATAGTTCGCAGGACGTTCTAGTCCCCAATAATAATTACTATCAGATTCTAGTTTTTCTGAATACTTTTTTTTCAAATCACCAAAGGATTCATTATCATCAAGCACAAGAGTGCTTCGTTCCATCTTTTTTTCAGCGCCATTTTCATCCAAACGAGCTCCATTCTTTGCGAAAATGAAATACGGCAAAATGCTGCTATCATTCACCTCGCTTGTAGATGCGACAGAATTATCCAAGCCCGATTCAGAGCAACCCATCATTGTCAATGCCATAACAGCGGCAGACAGAGCAATCTTTTTCATATTTTTCTCCTTTTATAATTAAAAAAGCATATACAAAATAAACTATTATTTCTTGACTTTCAAGATATATTCTATACGACACATCATTTTTTTAGATAAATTATTTTAACATAATAATTTCTTCTTACAAAATAAAACACAGCACTACACTTCAGCAATTAACATTTTTACCTCAAACAAAAAAAAAGAACCCGGCGAAAGGCCGAGTTCGAATAAGCATCAAGTACATTCAATTATTAATTGCCATAAGGCTCAAGAATGTATTTCTGCATAACACGTATTGCCAAATTCCGCGCATTTCCAACACTCATATTATCAAACATAGGACCATCGAATGTATTCCCCGCCAAAACAAGTTCAGCAGGCGTACCGGCATTAAATACAGCGGCATAGGTAGCAACAACACTTACGCTGTCAGCACTACAATTTTTAGGTTTATCGATATCATTCCATTGAGTATTAGAAAGTCCATTAGGCTGCATAAAATTGACATTAGACGCATGATGCTGATGATCGCGATGATCCTTGCATTTTAGCTGATTTCCAACAATTCGGCAACCACAAGTGGCAACAGCAATCATATGAACAAAATCAGCCTTTGGAACAAAAAGATTTTTTCTTTGAGTGTCTCGCAACTCAACATCCATCAACGTCGTACTCGACCCAAATCTTGACTCCACATTCGAATGAATTATAAATGTATAGAGCAGTCCTTCAGCGCCATGATAATACTCCGTATAACAAGTTGGACGTTCCATACCCGTTCCACACGTCACAGGATCTGCAACTTTTTTCAAAACAAGCGGAAATTCCGTATTTTTTTTGATTTGTTCATTCTGAACATCACTTGTAGACGCAGAAGCTATAGTGTTATCCAAGCCCGTATCCGAGCAACCCATCATTGTCATAGCCAAAATAGCAGCCGACAAAGCAATCTTTTTCATACATATCTCCTTTTTTAGAAAAAGCATCAAATAAAATAAGCAATTAATAATTTATTTTCAAGAGTAAATTATTAGTACAGCACACAAATTCAGGAAATTTTATTTTAACAAAATATTTTTATATTACAAACCAAATACAAAGCATTCATCATTTTTCACTTTAACCACCAACTTACACATAAAAAAAAGAACCCGGCGGAAAACCGAGTTCTTTTAACAAAAGAAATTACTACTATCTATGAAGAATAAAATTCACAATTCCAGGGACAAGATAATTTTGGTACACTTTTTTCGCCAAATCGTTACTTAAATTTTTACGATACGTAGCCGACAACGAAACATCACCACCATTTATAGAAACACTTGCAGCAGCAACAATACTAATCGGATTACTGGTTGTCGAATAACCGGCGCATTCACGAGCCAATTCTGACGTATAAGAGCCACCCTGCTTTACTACAAATTGATGCACTCGGCAAACACCATCCGACGAACAGCCTCGCGCACAAACCGAGAACTGATAATGAGAAACCGTGTTCCGATACGGATTCCATTCACCCGGTCGTGCATCACTTTTTTTCGTGATCAAGGACCTAACAGTGTACTTGTTTCCTGCATCATAAGTATCGTCACTTGCATAAACAAAGAAACGATATATTCCGCTATCATCCAAAACTTGCCCAGACCATTCTGCTCCAGCCTTTTGAAGCATCAACGGAGAATTAGAGTCCAGAAATTCAGGAATATTTTCGGGAACCACAGTCAATTGTTCCAAGACATTTTCCTTTTGGATTTCACTCGTTGAAGGCATCACAGAATGATCCATGCCAGATTCTGAGCATCCAGCCATAGTTAAAGCCAATACAGCCGCAGATAAGGTAAGTTTATTCATATTTTCTCCTGTTTTTTTTACCATGACAAACAATTTATATACTCCAGACAACATTGTAAAGACATAAAACAAATAAAATAAATAAAATAAATTTTACAACAATCTTATTCAAAAAAAGAACCCAGCGGCAAGCCGAGTTCTATTCCTTGCTATTGGTGCAATTTCCAATTATTTTACACGAATCACTCCCGTAAACAAGGTTTTATTTCCTTGACTTACAGACAAAATCAACCCCATTTTTCGCGTTCACACGGGTTCCCGGAGCCACATTTTTCGAATAAACGCCAACAAGAGCATCGCTAGACTTCGATTCGACAACGTCCACTCGCATGTGGTTTGCATCATTATTCTCAAATTTGTCGAGTCGTACAGGACCTGCACTGAGTTCAGTCGGAGTGCCACCCCATAATCACACGTTCATGAGCGGCATAAAGCGGGGGTTTTCGCAAAATATAATCATCTGCAGTTTCAAGAACATGAAACCACTCGTTCCCCTCTTGGCGCGCTTCGATAGAGCTCCCTTCGGGTTGTTTCAGCTTAAACGTGATGTTACTTGCAATATCCGCAAAACAGTGCGCCGCAAAAAACCGCGATGAAGTCGCCTAATAGTGGATTTTTCCTTCAGCGACTTTCTTGAGATGTTGACCGTAAGGAGACTTGCCGTACTTGGCTGCAGATTCCAACAGTTTTTCCTTGTCAATCCAGCCGTTGATGTAAGCAATTTCTTCGACAGCAGAAATTTGAATGCCCTGGCGGTTTTCGACCATCTTCACAAACTCGCCCGCTTCGATGAGGCTATCCATCGTGCCGGTATCAAGCCATGCAAAACCGCGACCGAGGAGCTTCACGTCGAGCTCACCCTTGTCGAGGTACGTCTTGTTGAGGTCTGTAATTTCAAGTTCGCCACGAGCACTCGGCTTTTGAGCCTTTGCAAATTTCGAGACGCGATTGTCATAAAAATAAAGTCCCGTAATGGCGTAATTGCTCTTCGGTACCTTCGGCTTTTCTTCCACCGAAATCACCTTGCCATCATCGTCGAATTCCACGACACCAAAACGTTCCGGGTCTTCTACATAATAACCGAACACGCTTGCACGGCCGTTTTCTTCGGCGTTCTTCACCGCAGCCTTCAAAAGCGGGCTAAAGCCGTTTCCGTAGAAAATGTTATCGCCAAGCACCATCGCGCAGCAATCATTGCCAATGAACTCTTCGCCAAGGATAAATGCCTGGGCAAGTCCATCCGGGCTCGGTTGCACCTTGTAACTCAAGTTGAGACCCATTGCGGAACCATCGCCAAGAAGGCGTTCAAAGTTCGGCAAGTCCGTGGGTGTAGAAATAATGAGAATATCACGAATACCCGCCAACATGAGTGTTGAAAGCGGATAATAAATCATCGGCTTGTCGTAAACCGGCAAAAGCTGCTTCGACGTGACCATCGTAAGCGGGTACAAACGGGTGCCGGAGCCTCCAGCAAGAACGATTCCTTTCATAATAAATCTCCTTACACTCGAAAATAGAAAACTTCTTACGAATTATTTTCAAAAAGTTATCTTTGCACCATTATGGCAGAGCAAAACAAGCGGATTCTCAAAGAATTTTTAGAAGAACTGATTAAAAAAGTCAACGGGCACCGTTCAGATATTTCGTCCGAAGACGTTTTAGAGCAATTTATGGCGTGGGCAGAAGCCCGCGGGACAACGCTATATCCAGCACAAGAAGAAGCAATCCTCGAACTTTTAGACGGAAAAAACGTTATCCTCAACACGCCGACTGGAAGCGGAAAATCCATGGTCGCGCTGGCACTCCATTTCGACAGCCTTGTGCACGGGCGCAGAAGCGTTTATACGTGCCCAATCAAGGCGCTCGTGAATGAAAAATGGATGGCGCTCTGCAAGGAATTCGGTGCCGAAAACGTAGGGCTTTCGACCGGAGATGCAACCGTCAACCGTGACGCACCCATCATCTGCTGCACGGCAGAGATTCTTTCGAACATGGCGCTCTGCGAAGGCGAAACGCTCACCATCACGGACATTGTGATGGACGAATTCCATTATTATTCCGACCGCGAACGCGGTGTTGCCTGGCAAGTTCCGCTACTCACGCTCCCGCAATCACGATTCCTCTTGATGAGCGCGACCGTTGGCGCCACAGAATTTTTCGAACGCGACATGACTAAGCATACGGGTCGAGAATCTGTGACCGTCCGCTCGACGCAGCGCCCGGTGCCGCTAGACTTTAGCTACAGCACTACAGAAATTTCGACCGAAGTGCAAAAGCTCGTGAACGAAGGCAAGGCCCCTGTTTATGTCGTCCACTTTACACAGGCAGCGGCGGCAAGCAATGCGCAGAACTTCATGAGTCTTGACCTCTGCACCAAAGAAGAAAAAGTCAAGATTAACGAAGCGATTAAAGAAGTCCGTTTTTCAAGCCCGTACGGTCCCGATGTCAAGCGTTGGCTTAAACAAGGAATCGGCATTCACCACGCAGGGCTTTTGCCGAAGTACCGCATTCTCTGCGAAAAGTTGGCACAGCAAGGTTTGCTCAAAGTCATTTGCGGAACGGACACGCTCGGTGTCGGCGTGAACGTTCCCATCCGCACAGTCCTTTTCACACAGCTTTGCAAGTACAGTGGCGACAAGACCGCCATTTTGACCGCACGAGATTTCCACCAGATCGCGGGCCGCGCAGGCCGTAAAGGTTTTGACAATGTCGGCTACGTCGTTGCACAAGCGCCTGAACACGTCATTGAGAATTTGAAACTCGAAGCAAAATCGCGCACGACAGGCAAAAAATTCCAAAAGCGTAAACCGCCCGAACACGGCTACATCCCGTTTGACGAAAACACATTCAAGCGTTTAATTGACGCCGCACCGGAACCGCTCACGTCAAGTTTCCAAGTGAATCATGGGATGCTTTTGAACATTCTAAGCCGCCCGACAGACGGCTGCCGCGCCATGCGCACGCTCTTAAAGGACTGCCACGAAAGCGCCGCCAGCAAAAAGCAGTTGCAACACCGAGCATTCCTCCTGTTCAAGAGCCTCGTCGAAAAGAAGATTATCGAATTCGTTCCAGCGGTTGCCAAAGGCTACAGTCATTTGCGCGTCAACATGGACTTGCAAGATGACTTTTCGATGAACCAGCCGCTTTCGCTGTACCTGCTCGATACACTCCCGAAGCTTGATCGCGACAGTCCCGAGTACGCTCTCGATGTGATCACCTTGTGCGAATGCATTCTTGAAAATCCCGATGCCATTTTGCGCATCCAGCAGAGCAAGGCTCGCGATGCCCGCATGAACGAGCTCAAGGCACAAGGCATGGAATACAACCAGCGCCTCGAAGAGCTTGAAAAAGTCGAATACCCCAAACCGTTGCGAGACTTTATTTACGACACATTCGATGCGTTTGCCGATATTCATCCGTGGGTGGACGAAAACATTGAGCCCAAATCCATTGTGCGCGAGATGTTCGAGAATTTCAGCACGTTCAGCGGTTATGTGAAGCAGTACAACTTGCAGCGTATGGAAGCGATTTTGCTCCGCCACTTGAACGGCGTTTACAAGGTGCTTTCGCAAACCGTGCCCGACGGCTACAAGAACGAAGAGCTCCTGGAAATGCAGGACTACCTCGGCGAAATGATCCGCCGCGTAGATTCCAGCTTGCTCGAAGAATGGGAAAAGATGGCGCACCCGGAAGATTACCAAAAACGTTTAGACGAAGGGACTGCCGAAGACGAAGCCGAAAAGGCATTCGGCGCCGACAAGGCCGCCGCAGACATTACTTACGACAAGAAGCGGTTCCTCAGCTTGGTACGCCAACGCATTTTCCAGATCATGATGAG
Organism: uncultured Fibrobacter sp.; assembly: GCA_946407235.1. GTDB lineage: Bacteria > Fibrobacterota > Fibrobacteria > Fibrobacterales > Fibrobacteraceae > Fibrobacter. The sequence continues at coordinate 8,534 of CAMJNF010000057.1, read as the reverse complement.
CTTGCAAAAACAAGATTTCAACGACGTGCTGGACAGCCTTGCCGACGATCTTGCCGAAGGCGAACTTTTGGCAGATGCAGAAGGCACGCCATGGACCGAGAAACGCCTGCTCGAAATCATGGCCGCCTACACTGCCGAGCATCACAAGTTCCGCATGGACGTGGAAGGACGTGCGCTAGCTCACACTATCGTCACTTACGAAGGCAACATCATGCAAATCCAGCAAATGCTGCAAGACGAAGAAGGTTTTAACGATTGGAGCATCGATTTTTCTGTAAATCTTGACGAAAGTCGCGAAGCAGGAATGCCTTTAATAAAAATGTTACGCATCGGCGAAGTTTAGAGTATATTAAAAAGAGGATGTTGGTATGAAATATTCTCTTTTTAATTCTTTTTTCAGAAGGGGTATAAACGCAACAGCAATTTGCGCTATTGCGGGTTCTGCCCTCGTATGCTCCGCCAACGCTGACGAAGCAAAAAAACTCACGCACACGTTTACTTTCGACGGTGCGTACTACCTCAAAAGCGATTACCAAAAAGGTGGGGATCACTTTGCAAAAACCACCGGAGCTTTCGACGGGATTCTCGCCAAGGCGACTTGGAAATCGACCTACACTATTCCGACACCGCTTGGCGAAAGCGAGCTTCTTTCAGGAGCAAAACTAGAACTCAGCGGAGCCTTCGAGCTTTCACCGCTCAGCATTCGCCCGATTGCAAGTGTTGCATTTACTCCGTTACCATTCCTTGTATTCGAAGCAGGATCAAGCATCGGTACGGGTTGGAACATGCTCGGGTTCGAAGGTCTCTGTGAATATAAAAACGGGGACTACAAAAACTTGACCCCGTTTACGCGTTACTATCACGACCATTGGCTGGGCGCCACATTCCAATTCGACACAGGCGCACTTATCGAAGGCGATTGGACACACGTGGTATTGCTTGCAAACTACCAAATGATTTATAAAGGCATCACAGGGCTTGACAAAGGAACGCTGTGGGCATGGCAAACCACCCAAGGATACGTAAACGGACTCGGTTATGAATTTATTGCTGTGGTAGGTTACCAAATGCCTCTATTCGTCAACTTATTTGGCTTTATGGCAGACATGTACGGGCAATATAAAAGCAAGGATTATGGCGATTTCGCCAATACCTACGGAAAATTCATGATCGTAGAGCTCAACCTATTTGCCAATTTAAAAATAAACGAGAAAAACTCCTTGACCGTTGACGCTAGAGTTTCAAGCCGTAGAAGTTTCGCCACAGACCACAAAAAAGGCAAGGAAGAACCTTACCTTATTCAATCTGGACGTGAATGGTTTTTTGATTGTATCGCGCTCAGTTGGGAACGCTCATTTTAATTGAATCACGCCACGATTTCACCGCCGAATTTAAATCCAGCTTCTTCAATCGCTGTTTTCAATTCAGATACGTTAACGGGACCTTCAATAATAAGTTCCTTTTTCGCGACATTCGCTTCGGCAAAGACAACATTGTCCAAGGCAAATGCAGCCTTTTCGACACAAGCCTTGCAGTGACTGCAATTCATGCCTAGAACTCTGAAAGTCTTCGTCTTCGGTTCTGCGTGATGTTCATGATCGTGATCTTCGTGTTCGCCGCAACAGCAGTGATCGTGGTCATCATCATGGTCTTCATCATGATCGTGATCGCAATCGCAGTGATCGTGTCCATCGCAGCAACCACAATGAGAATCGCCACAACCGCAATGCCCCGCCTTGCGAGTCACCACCGTGTAAAGAATCAGCACGGCAAGTAATCCTGCGCAAATGTAATCGAACACGCCCAGCATTTCGTGACCATGGCACTCCGCAGCACCGCCCGGAAGCATCGCCGAAAGGAACGTATCCATGAAGAACGTATCAACGATAAGTCCAAAACCAATGGCGCCAACCGCAATAGATGCGAGATAAGCAATCAAGGTTCGCTTGCCAAAAGCCTTACCGACTACAAGCATCGACGCAATACTCGTTGCAGGGCCAGCCATCAAGAGCACAAGTGCAGCACCCGGCGTAATGCCTTTTGCCACAAGCGCAAGCGCAAGCGGAATAGAGCCTGTAGCACAAGTGTACATCGGCATTGCCAAAAGAAGAATGGCTATCATGCAAAGGAGCGGATTTTCACGCAACGCCATAAAGAAGTCGTTCGGAACAAATGCTGAAATCAAAGCTCCAAGCAAAAGACCTATCATAAGCCACTTGCTTACATTGCCGACCATATCGACCAAGCCATAGCGGAAAGTTTCTACAATCTTTTGTCCGAATGTCATGTGATGAACATCGCCGGATTCGCAAGAACAGCACCCACAATGATCATGTTCGTCATCATCGCAATCGCAATGGTCGCCGTGAGAATGCTCGTGTTCAGAATGTGCAGACTTCGCCGATTTAGAATGTTTCGCGGACTTAGAATGCACCGCACTAGCGCTCATTTCCACTTGTTCATTTCGCGTTGCAAAATTCGTGAACACGCCACCCACAAGCGCCGTCACAAAAGCAGCAATCGGGCGCAAAATCGCAAACGGGAGTCCCAACAGCGAATACGTTGCCAAGATAGAATCTACGCCTGTCGCCGGAGTCGAAATCAAGAAGCTCACGCTCGCCCCTTTGCTTGCTCCTTCCCTGCGAATCGCAATAGACGTCGGAATCACACCGCAACTACAAATCGGAAGCGGTACGCCAAAGAGCGCCGCCCACAGCACCGAACTAAAATTCGATTTCGAAATTTTGGGTACATACAAAGCATTCGGAATCCAGACATGAATCACGCCCGCGAGCAAAAAACCAAGCAGCAGGAACGGCGCCATTTCAGAAAACAGCGTGATAAATTCACGAATAAAAGACATAACAAATTCCATGATCAACCCTTCTTCTTATGCATAATGTGAGCAAGACCTGTATTGAAAATTTCGCCGATGTGCTCATCATCGAGCGCGTAATAAATTTTGCGACCATCACGAGTCGGCTTGACTAAATTCGCTGTACGCAGAATGCGCAACTGGTGACTCACCACGGACTGTTCGAGGTTCAACTTTTCTGCAATGGCACTTACCGACATTTCACCCGAAAGCAACAGATGAATCACGCGGATACGTGTGGTATCGCCAAAGAACTTGAAGAATTCCGAAAGTTCGAAAAGCGTATCCAAGGAAATATTTTGCATAGTCGCTTCTTTTTTCATAAAATAACCCAATTCAATTGTATTAATACATGAACAACAATTCATATATACATATTTTCATACAATTAGTCAAGAGTTACGCATCAAATTTCAGACCATTTGGAGCCTACTGCGCCCAAACGAGACACCTTTGATTATTATATTTTCATTACAAGTAGGGATGTAACAATTAGTAATTGTTCAAAAAAAGGAGTTTTTATGAAGAAATTTGCAGCAGGCCTTTTGACCGTCCTCTGCGCCACAGCATTTTCTGTTGCACAACAGAACGAATCGAACGAATGGCCCCAAGCGCCCTCATATATAGATAGTATAAACCCACAAAACGTTCGCGAAGTCTTTCAGGAAGCTCAACCCGAAGCCCCAAACGCGGTTCAGTCCGAAGTTTCAAACAACGCAACGACCACAATTACACCTGCCAACAACGCAACAAACTCCTCCGTTACGAGCAATACAAGCGCCATTGATAGCACAAACAACAGTACAAACGACAACTCCGCAATGCCAATAGACGAGCAGCCCGTCGTTCTCGCGCCGAAGAAAACCTCTGTAGGCATTGGTGCAAGAGCCGCCTTCATTTACGGCAATTTCTGGGGATTCAAAGATCTTAAGTCCGACGGTATGGAACCGCCCACGGGCTTTGGCGGTGAATTCGGCATCGCAGCTCGATTCGGCATGGTCGATGGACTCCAGTTTTCACCTGAAATCTTATTCCGCTTTTTCAACTTAAGCCACGATGAAGACGAAGTCGAAAGAGGCTATGATCAATATTTCTTAGACTTTGCATTTTTCATTCGCGGTATTTTTGGAGGAGGATTCTTCCTCGAAGTCGCACCGCAGATTTCAATCAACTTAAGCAGCGAATACACTTTCGATGGTCACAAGAACACCTTTGAACATATTCAACAAGCCGCTGCCGAATTCGGCCTCAACTTTGGTGCAGGCTATTATATTTTAGACAACCTAAGTCTCAATTTCCGCTGGTACATGGGATTCACCGAAGTATTCCCCGATGTAAAGGATGATGATGAAATACGCAACCTAAAAGAAGAAAAGAACAAGAGCAACAGCTATTGGTCCACCATCAATCTGAAAGGTGCCCACACAATGATGTTCAAGTTCGGCATCAACTACTGGTTCATTTAACCTAGAATAAAATGCGTTCGCTCCAGTCTTTAAATTTGCAACCAATCCTTTCGACAGAAGGAATGCGCGGCCTCGACGCCGCTTCAAAGGAATTTTTAGCAAATAAGATTTCGAGCGGACCATCCGAAACGGACATAATCCAAAGCGGATACACGTTAATGCAAGAAGCCGGGCTTGCATTGTTCAAATTCGTTCAAGCCAAATCTCTTGAGCCAATCGCTGTATTTATTGGCGGAGGGAACAACGGCGGAGACGGTCTTGTACTTGCGAAGCATCTGTTGCAGGCAGGAATCAAAAATACGGTTTTCAGTCTTGCTAATGAGAACAAATTCAAGAATGAAGCCAAGTTAGCACTAGACGATTTTCTGCAAGCCGGAGGTTCACTTTTTGACTTCAAAAAAATTTTAGAAGACCCCAACCAAGCATCGCTCCTTTTGCACGATGGATTCAAACTCATTGTCGATTGCATGCTCGGTAACGGCGCTAAAGGTGAACTGCGTCCAGAATTTGCAAGCGCGGTACAGGCAATCAACAATAGCGGTCTCCCTATCATTGCAGCGGATGCACCCACCGGCTACGATTCAAGCGCACACATTTGCAACGAAGTTTGCATTCACGCAAACGAAACAATGTTGTTCGGATTCCCGCGACTCGATGCTTTCACAAAAGAAGGCGGTCCATCATTCGGAAAAGCTGTAACTGCGCCGCTGAACTACCCCACCGAACTCATCTCGCAATTCGACGAAAAAGTTTACCTCGTCACAGAAAATGCAATTCCGCAACTCACGCCCAAGCGAGACGAATGGGGCGACAAGCGCGTTCAAGGAAGTCCGCTCATTATTGCGGGTTCCAAGGACATGCCAGGCGCAGCCGCACTTTGCACAGAAGCGGCACTCCGCAGCGGCGCAGGTTTAGTCACGCTCGCCACAACTGAGGCCATCACGCCGATTATTCAGGCGAAACTCTCGGAACCCGTATTTTGCAGTCTTGAAGATAAAGCAGGCGAAAATTGCCGCGACGACGCTCGCAGCGAGAATCGCGGAGTCCTGCAACCGCAACACATTCTGACTTTATTACAGCGCGCAAAACACGCAAGCGCGATTGCCATCGGGCCAGGACTTTCAACAAGCGCAGATACAGTCCAAACCATTCTTGAACTATTGCCGCAGCTGAACGTTCCGACCGTCATCGACGCCGACGCTTTAAACGCCATCGCGACATTGAACGAAGGCGCTATAAGCGACGCCGCTACAGACAACTGCGCAGCCATTAGCGACAGCGCGGCAGTCCAGTATCTGCGCGAGATGAAGGCGCCAGCGATTCTGACTCCACACGTTCGTGAATTTGCAAGGCTTTTCGGCAAGCTCCCCGAAAACAGTTGCGAGATTCCGAACCAATTAAGAGAAATCGCCACAAGAGCAAACAAAGTAATTCTTTTAAAAGGCGCACCGACTTTTATTGCCACGCCCGACGGTAACGTTTATATCATTCCAGTCGCGAATTCAGGCATGGCAAAAGGCGGTTCCGGCGATGTACTCACGGGAATCATCGTAGCATTGCTTTCGCAGGGACTCTCCGCAATAGAAGCTACCGTACTCGGCGCACTTTTGCACCAAAAAGCAGGCAAGCTCGCCCGTGAAGAACTCGGTGCATTCAGCATGCTTCCCAGCGACATCATCAAGAATTTGCACAAAGCATTTCAATTCGCGTCAAATTAGCGTCAACTCAGCCAACAAGCAAGCGCCCCCGCGCAACACTCACAAGCGCATTTCCCCTACAGTCTGCTATTTCCATTACATTCTCTAGTCTCTCGTCTGTAGCCGCGTTGCGGCGTTCTCTCGTCTAATTCGCACTCCGCACAGAACACCCGTAAGCACATTTCCCCCACATTTTTCTTCCTACTTCCTACTGCCTACTTCCTACTTATTTGCACTCCGCGCCAAAACCGCTTCGGCTCGGTTATACAGGTAAGCAATTGCCTCGCACAACACACACTAGCGCTTTTTCGCCCACACTTTACTTCCTACTGCCTACTTCCTACTTCCTACTAATTTCTACATTCCCCAGCATGGCAGAAAAGACTTTACTCCTTCTTGATTCATTCGCACTCGCATTCCGCATGTTCTACGCTTATAGCCAGAACCCGCTCGTCAACAGCAAGGGCGAAGAAGTTTCCATGATGCACGGCTACTGGGGCGCAGTGCTCCGCATTTTGGCAAAGCACAAGCCCACGCATTTTGCAATTGCCCGCGATGTCGCGCACACAAAGACTTTCCGCCACGAACTTTACCCGGACTACAAGGCCAATCGCGGCCCGATGCCCGAAGAAATGGCAGCACAGATGCCGCTCCTTTGCGAATCTTTGGAAGCTAGCGGCATTCCGCTTTTGTCGGAACCCGGTTACGAAGCCGATGACGTGATGGCGAGTGCCGCCGAAGCAGCCGTGAACGCAGGATTCGACCATGTCGTGATCATCAGCAAAGACAAAGACATGTCGCAAATTGTGACCGACAAAATCCACCTTTTCCATTTGGAAAAAGGCGCCGACGGCATCGATTTTGGACCACAGCAAGTCCTTGAAAAATACGGCATTCCGCCTGAAAAAATCCGCGACTATCTCGCACTCATGGGCGACTCGAGCGATAACGTTCCGGGCGTTCCGAAGGTCGGCCCGAAGACGGCCATTCAGTTGCTGACCGAATACGGCGACATGGACAACATTTACGCAAACCTCGACAACATCAAAAAGAAAGGTTTGCACGACAATCTCGCGAACAACAAGGAACAGGCATTCCTCAGCCGCGAACTCGTAACGCTACAGACAAAGCGAGCCTACCACGGCAACCTCGATGCGCTCGAATTCTGCGGCATCCACAGCGATACGCTTGAAGGCATTTTCAGGGAACACGAAATCAACAGTCTCATTCGCCTGCTCGAAAACGTTCCGAGCAAGACAGGCTTTGTACGCGACTCCGACAGCGACTCTAGCGATTCTTGCGGTTGCAACGGCGATTCCGGCGACGAATCTCGCGGCACTTCCGGCGACTCTAGCAACAGCAATGTCGTAAAAGCAAGTTTCCCAGCCGACCTCCCGCCCACCTACATCTGCGTCGATAACGAAGAAACCTTCGAACAGATGAAATCGGAATTTGACTCAGCAACTGAAATCGGCATCGACACCGAAACAGACGGACTTGATCCGATGCAATGCAGCATTGTCGGGCTTTGCCTTGCCGCCGCCGAAAAAGACGGTTCCGTACCCAAGGGTTATTACATTCCGCTTGGGCATACCGATGATATCGGGTTCCCGTACCCCGCCGGCAAGGGCGGCAACTTCGACTTTAATGCCACCAAAAAGTGGTTTGTCGATTTTTGGAACGATTCTTGCACACTCCCCGGCAACATTTCCGACAGCGGATCCAAGCAGCCCGACTGCGCAAAACGTTCCCTCGTTTTCCACAACGCCAAATTCGACTTGCACGTTCTCGCCCGCACCTTCGGACTCACGCAAAAGCAAATCGACTCCGCGAACATCGTCGACACGCTCATTGCCGCCTGGATGCTCTCGCCCGGCCAAACCGGGCTCGGCCTCGACAATCAGGTGATGCAGCTTCTGCAGCACGAAATGATTCCGATCGAGAACCTCATCGGACGCGGCAAGAACCAAATCACGTTCAACCGCACGCCCATCAAAGACGCGACCGAATACGGCGCCGAAGACGCCGTCTACACGCTCCGCCTCTGGGCTCCGCTCCGCGCTAAACTCCAGAAATACGATTACGAAAAGTACTTCTTCAGCCAAGAAATGCCGCTTCTCAAGGTGCTTTACCAGATGGAAGGCGTCGGTGCATTCGTCGACATCAAGATTCTAAAGGACTTGCAAGCCGATTTGCAGCACCGCATCGAAAAGCTCGAAAAAGAAATCTGCGACATGGCCGGTTTCGAATTCAACATCGGCTCGCCCAAGCAGCTCGGCGAAGTGCTCTTTGATACGCTCGGCCTTCCCGAAATCAAAAAGCGCAGCACCGATGCCGCCGTCCTCGAAGAGCTCACGTTCAGAACCGCGCACCCGATCGTTTTCGCCGTCATCGAATACCGAGAACTCAAGAAGATGCAGAGCACATACGTTTCCGTGCTCCCGACGCTCGTGAATCCGGACACCAAGCGCATCCACACAAGCTTTATCCAGTGGG
>CAMJNF010000056.1 GCA_946407235.1 uncultured Fibrobacter sp. | reverse complement strand
GCGCCAGTGGCGCCCATGATCGCTACGTTACGAATCATAGATTTAACCTTTGTTTTTCTTATTGTTGAGGTTGAGTGTTCGTTAAATTTTGAATGATCTTGTTAAACTTGTCGATATGCCTTTTGGCAATTGCAATCAAGTCTCGTGCCTGTGTGTATTTCTTTGTTGCTTCTGCTTGATCTTCTGAGAGACAGTATGAATACAGCGTGTGCGATGCATTGCGGATCGTTTCAGAAGCTTGTACAAGTTCTGAATGCGCTTCACGAGCTTCCATTGGATGAAAAATTCCGATGGCTTTGCGGTTCAGCGAAGTGGCCTTGTTGTTGATCGCGAGTGCTTGCTGGCTTCTCTTTTCTCGTTCCATTTCACCGGCGTTCGGTTCGAGCGGTTCGAAGGAGTCTATAGAACGCATGATGTCGAACATCTTGTCGATGACGGTTTCTGCTTTGTCTGCATATGTGTCAAGACGATCCATCACTTCTGGTGCGTGTTCGATTTCTTCGGCGATGTTTGCGCTTTTGGAACTGTTTTGTGTTGCAGCATTTTTTGCTTCTTGAGTTTGTGCTTCGTTGTTTACATTGTCGAATGATGAAATGTAATCTTCGTACTTTTTATTGTACGTGACAAAATCGGTCGGGGAGTAGGATGATGTGAGAACCAATGATGGGCGCTCAAAGCAGGCTAGTCCAATGCAACCGATGAGTATGCACAAGGAGAACAGCAAGAATGAAGCTCTGGTAGACCATTCTTCGCTTTGCAATATGCAAAAAATACTGAACAAGAAAAGCAAAAAGAACGACAGCAAAATACCACCTTCGACATTCTGGACGATTATGGTATTTTTTACGAAATAGAACAGACAGTCGATGACAATCGTAAGAGTCGAAAGAATGGCTCCAACGACTTTCGTATTACGCCCTGCTGACGTTGCCGTAGCGAATAGCGTTACAAACGATATTCCCAGCGGCAGCGCGTAGATGAGCGTTATTTCTGCAATTCCTTGATTCATTCAGTCTGTTTTGTGTTAGAACGGAAGATCTACGTCTTCTTCCGCCATGCCTGCATCATAGGCCGGAGCGCTATTCTGCTGCATTCCGTTAAAGCTGTTTGGCTGGTAGTTGTTGGCCTGGCTGAATCCGCCTGCACCCGGAGCACCGCCCTGACCGCGCGGAGTGAGGAGCTGGAAGGTATCCATGTTGATTTCTGTGACATAGCGCTTTTGACCGCTAGTCTGGTCTGTCCAGCTACGGTTGGTGAGGGATCCTTCTACATAAAGGCTCATGCCCTTGCGAATGCCAAGTTGTTCTACGATATCTGCGATTTTGCCCCAGCCAATGATGTTGTGCCAATCGGTCTGTTCCTTCTGTTCGCCATTGTTGTCACGATAGCGACGAGAAGTGGCGAGGGAGAAAGAAACGCGCTTGCGACCGCCGTTGGGATTGACGCGAACTTCCGGGTCCTTGCCGATATTACCGATGAGCATAACCTTATTCAAATAAGCCATATAATTATCCTATTTTATTTTTTAGAAAATTTCGAAATCAAAAATACAAAAACTAATTTGACATTTTAGTGTCAAAAAATAAAAAAAAAGGCGAAAATCCCCTGTTTTTTATGGATTTATCAAAAAACCATGTGGAATAAACCACATGGCTTGTACAATAAAGAGAATTATAAAGAGATATCGCCACGATTAGTATTCAAAGTTCACGCGATAGCGCTTGTGACCGTTCGGATTCACTTTTGCACCCTTGACGTTCACTAGCTTACGATGCTCTTTTGCAACTGTTGGTGTCGTGCGCATTCCGTGGATCGCATTCGATACGCTGGAAGAGCTCGGCGGAACGATTTCTTGGCTGCTCGAAGATGCTGGAGCGCTAGAGGAACTTGCTGGCACGCTGCTGGAAGATTCCGGTGCTTGTTCGTTATCTTTTGGAACCTGTCCGTTGAATCCTTCTTGACCTTTCTTGGTGAGCGCGATGATTGCCATGCCATCCTTGGTAAAGATGTTTTCCGGGCTGATATCAACACGGTTACCGTCAAATGTCCAGTCGCCCTTGCTCCAGCGACCTTCGTCGAATGTGTCAAAATTGTCGGTCCAAAGGAGTTTGAAGTCCGTGCCGTTGTCGCCTTGACCCGGCTTGTATTCGTAAACTTTCACCCAGTTGATGAACTGATAGACGGGCAAAATGTTGTCGTTCCATGCGCCGACCCAGCCTGCATCTTCATGGGACCACAGATTGAAGCGGAGTCCCTGTGGCTTTTTACCCAAATCTTGCACTTGGTTTTTGTCGCCCTGCCCTTTAACGGTCTTGCGGACAACTTTTCCATCGAGTGTCCATGCAACGTAATCAGGAGTCCATTCCATACCATACGTGTGGAACGATTGATTTGATGCCGGATTGATGGTGTGGTGAGCTTCGCTAGTCACCTTACGGTCAGGCTGGCCGTCTCCAGGACCAAAGCCGGTAATGATGTTGGATTGGAAACTGCTGGGATTTTTGCCCAAGATTTCTATATCCACTTCGACCCAGGGTTCGTTACCGCCAAGATAAGAATCGTTGTGATAAAGGAACATGGAGCTTACGGTTCCTGAACCGGCTGCCATTTGCATACGGGCTTCGAACTTGCCATACATCCAAGTTTCGTTGGTATAAAGTTCTGCTCCACTGTATTGCTTTGCACTAACTGCTGCAGTGAGCGCAGCGACTACGAGAGCACTCTTGACAGCTGTCTTCTTGATATTCATTATTCCTCCAAGGAGAATTCAGTAAAAAACATCCCACACACCAAAACAACCCATGCACCAAAATGATCCCGGCACCAAAAAAAACATCCCATGCACCGACCAATCATCCTTTATCACTGATCAAAAAATAAGTTAGTTTAGATGTTCAACCAATATTTCTAAATGTCTTCGTAAAACGATTTGTATCAACTGTATCGATTTTTGTGTAAATACTTTTTAAGGAAACTTGTAAAGCAGCTTTGGTAAAGACAATAGGAGCGACTTATGCTGGCTAGGATGAAATAAAGACTATATTTTTGTAGAAACAAACGGAGGTGCAAAATGAAAGTCATCTTGTTTAACGGCAGCCGTCGCGAAAATGGTTGCACTTATACGGCTCTGAACATTGTCGCAAACCAGCTCAAGGCCGCAGGGATCGAAACTAAAATCGTGTTTGTCGGTGGGCGAGTGCTCAAGGGCGAGGTTAACGAAGTTGTTCACGAAGCCAAGGAGCTTTTGGAAACGGCGGACGGCGTTGTTTACGGTTCTCCGGTTTATTATGCTTCTCCGAGTGGCGAAATGCTGATGTTCCTTGACAGACTTTACGGTGTTGCCGAGGCGAATCTTTTGTTCAAGCCGGCAGCAAATGTGGTTTCGGCTCGTCGCGCTGGCACAACGGCAACACTTGATGTGCTCAACAAGTACCCGACTTATGCGCAGCAGCCGCTCGTGACTTCGCGCTACTGGAACATGGTTCACGGCTCGAATCCGGAAGATGTGCTGAAGGATGAAGAAGGCGTGCAGATTATGAAGGAACTGGGCCGCAATATGGCATGGCTCCTCAAGAGCATCGAAGCGGGCAAGCAGGCGGGCGTGACGCAGCCGGAAGCCAAGCAGAAAGTGTTTACCAATTTTATTCGATAAAATCGTTACGAGATTCCGCGCCGTTTCGAGAAGTCGAGCGGCACGTTTAATTACGAGATGCCGCGCAGTTTCGAGAAGTCGCCGGGAAATGTCCGTGCAGTTTCGAGAAGCCGCGGGGGAGTGCACGCGACTTGTCATGCCCCACTTGATGGGGCATCTCCTTTTTGATAGAAAAACACCGCGCAATTTTCTATATTTCGCCGCAAATGAATACGCTATTGAATTTCGACAGCGAGCATTTGTGGCACCCGTATGCTGCGCTGAAAAATACTCCCGCAAGATTCCTTGCAAAGTCGGCTCACGGAACGACGATTGAAACAGCCGACGGATTGAAACTGATTGATGCCGTATCGAGTTGGTGGTGCATGGCTCACGGGCATAACGCTCCTGAAATTGTTGAAGCGATTCGCAAGCAAAGCGAAAAAATGTGCCACGTGATGTTCGGCGGTTTTACGCACGAGCCTGCGATTGAGCTGGGCGAGAAGTTGGTGAATTTTTTGCCCGAGGGCTTGAACAAGATTTTCTTTGCGGATTCGGGAAGCATCGCCGTGGAATGCGCCGCCAAGATGGCGGTGCAGTACCAGCATTCGCTGGGTCGCCCGGAGCGCTGTAAGTTGGTCGCCTTGAAGGGCGGCTACCACGGCGATACGGCAGGCGCGATGGCTTTGAGCGATCCCGATGGCATGCATGTGCTTTTCCGCGGAATCATGCCGCATCATTACTTTGCAGAACGCCCGAATTGCCGTTTTGATAGCGCTTGGGACGATAGCGATTTTGCATCGATGGAACGCGTTGTCGAAGAGCGTAAAGATGAAATTGCGGCGGTCATTTGCGAGCCTGTTTTCCAGGGCGGAAATGGCATGTGGCTTTATAATGCGGGTTACCTCAAGCGACTCCGTGAACTTTGCGACCGCTACGGAATTTTGTTGATTCTGGATGAAATTGCTTCGGGATTTTATCGCACGGGCCCGCGATTTGCAATGATGCATACCGCTACACAGGATTGCGCCGACTTTGTAAAGCCGGACATTATGTGCATCGGCAAGGCGCTTACAGGCGGAAGCATTACGATGGCCGCTTGCGTTGCTTCGGAGAAGGTCGCCGATACAATTACGAATAGCAAGATTCCAGCGTTTATGCATGGCCCGACGTACATGGCAAACCCGCTAGCGTGTGCGGCTGGGATTGCTTCGCTTTCGTTGTTTGAAAGTCGCGATTACGCATCAAGCGTGGCTCGGATTGAAAAGCGTTTGAAGGCGAATTTGGAGCCGCTCCGTTCGCTTGAAAATGCTGCCGATGTGCGTGTGCTTGGTGCTATTGGCGTCTTGGAACTTAAGGCAAAGCCGTCCGCGGACGATATTTTGCGCGTGATTCGCGAAACTGGCGTGTGGCTGCGTCCGTTCTGCAATTACGTCTATACGATGCCGCCGTTCATCACGAGCGATGCCGAAGTGGACCGCATTTGCGAAGCGATCAAGATGATTGGAGAATGCGAACCCGCGCCTGTCGTAGAAGGCGAAGACGAATTCCACGAGTAAATACAACTTAATATTTTTCTTCAAACGGAACTAAGGTCACACAGTTCCGTTTTTTCTTGGACTCGTATAGCGCTTTGTCGGCAAAAGAGAGCATGTCTGAAACGGTTCCGTCTCCGAATGTTCCGCCAAAGCTCATCGTTAATTGTACATTCGGGTAATCTTGCAGCTGAATTTTTTCTGCCAAAGCGCGCATCTTTTCAAGTCTGTTTTTCAGCACTTCATGATTGATGTCCTTGAACGAAATTAAGAATTCATCGCCACCATAACGTATTACGCGATCCAAACTACGAACAGATGAACTCAGTATCGATGCTACGGCTGCAAGGGCCGCATCACCACACTGGTGGCCATAATTGTCGTTGACATCTTTGAAAAAGTCGATGTCGGCCATTACGACTGCTTGACAATGACGTGATGCTAGTTTATCGTCAAAATACTTACGGTTCATCACTTGTGTCAACGAATCCTTGTAGATTTTATCGTTTATTTCAGTGATTTCGTTATTTTTATTGGTAAAGCCGAATACAGTTGTTTCTTCGCCGGTTCGTACAACCTTCATTTCGACATACTGACCGATTTCATTGTGAAATATTTTTGATAAACTGTTGCCAACTTGCAAGTGTTCTTTAATATAAGACTCATCAATCACTTTTCGGATACTATCCCGATCTTCTTCGAGAACAGTCGTATTGATATATTTTTCAACAAGAGCCTTGAATGGAGGCGGTTCTTTTGTGAGGCCAAGTGCATTTTTGATTCGATCGTTGATGCGGAAAATTTCCACTTTTTCAGTTACAAAATCGACACAGACAACGGAGGTGTATCCGTTCATGAGCGCATTGATCATATTTTGTTGCTTGCGGTTCTGCTCCAGGAGCTCTTTCTCCTGTTCCAGCTTTGTCATTTGCGCATTCACATTTTCGACGAGATACAGGACTCGACGTAGTGGCTTTTCATCGCCAATGCGTACAAACATCGCCTTACTCCAACCATGGATCTTTCCATGAAAAATCTCTGAAATAACATTTGTATTCTTCAGGCGTTCCGGCAATGTAGAAAGGGTCGTAAAATTCTTGATTGTCCTAACACTTTCTGGACATGCAAGGTTTTCCATGATATTGGTAATACTTTCTTGCAGGGTATCTGCATTTTTCATAAACTTATCGATGAACTCGTTCGTCTTGATAGGGAACGCGGTCATATTCTCAAGATCGAGTACATGCATCGAAATGTACAGTTCAGTTGTGGCGTAAGTTATAGCTGTGAAAAACTCTGCAGAGTTCACAGGAAAGTCCGCTATAAATTTTTTGTAATCGCCCATAACAGTTACCAAAAGAAATCATTACTCCCGATACCCGTAAAAATATATTTATTTCAATGAAAACGGTGAAGACCTTTTTCTAAATTATGGCGCGTAAAAGAAGGCTCTTATGGATTACTACAGTTTAAAAATGCGAGCCTCGCAGCATGTTGGCGAAGGCGAAAACTCCCATGAACAGCATATTTCCGGTGCTGAACGCATTGTTGGGCGCGATTCCGTGGAAGCTGTGTGTGCGGCGATGGTGCGCCGTGCAATGAATCATTCCAAGGGCGACCCAGATTTTATTAATGTGAAAATCGAAAAGGTCCACGAAAGCGATATCCAAGTTTTGAAATCGCTCCCTGTAACGCGCGTGGATGTGGAAACGTGGCAAGAAGGGCTGGAGAAGGCGTTTGGCTTGATTACGCCGCTGATGGCCCTTCGGCAGGCTCAGGGACCTTGTGATGGCGCAAAAAAACTTAAAGAAAAATTGCAGGAACTTTTGCGGGCAACGTTCCCGATGCGTGGGGCGATGCTTTACGACATTGCGACGGGAAACCGCTTGGAACCGGATCAGGCCCGAGGCGTGCGAGCGACATATATGGATGCGCTCCATTCGAGCGAAGTCGATGGCTGCAAGAATCATTTTAACGAAGCGATTGTCCTTGCGACCAAGGTGGCGAATGCACCTGGAATGGTGGCGGAATTCTGCGTGAGCGACGACCCGAATTATGTGACAGGCTATGTCGCGAGCAAGGAACTCGGCTATGTGCGCATCATGAAAATGAAGGAAATGGGCGACGAAAACGGAGGCCGCATTTTCTTGTTTGATTCTCGAAAAGCCTCTGCTGAAGAATGCATCGAGTATTTGCAAAAAAAGAAAGTGCTTGTGGATGTTGTTGGCAGAACTTAGAGCTTAGAACTTAGAACGAGTCATCCTGAGCGTGGTTCGGCAAGCTCACCAACCTTATTAAGGTCCCTGAGCAAGCGAAGCGCGTCGAAGGGCGAAGGATCCAGGGCATAAAAATGAACGAACGAATTTTAGACTTTTTCACGAAAGATGCGCTTGAAGCGGCGCGTGCGAACAATACGTACCGCACGTTGCGTCACATCTCGTCGCCAGAAGCATCGCATGTGACGATTGCGGGTAAGGATACGGTTTTGCTCGCTTCGAATTCTTACTTGGATTTGGCGAACGTTTCTGAACTCAAGCAGGCGATGGCGGATGCGGTCCTTGAATGGGGTACGGGGAGCGGTGGCGCTCGCCTCACGACCGGCAACAAGACTCCGCACGATGAACTCGAAGAGTTTATTGCACAGTTCAAAGGCGAAGAGGCGGCTATCGTGTTCAATACGGGCTACATGGCGAACGTGGGAACGATTTCTGCGTTGTGTGGCAAGAACGATTTTATTTTCAGCGATGAACTGAATCACGCAAGCATTATTGATGGCATTCGTCTTTCGCGTGCAAAATGCTTTGTGTACAAGCACAATGACATGGCGGATTTGGAACGCGCGATTGAGGCGGCCAAGGCTGAGTTCTGCGCACGTGAAAAGCTCGCGGAAAATGCAGTCTCGAATTTCCGTGGTCTTATCGTGACGGATGCTGTTTTCAGCATGGATGGCGATTTGGCGAACTTGCCGGAACTCTTGCGGATTGCGAAAGCGCATGGCGTGTTGCTCATGATTGATGAGGCGCATGCCACGGGCGTCCTTGGGCGCACGGGGCGCGGACTTGCGGAACATTACAATTGTGAACATGCCGATGTGACCGTCGGGACTTTGAGCAAGGCCGTGGCCGCCGAAGGCGGCTTTGTCGCCGGTTCCAAGCAGTTGATTGAATTCTTGAAAAACAAGTCTCGCAGTTTCATTTTCACGACAGCGATGGCCCCTGCGGTAGCGGCGGCTGCACTCCGCAATTTGCAGTTTATTGATGCTCATCCGGAGCGCGTCCAGCAATTGCGTGATAACGTGAAATTCTTTTGCGATGCTTTGCGCTTGCATGGGTTGCAAGTTCCGCAGACGGAATCGGCGATTATCCCGATTATCATTGGGGATGAAGCTAAAGCTTTGCGGATTTCGGAAACGCTCCAGAAACGCGGAATTCTGATTCCAGCGATTCGATATCCGACGGTTGCAAAAGGGCAGGCCCGCTTGCGCGCAAGCCTCATGGCAACGCATACAAAAGAAGAACTTGAATTTGCTGCAGCCAAAATCGCAGAAATTATATAAAAAATAACTGGATCCTTCGACTTCGCTCAGGATGACAAAGTAAGGTAAATATGTGTCAAAAAAATCTATCGTCTCTCGTCTCTAATCTCTTGTCTAAACACAAAGGTTATTTCGTTACGGCGACGGGTACGGATGTCGGTAAAACTTTTATCACGGCTCTTTTGGTGAAAAAATGGCGCGATTCCGGCATTGACGCGGGCTATTACAAGGCGGCGCTCAGCGGTGCTGAACTCCGTGATGGCAAGTGGATTGCGGGCGACGCCGATTATGTCAAGCGCATTGCAGGTCTCGCGGACACGCAAGAACAGCTCGTCAGTTACGTCTACAAAGAGGCTGTTTCACCGCATCTGGCCGCACAAAAAGAAGGCTGTCCCGTTGAACTTTCGAAAGTTCAGGCGGACTTTAACGCAGCCTGCTCCCGCCACGAATTCATCTTTGCCGAAGGAAGTGGGGGAATCATTTGCCCCATCCGCTATGACCATCATAAAATCTTCCTCGTTGATATTATGAAGGAACTCGGCCTCCCGCTGCTTATTGTAACGACGGCGGCGCTCGGCTCCATCAACGCTTGCGTGCTCACTATAGAATACGCTCGTAGTCGCGGCCTAGATATCCGTGGAATTATCGTGAACCGTTACGGCTGTAGCGGCAATTTTGAAATGGAAGATGACAATATCCGCATGATGCAGGACTTGACAGGGCTTGAAATTCTTGCAAAAGTCAAGGAAGGCGACAAGGATTTAGGCGTCGATACGTTTTAATGTTAGGAATTCCGGCAAATAAAGCCGAGAAAACGCAAGGAAGGCGGATACAATCCGCCTTAATATTTTATAAGGAAACTATTCGATTTTTACACAACGGACGGATCGACCTGATAACTTAGCCCCACCAGAATCATTACTTGGAGCATAATTAGTAGAAGCAGAGATAACCCCCGTATGCACATATTGATTAACATCAGCACTATGTTCTTTGGGGAATGCCCAATAAAATCCGCCTTTTAAATCTTCAAACACCCCCTCAGCAGTCCTCAAGCCTGCACCTGTAAGGGAAAGTCCAGTCGAATTATACCCATTAAAACCATACGAAGAGCGAACCCCCTCAATACCATGATCATTAGATTCAGCATGCCATGCGATATAGAAATCTTTCCATTTCATCAATCGCCAACCTTCTGGGCATATACCTCGATGATTTTCTTCAATTAAATCAGCACAGCTTTCTGTATTGCAACGACTCGGCAATTGCATCATCTCCGCCCACTGGTAGAGTCCGCCAAATTCATCACATTTGGTGGTGTCGTTGTTGTAGCAGTATCGTTCAATTTCACTATCATTATTTTGGTTTTCTGCTCCAAGGACCATCTTACCAACATTCAAATTTTCTGCCATGATGGTCACGGAATCCTTGTCACCAACTTGATCTTTACCAATAATTTTGATATAGTAATAAGAGCGGCCATTGCGAGGGTCCGTAAATTGCTTGTATGCATTTTCACCAACATACCAATCAGACGCTAAAGTATTCGAGTGGTCAAAAGGCACATACTCGCTGCTGGAGGATTCTTTTTTTACAGAAGACGACGAGGCAATCTTTTGGCTAGAACTGGATGGATCCCCTTCGCTACGCTTCGAGGATGACGAGACGATCTTTGCAGATGACGAAGAGGACGTTGCCTTCGCCGATGAAGAGGAAACCTTCGAGGAACTGCTACTTGAACGTTTACTGTTACTGGATCCTTCGTGGCTATCGCCGCTCTGGATGACGGAACTGCTGCTCCGGATGACACTAGACGATGACGACTTCTTAACGCTGGAACTAGATGGCAATCCCGGAACGGAATCCGGGATGACATCAGAAGGGGATGTACCGCTGTCGCCACCGCAAGCGGCAAGGGCTACAGATAGTATAATGGACGCAATAATGCTGTTCTTGAAATTTCTCATTCTAAACCTCGTCCATATACCCAACTTTTTTATTGAAACAATTTAGCAAAATTTCTATCTTTATCATTAGTCAGTTCGAGACCCATCCTGACTTTAAACAAAACTAGGAGACTTTATGAAAGACGCTTTGCTGGTCTTGTCTGGTGGAATGGACAGTGTGACCTTGCTCTACGACCGCGCTGCGGATATTGCGCTTGCCGTTTCATTTGATTACGGCAGCAACCATAACGACAAAGAAATTCCTTTTGCACGCATGCACTGCGAAAAGCTCGGGATCCCGCACATTACGATTCCGCTCAAGTTCATGCACGATTATTTTACATCGTCGCTCCTTTCGGGTGCAGATGCCATCCCAGAAGGGACTTACGCCGACGAAAACATGAAATCGACGGTGGTGCCGTTCCGCAATGGCATTATGCTCTCTGTGGCGGCAGGGCTTGCCGAAAGCCGAGACCTCAAGCGTGTGATGATGGCGAACCACTTTGGCGACCATGCGATTTACCCGGACTGCCGCGAAGAATTTGTGAAGAACATGTCGGCGGCGATTTCTGCAGGTACATACGCAAACATCACGATTGACGCTCCGTACACGAACATTTCCAAGGCGGATATCGCTTGCAAGGGTAAGGCTCTTGGCTTGGATTACAGCGAAACTTGGTCTTGCTACAAGGGCGGTAAAATCCATTGCGGCAAGTGCGCAACCTGCCTGGAACGCAAGGCAGCTCTCGTCGAGGCGGGCATCAACGACACGACGGAATACGAGGCGTAATATGTACAGAGTTATCAAGCGTATTGAAATTTCTGGGGCTCACAAACTCTCGCTCCCGTACGAAAGCAAGTGCCGCGGTCTGCATGGCCACAACTGGATTATCACGGTGTTCTGCCAGTCCGAAACGCTGGACGAGAACGGAATGGTGATCGATTTTTCTCGCATCAAGGAAATTGTGAAGGGTAAGCTCGATCACAAGTTCTTGAACGATGTAGTGGACTTTAATCCGACTGCGGAAAACATGGCTCGCTGGATTTGCGAACAGGTGCCGTATTGCTACAAGGTGCAGGTTCAGGAAAGCGAAGGCAATACCGTCGAGTACGAAGTGTAAGGGCGCGGGCGGGAATCGCGCGTTTTCTTTCTATGAAAGTTTGTGAAATTTTTAAGAGTATCGAGGGCGAAGGGATTCGCATGGGGCTGGCGGCGGTGTTCGTGCGTCTGCACGGCTGCAATTTGCGCTGTAGCTATTGCGATTCAATGTATGCGGTCGAAGGTCCTGACTTTAAGCAGATGAGCGTGGGGGAGGTCCTTGCAGCGGTTGAAGCGTATCGTAGCGAATCCGGCGTCAAGTGCGTCACGCTCACGGGCGGCGAACCGCTGATTCACGAAAGCGTGGGCGAGTTGCTTACAAAATTCAGTGAAGCAGGCTTTGAAGTCAATATCGAAACGAACGGCACAGTCCCCTGCAAATGGCTGTTGCCTAGACTCTTCTACACGATGGACTGGAAGTGCAAAAGCAGCGGCATGTCAGCCCGAATGAAGATGGAAAATATCGTAACGCTCGGTAAAAATGACGTGCTCAAGTTCGTTGTCGGGAGTGTCGAAGACTTGCTGGAAGCAGAAGGCGTTGTCGCGCGACTCTCGTTAACATCTCCAGATAATATGCCCCACATCTTTATTTCGCCGGTATGGGGCGAGCTCACCAACGAAGAAATCGTCAATTGGATGATGGGGAGCAAGGTCATGACGCAAAACAACGCACGCTTCCAAGTGCAACTGCACAAAATTGTGTGGGCCCCCGACATGCGCGGGGTATAGCAGTAGATTGCTTCGCTCCGCTCGCAATGACGAGTGCCCCCTATATGCGGGGCGTGTAAAAATGGCGACCCCGGCACGGAGGCCGGGGTGACAATTGCGATAGCGGGCGCTTCTTGCAAAGCGATTGCTAATCGAGATAAATAACTTCGCCGATAAGCGGCATGAACAATGGCTTGCCAGATTCTTTGGCGGCCTTTTTTGCATTTTCCAGCGGTTCGTCGTAAGGGTGCTTGCTCAGGCAGAACTTGGAATGGTGAACCGTAATGTAGCGGGCGGCATCCAAATCTTTCATCTCCTGACCCAAATATTGCGGCATCGTATGGACTTGCGCCCAGTCCGGGTTATATTGCCCGTTTTCAAGTATCCCTAAATCAATATTCGGGAACTTTTGCCCAATTTTCGAGTAATGCTTGCCGTAGCCACCATCACCGCCAATCCAAATCTTGCGCTTGGGCGACTCATAGACGAACGAAGCCCAAAACGTCTTGTTTTTGTTCAAATCGCGGCCAGAAAAATGCCTTGCAGGCGTTGCCGTAACGCGGGTGCTGTCGCCAAGCTGCGCTTTTTCCCACCAGTCAAGCTCAATAAGTTTGTTCACGGGATAGTGCCAGTATTCCAGATGCGAGCCCACGCCAAGTGCGGTTACGACCTTTTTGACGCGCGGTTCAAGCTCTGTGACGGTCTCATAATCCAGATGATCCCAATGGTCGTGGGTGATGACCAGGTAATCGATATCCGGCATGTCGGCGGGCTTGTAAATGTCTGTGCCCTTGAACATTTTGTTCGCGAACTTGACGGGGGAGCCCTTGTAAAACACCGGGTCCACCAAGATTTTCTTGCCCGAAAGGTTCACAAGGTACGACGAATGGCCGAACCAAACAATCCAATCCTTGTCGTTTGGGAGTTTTTTCAAATCCGTCTTGATCGCGTGAATGGCGGTGTCGGGAACAGTGTTTTTCTTGTTGTTGAACATGAATTCGCGCCAAACAGTAAGCGTGCTCTTGTTGCCTGTCATGAATTCCGTTTCTTCTTCGTTTACGAACTGCTTGCCGTCGTAATGCGGGGATTTTTTGATACGCTCCAGGCGCTTCCCTTGCGGGAGCTTGCCAAAGCTCTCTTGGCTTAAAAAGAGGACGCCGGCATCACCCAAAATAAAAAGGATTGTTAAAATAATCGTTGTAATCATAAAGCCTCAAAAAATACGCTACGTAATATACATTAGTTTTGAACTTAAAATTTCGATCCGAATTGGCGAACTCGGGACAATTCATATCATCGAATTCGTTGATGAATATTTCATCACGGATTCTTCTAGATAGGCTTTGTAAAAGTTCTGTCACAGATAAAGAAAAATAATTTTTTTAGATCAACATTTTTGTACATTTGCGTTCAAAAAATTATACCACTTAATGGAGGAAAATACATGAAAAAACGCAAACACACTGCCATAATTTCCGCACTGGTGCTCGGCCTCGCCACAGCAAGTGCTTTTGCCCAAACAGCCCCAGCCGCTGACTCCGAAGGCAAGAAATCCATGGAGTTTAAAGTTTCTGGACAAGCAGAATTCGATACCTACGCTCGTTGGAAAAACGATAGCGAGCAAGACCTTTATCATCGTTTCTGGTCAACCGTTGATGTCGATTTCTTGGTCAAGTTCAATGACCAATGGTCTGCCCAAGTTGAAATCGAAGCCGATGCCGGTGAATCATCGCCGTATCTTCACTACAACGGAGCTTTCGTTCAGTATCGAAAGAACGAAAATTTAGCCTTCAAGCTTGGTGACATGACCTACTCTGAAGGTGCATTCAACTATTACGATTACGATGATCCTGCAATCAATGCGGCCGGCATGGCTGAACATGACGTGCGTGGTATTGAACTTGATTTCTACGGTTTGCAATTTGCACTCGGTTTCACCCGTAACGCCTGTGATTATCTTTGCGGTCAACAACTTGAAAACATGAACGGTACTTCGAGTGTGTGTACGGGCTACGACATTCATGCGGCCTACCAGTTCAACTTTGCCGGACAAAAACTCCGTCCGTTTGTTCATTACCATAACTGGCAACACGGTACACAGAACGAATTTCATGCTGGTTTGGATGCTGCCCTCGAATTCGGCCCCTTCGCCCTCCACGCCGTCTACGGTTTGCACAAAGATGATATTGGTAAAACTTGGCCCAGAAGCACCCATGCTTTCTTAGCGGAACCTTCTTTCAAGATGGCTAATGTAAGCCTCAAGGCCGGCTTATTCTACGCTTGGTTTGAAAAAGACCTTGAGCTCGATGCTACGATTCATGGATCCGAAATTCCTGAATACTTGTTTGCTTACGGTGAAGGCGACTATAAGCTGAACGACATGTTTACTGTTGGTTTGCTCTGTGAATTCCATACCAATTCCATCAATTTATACACCGATCTCGGTTCTTTGAACTTCGGCTCTCGCCTTTATGTTACCCCAGTAGAAGGCCTCGACATCACCACTTTTGCAACGGCGATTCTCCCTTTGGGCCATGACTGGGAAAAACAGGGTCACGAAAAGAATGTTTCTACTGAAAACTATGGCGAAGACGTGAACCTCAAGTTCGGTGTCGAAGCCGTATTTAAGTTCTAAACAGACGTGTCTTACAGGGTTGTAACTATAAAAACCTATCCAAGGCTTGATTTTTTTTCTATCTTATAGCCCGTTCGAAATATCTCGAAAAAAACACGTTAAACCCAATAGGAGCTCATAATGAGTCTTACTCTTAACGATATCAAGCACCCGAAAATCAGTACTTGGGTGAATGAAATGATTGCCATGTGCGAACCGGACAACGTCGTTG
>CAMJNF010000055.1 GCA_946407235.1 uncultured Fibrobacter sp. | reverse complement strand
TGAAGATGGCGCTCAACAGCAAGCGCGCTTTCCTCGGCCAGCCCGAAATGAGCGATGAAGATTTCAAGAAACTCTGCGAAGAAAAGATGGACTTGCTCGAAATGGACGAACGCTATCGTGAACGCGGCGTGAACGATGGCATGAGCGGTGGCGAAAAGAAGCGCAACGAAATCCTCCAGATGGCCATTCTCGACCCGAAGGTGAGCTTCCTCGACGAAACGGACTCCGGCCTCGACATTGACGCCCTCCGCATCGTTGCAAACGGCATCAATCACATCATGTCGCCCGAAAAGGCAGTAATTCTCGTGACGCATTACCAGCGCTTGCTCGACTACATCAAGCCCACTTACGTTCACGTGCTCCGTCACGGCAAAATCATCTTGAGCGGTGGCCCGGAACTTGCCCTCAAGCTCGAAGATCAAGGCTACGACTGGATCGAAGAAGCCAAGTAACTGCGAGGACGCATAATGAACGCTGAATTTATACAGAACTTGCCCACCGCGGAACAGGCGATAGCACGCCTCCGCGAACTCGGCATGCCCAAGCGCAATAACGAACTTTGGTCGTTCTTCCCGGTCGCCAAAATCCCGACTCCGGAATTTATGGGCACGAATTTTGCGGCATCCCCCGCAACATCTCCGGCAACCCCCGCAGCAAACGAGACCGCCGCGCAGTCCCCAACCACCCAGGAATCCGACTTCGCCGCCCTCCTCCCGATTGCAAACCAAGCCCACCCCATGATTCGCGAAATCGTGCCCGGCGCAGCCGAAATGGCGATGCTCAAGTGCAACAACGACTTTGGTCACACCGTCCTTGACATCGGCAAAGGCGCCAAGGTGAGCCTCGAAATTCTCGACAACAAGGTCACCCACAACATTGCCGCCGAACGCTTCGACATCAATGTTGGCGAAAATGCTGACGTCGAAATTTTCTTTGCAAATCCGGCTTGCGATTTGCCGCTCCGTTTTAGACACTTCAACATCAACCAGGCCGCAGGCGCCAACGTCCGATTCTCCAGCATCTGCCGCGACACCGCTATCGGGCGCATAAGCGTCGAATGTCACCTCAAGGGCGAAGGCGCCAACTTCGATTACCGCAGCCTCCATGTTCTCGATGGCGAAGCCTCGCAGCACAGCCGCCTCACGATTTACCACGAAGCCCCGCGCACCACAAGCACGCAGCTCGCCCGCAACTTGCTTTCGGGTTCTGCACGAGTGAGCTACGACGGAAGCGTCATCGTCGGTTACGACTGCACAGGCGTCAACTCGAGCCAGCTCGTGAACACCATCCTTTTGAGCGAAGATGCTAGCGTTTCCGTGAAACCCGTCCTCAAGATTTATCATGACGACGTGGAATGTACGCACGGCAACACCGTCGGCGAACTCGATGCAGAACAGATGTTCTACCTCGTGAGCCGCGGCATCCCGAAAAAGGCAGCCCAAGAAATGCTCATGCGCTCGTTCGCTCAAGAGACATTCCTACCGCTCCCCGACAGCCCCGCGAAAAAGCGACTGATGGCGGAACTAGGGGTTAGGTAATAGGTTTCAGGGATTAGGAACACATTACATCACATTCAAAAGGCGGCTTCGGTCGCCTTCTTTTATTTTGATAGATAAGATTTTTTTACATTCTTCTATATGAAAAAACTTATCCTTATCATTGCTTTGGGAGCACTGAACGCATTCGCTATCGATTGCCTCCGTGCCACCTTTGAAATTTTTGACAAAGACTACCCAACATCTAGCGAACCTACAACAACGATTTACAAGAATTTCTTTGTTGATAGCATTTACTTTCAGAATGCGGATACTGAGCACGGCACGGAGTACGAAACCAACAAGGTTTACTACACGGGCTCTCATGTTGACAGTGCCAAGACTTACACCAAGAAAAAAGACTCCGACGATTGGAAAATAAAAGTCCAAAGTCGTGATTCCCTTAGTTTTGGCAAGATCACCATTACGCAAGATGGAGATTTCAAAACAGTCATCCAAGAAGGCAATGGCAATCCACCCATCATTGAACACTCGATTTACGAAGTTACGGAGGACTCCGTCATCTATACCAAGTCTTATATTGATAAAAACGGAGAAGTAGGCGATTCTTACTTCTTTAATTACTTTATAAAAAACGACACTTAATACTCTAGCACCGTTTCTAACACCATTATTTCCGCAAAACGACGCCCCAAATTGAATCCGGCAAAATCAAAGGATTTCGACTTGCTCGGCCGCCCCGCTCAGAACCAGCACATTTTTATAATCAAACGCTAAAGAAAAAAATCCGTCGGAGAATTCTCCGGCGGATTTTATACATTGCTGCGAAGCCTCTCATACCTTTCGTTCCCTAATCGCGACACGAGTCGCAAGCGTTCACACGCAATGTACCCACACTACCCTAATAACCAAACACCCTTAATCTTCTCCTTCTTTGTCGATAGAAGAACTACCGACTCTTTAAATGTATTCGATAAAACAAAAAACATGAAGAAAAATCTCCATGTTCAATATCCAATCCGGAATAATGTAAATTACTGCTTTACAAAAAAAATCTATACAAAAAGCGAAAACTCAACGGATTACATAATATTCATGAGGAATAACAGAGCGCAACCGCTAAAGGCTACTACAAAGTTCACCACGAACTCTTCGAAGGCGGTCCGTTTTTTATCTTCTTCCAAGTAGTGGTTTTCGTCCCAATAACCCATTCTCATCTCGTTTTTGTTGTAGATTCCAATCTACATCGTAAAAAATAATATAATATCGAACCGCTCCAAAGTGTTTTTAAACTTTTATTTACATTTCGTTCTGAAATAGTAATGCTCCTCACATTTCTGCAAGGAGCATACAAACGAAATCAAAATTTTCGAAACTTATTATTCCGTTTTTTAGAACAAACAACCCTACTAATTCTTGACATCCTCAATCTTCTTGATGGGTTCGTCCATCATCTTTTCGGCAATAACTTCCGGAGTTTCTTCGGCAATCGCAGCGTTCGATTCTTCCGGCATCCACGGCTTGTCAAGGTTCTTTTCCCAAGAGACCGTCGGAGCTTGCACATCTTCGTGCGAGGTATCCACAATCGGGAGGCCCAAAAGTTCACGGGCGCGGTTGAGGGCCGCGTCGATGTTACCGAGAGCGTTTTCTTCGCCAAGCTGCTTGAGCACACCTGCACGCGTCAAAGCCACCACCGGCTGGGCATGCACGCCACTAAGGAGCAACTGAGTACCTTCGCGATTGCAACGATTGAGCAAGTCTTCGATCATATTGATACCAGCAGCATCAATGCTCGAAACACTACGCATGCGCAAAATCAAAATCTTCGGCTTTTCCGAAATACGGTTCATCGTTTCCTTGAACTTGTCTACAGCGCCAAAGAACAGCGAACCGGCAAGTTCGTAAACAACAACACCCTTCGGCACCTGGCGAGAAAGCTCGTTGTGAGCCGCTTCTTCGTCGTCATCCTTCAAAGCAGAGGTCACCGATTCTACTTCGGCCACATCGCTCATGCGCTTGATGAAAAGCACGGCGGCAAGGAGCACGCCCACTTCGATAGCAACCGTGAGGTCGATAATCACCGTGAGGAAGAATGCGACAAGCATCACCGTCACATCGCTCTTGGGAGCCTTGAACATCTTGATCACACTGCGGTAACCGCACATATTGAAAGCGACCTGGAAAAGCACAGCGGCAAGGGCTGCCATCGGGATCATTTCGGCATACTTGCCAAGCACGAGCATAATGAGCAAGAGAACGACTGCATGAACAAGACCAGAAATCGGGCTCACAGCGCCGTTACGAATGTTCGTTGCTGTACGAGCGATAGCGCCCGTAGCCGGAATACCGCCAAAAATCGGGCTCAAAATGTTAGCGACACCCTGGCCAAAAAGTTCCGTGTTGGAGCGGTGCTTTGTACTCGTCATACCATCAGCCACCACTGCAGAAAGGAGCGATTCGATAGCACCGAGCATGGCAATCGTAAGTGCCGGCTGGAACACCTTTTGCATCATTTCAAGGCTGATGTTCGGGAGGTGCGGCACCGGAAAACCGCTCGGAATGTGGTTCTTCATGCCAATCGTCACCACGCCGTGACCATTCACCGGATCATCCCAGCCAAGAACCTTCACCATCACCGTTGCAACGATAATCGCAATGAGGGAACCCGGAACCTTCGTCGTGATCTTCGGCCACAAAATGCAAACCGCGAGAGCAACAACGCCCACGATTACGGAATAAACATTCATGGAACCGAAAGAAGAAACGTAAAGCTTGATTTTGCCCACAGCGTCAGCCGGGTCAGCGCCCGCAAACGTAAGACCGAAGAAGTTCGGCACCTGGCCAAGCGCAATAATAATAGCGATACCCGCCGTAAAGCCGACCGTCACCGGATACGGGATGAACTTGATAATCGCACCGAACTTTGCAAGACCGAAAATGACGAGGAAGATACCGGCCAAGAGCGTTGCCGAAGCAAGGCCATCATAACCGTACTGGCTTACAATGCCGTAGACAATCACGATGAAAGCGCCTGTCGGACCGCCAATCTGGAAGCGGGAACCGCCCAAAAGCGAAATGATAAAGCCCGCGATAATGGCGGTGTAGAGACCTTGTTCCGGACCCACGCCAGAAGCGATAGCAAACGCAATCGCCAAGGGAAGCGCCAAAATGCCAACAATCAAACCCGACATCAAGTCGCTGGTGAAATCTCTGCGGGTGTAGCCACGCTTCAGCGAACGAACGATTTCCGGGGTAATTGTCGAAATGACGCCATCAAGATATTGCTTGACAGATTCCTTGGCGCGAATATCAGACATTGGAGGTCTCCATATTAAATTCGAGACCCAAATTTAAGAATTTACCTCAATTTCGTTAAGGGGGGTAAGATTTTTTTATAAAATATATTTTACGCATTCATTTGGCCTAGGGTGAGATTTTTAGGCCAAATTTTGATGAATCTCCGCCTTGATAGCCAAAACATCAGCTTTAGAAAGTTCTGTGATTCGCGCCACTTTTTCTACAGAATCTCCTTCAGCAAGCATTTTCTTCGCCATCTCGCGAACCTTTTGATCTGCTCCTTGTTTAACACCTTTCATTTTGATCCAGGCGAGGTAATCCTGTTCTTCTTCCGTCAAAACCATACTCTTTACCTGTTCCCTTAAAAGTGTTTCCGACGCCTTGTCAACCAAGATTCGACAAATAGCCTTCGCGATGATTTCGTCGCCAAAATCCGGAAGTGACTGGGCGCCGCCCGCATGTTTCAGCAAGAAAAGCCAGCGTTCCTCATCAGTCTTGATTTGCATCTCAGGCTTGTTGAACCGCGTCAAGTCATATATAATATACTTAACCTTGTCGGAAATCGTCAAGCCACTCTCGTTGCGGATGGCCCACGTGCCACGGAAACCGTCCTGCTGCTGGATGGCGAAATCACAAATCCAGATGGCAAATGTCGGCGGAATTTCATAGCGGCGGGATTCCCGCTCGGCACGCTCCTCATCGGTTAGATTCGTGGACTGTCCTGCAAAAGTTTCTTGGTCCAATTCGTACTTGCTTTGGAGCAAAAAAGCGCTGTGCTGTAGTAACACTCGCTCCACAAAATGGAGCGGTTTAGCTTTTTTGCATCTCAACGTTAATGCAAAACCCATTCGCGGTTTTTGCGCGTATGTCAAGTCTGAATGTCTTGACCTGCGGGAAAATGATGTTGATTTCGGTATTCTTGACCGAAACAGACTTGATTCTGTTATCCCCCTCCAAGTGGAATACTCCGTTCAAAAAACTGACAAGTGCCTGCTCGTCGCTCAAGAACGCCTTGAATGCGGCATCGTAAAGCGGGTCTAGGTATTTTTGATTCTTGATTTCCTCAAGTTTTTGCCGTTCGCAGAATTCACGTGTATCCCCTAGAAAAGTTTCATTTTTGACAATTTCTTTGTCATTTGCCATGTAATCCCTCTTTCGAAATGTTAATAGAATTAGTTTCTACTCTATTAACACGCTTTTTTCGGGATTTTGACTCATAAATTTATTGTAAAATTTTCAATTCACCATACAACAGAAAAATGCCCGTACGATACGGGCGAAATATCAATTTGGAAGTAGGAATTTTGAATTAGGAATTAATTTTTTTACGATTCCTAACCCCTAATACCTAAAACCTAACACCTACAACAGTCCTTTCTTCGCAGAGCGCATCAGGTTCTTGACTTGCTTCTTGTCCATTGCAGGAACGTTTGTATCTTCGAAGCGCTTGGAGCGCGGAGCGCAATCTTCGCAGAGGTGCTTGACCACCGTTCCAAAACTTGCGGCACCATCGGACATGGACATTTCACGGGAGCGGTAAGAGCGCAGCAAGGCTTCCTTGTGGCACTTGTCGCAGATGCCCATTTTGGGGGCGGCTGGTTCACGAACAGAATTCCGCTTCTGCTTGTCCTTTTCGGAATCAATGGAGAATGCGCGGCTCATGGCCGCATTTTTACTAGCAAAACGATTGTCAAAAAGACCCATAATTATATCTCCTTTAAATCTTCTACAAGTCGATCCTGCAAATACAGGGCCAAAAGCATGTTGCAAAGCGATGTCGCTTCGCCATTTTCCATAAACAGGCTACGCCCGAACTTGCCTCGAGCCATCTGTTTTTCCTTGAAATCATCGGCATACTGAGCAAAATCGATTAATTCCACACGATTTTCATTCATGGCACAAATTTCGCGGATGGAAGTATTCAAAAAATCAATTTCATTTACCGCAATCGGGAACATTTCGCGAGGAATCGTAAGCAAAAACAGCCGTGACTGCGTCTTATTCACAAGCTCATTCACCAAAAGCATCAAAAGATTAGCTACAGAAGCGCCATCGGCGCCGCCATGGTTCAGTTCGCGAAGCCCAAGCCCTACAATAATACGGCCTGCATTTTTCCCGATAACATCCGAAGAAAGGCGCGCCTTGATTTGCGAGAGCGATACCGCAACAGGAACATTCAAGGAAAACTGTATCGGGCGACTCGGTTCCCGGCAAAGCACAGCCTCTACAAAACGGTTCGCCGCTTCGCCCTTGGGGCCGAACAATTCATCGCCTATAACTAATATTCTGTTTTCCACATAAACAATCTATACTTTAGATTGCGTTTTGACCACAGAGATTTCCCAATAATTGCCTTTTTTTTCGCGAGAAAGCACTTTATGGCCATCGGCAATGAGCGATCCGGGCACATTTTCGATAGGAGAACCTTCATCAAGCAGTATTTTTAGCGTTCTTCCGGCCGGATATCCCGACATGACGATTCTCGAACGGGCGGCGTTGAGGGGGCATTTTACCCCGCGAAGGTCCAAAACAGACGGAATTTCACCCTGGAGAGCAGGCGGTAAAGGCAAAATTTTGACCTTTTCACAGAAATCGGCGATTTCGTCCATGTAATTTTCGGGATTTTCGGACCATTCCCCCACCGGAAACTCAGGGAGCGCACAGCAAACGATCTTCGAAATAGCCTGTTCTGGGGTCAAAAGCGCCGATGTGCCGCGACGGATCCATTCAACGCAAGCATACATTAACAATTTACGTAAAGATTCTGTAAAACCTTCGGTTCCACGGTTCGTTTCCATCCAACGAACGACCGGCGATAGTAAATTTTTGTTTCGTATACCTTCGTTTTTTTCCATAAAAAGCCAATGTAAAATAGGGTTTTCAATCCAATGTAAAATAATACTTCAGGAAGCAAAAATTGGGCCAAATTTCCTTTAAAATGTAGCAAAGTTCACATTGCGTTTCTATATTTGGCCCCAAGCATCAATAAATGCAAAGGTATACAGTAGAATGAGTACAATACTACTATACGCAATGTTCGTCGTCTACGTTATCGCAGGCGTGGGACTGGTGATTTACGGGTTTAGCTGCTACTATAGCATCTATCTGTTCCTCAAAAACAGCCGCAAGACGCGCCTTTCAGACCGTAAGGCCATCTTGAAGTACTATCGCGAACACTCCATGGCCGACCTGCCTCAGGTTACGACACAGCTCCCGGTTTTTAACGAAGCCAACTGCGTTGAACGACTCCTCGAAGCGGTCTGCGCCATCGACTACCCCAAGGACAAGCACGAAATCCAGGTCTTGGACGACTCCACGGACGAATGCTACGAAGTCACGAAGAAAAAAGTCGCTGAACTTGCTGCACGTGGTTATGACATCAAGCTTATCCACCGCACGAACCGCAAGGATTTCAAGGCTGGCGCCCTCAAGGAAGGTATGGAAGTCGCCAAGGGTGAATTCCTCGCCATCTTCGATGCCGATTTCGTTCCCGAGAAAGACTTCCTCCTGAAGACGGTTCCCTACCTCGTCATGGATAAGGAAATCGGTCTCGTCCAGGGACGCTGGGGCCACCTGAACCGCACCGAATCCGGTTTGACGCTCGCACAGTCTATCGGTATTGACGGTCACTTTGTGATTGAACAGTCCGCACGTAGCTGGGGCAAGCTCTTTATGAACTTCAACGGTACCGCAGGCGTATGGCGCAAGGAAGCTATTTACGGCGGTGGCGGCTGGGAAGGCGATACGCTCACCGAAGACATGGACCTTTCTTACCGTTCTCAGCTCGCTGGTTGGAAGATGAAGTTCGTGTTCGACGTGATTGTTCCGGCTGAAATCCCGAACGACATCAACGCGTTCAAGGCTCAGCAGTTCCGCTGGGCAAAAGGCTCCATTCAGACGGCCATCAAGATTTTGCCGAAGGTGCTCCGTTCCAAGGTTCCGTTCCGCGTAAAGTTGGCCGCCATCCTCCACACGACGCACTACTCGATCCACCCCTGCATGTTGTTCACCGCCCTTTGCGCTTGGCCGCTGCTAGCCTTCTTTGAACCGGTCGGCCATCTCCCCACTTGGGCCTACACTGTCGGTTTCGCCTTTATCTTTGCAGCAGCCATCGCACCTTCAGTTCTTTACTTTGTCGCCCAACGTTGCTCCGGCTATACAGGTTGGAAAATCCGCTTGCTTTCGCTCCCCATCTTGATGGCACTTGGCGTAGGCATTGCCGTTAGCAACTCCCGCGCAGTGTTCGCCGCAGTTCTCGGCACGAAGGGCAGCTTTGTCCGCACACCGAAGAGCGGTGGCGAAAAGAAGAAGGCCAAGAGTCATTATGCACAGAAGTTCCCGTGGATGGCACTCCTCGAACTCATCGTTGGCGTTTACTGCATCTTCGGTTTGCTCGAATACATCAACGCAAGCAAGTACATTATCGGACCGTTCCTTGCCCTTTATGCAATCGGATTCCTCTCCGTTAGCGTGCTCTCCTTTATGCATTACATCAGCAACTTGATTGAAGTGAGCAAGGCTCGCAAGCGTTGCGAAAACGTCGAAGACCAGGCAACAAACTAAGTTGTAGGAATTACAAGACTTGAGACGCTCCGCAAAATGCGGAGCGTTTTTTTTCGCTCATTAGTCTTTGGTTATTAGACTGCCGTATCTAGAATCGCAGTCGAATGTCGCGGACGCAAGGCAAAAAGCTTCATCACTCTTCGTCATGCCGAGTTCAAAGAACGAAGCGTCCAGTTATTTCTAGAAACGTGAGCGTATAGATTCACGAGATTCGCGGAAAGCTCGAGATTCTCGGAATGTTCGAGATTCACGCGGAGCAGTATCGCAAGGCGAAAGCCCACGCACAAATCGAGTCCGGCATCGCAACTCATTGGCATTCTCCGTCGCAAACCGAACGTAGTTGTTCGAAGCCACCCCCATCCCATGAGCAAAAGATGCATAAACGTTGAGAGTCGTCGCAATGAGGATTGCAGCAACCGTAAGCGACACAAGCATTTCTAAAAGCGTAAACCCTTTCGCGCTATACAAGTTTTTCATATTCACCTCACCTACACCGCATCAAGCGCTTGAGCGAAAAGCCCTCACGCTCCACAACCGCCCACGCCAGATGTTTGTT
Source organism: uncultured Fibrobacter sp. (assembly GCA_946407235.1). Taxonomy (GTDB): domain Bacteria; phylum Fibrobacterota; class Fibrobacteria; order Fibrobacterales; family Fibrobacteraceae; genus Fibrobacter. The sequence continues at coordinate 5,510 of CAMJNF010000055.1, read as the reverse complement.
TCCGGGAATCCGTTTCAACCGAACCGAAATAACCTGCGATTCTGGGGAATGCGAAACATTTTGCGAGAGTGCACCGGTCAGAGAATCCACGCAATTGGGGCGATTTGCAATCAAAGATTCCATTGTCGAAAACACGTGTTCGAAACGCTCCAAACGCAGCCGTTCCTCCGCAACTTCGCGATTGAAAAAGCTCCAAACGCCAAGGAGCGCTGTCGTTCCGATAAAAAAAATCGTGAGCGCCACGCAGACTTCGGGCAAAGTAAATCCATGACGAGATTGGATCATAAACGCCTCCGCGAAAACACAACAGGCCGAGAATCCATGCAAAAGGGTAACAGCGCTTTTGTCGAATCAAGCAATACAGCCGAAGAATCGCGATCCACAACGCCCGAGGGCGCGAGCATAGCCCCTTCAAAAACGGACTTTCCAAACAGCGACAAACGATTTCCGCGAGCGCCAACAACAATAGCGACACTCGGGAATTTCATTTTCGCATTCCCAGAAATTTCCACATTTTGTTTCGACAAGAGGAGTCCCGCAAGCGAAACATCGCCCGAAATGGTCACACCAACAAGTCCAAAGATTTCAACGAAATCCGCCGACACATTCCCTTGCAACAAAACCGATTCTGTAGAATAAATCCGAAGCGTATCGAAGTGGACATTCCCACGAACTTTGACATCACCCTCGACATTCGCCATAAACGAACGCAGAGAAGCCCGCCCGTCGCCAGAACGGCTAAAAGCATCAGAACCACCCAAGTCCAGAGTCAAATCACCAGCGCTGACATTTAACGCGACCAAAGAAGCGCGCCCCATCAAGGTTGAATCGAACTTAAAAATTCGATGATTGCCTGAAACCGACTTTATTCCTTCCGACTGTAAAATGCGTTCATGCAAATTCTGTTCCAACGCCACAGCGCAACGCGTCCATTCCGATGTCGAGAAGTGTTCAAACTCATTTCCCAAAAGAAATTGAAACTTTATCGTTTCTCGCTCAAGCGGTCGCACACTGCCTCGATTATACGGCACATTCACATGCCATAAATTCCAAGGTCCAAGCAAGCGAGATTCAACCGTCAGAAGTTCTGCAAAATAGCCATCCGGAAAACCTTCAAGTTTCGCAATCACAGCAGATTCTGCCAAATACATATTTTGCGTTTCATTTGCGACAAAAGCCACCGTTCGGCGCAGCGTTCCCGGCAAGCGAAGCAACACCGTCATCAAAATTGATAGCACCAGCAAAACACCGAGCACAAGCGGCAAAACGTTACCGAGCTTCAATTTGCGAGACAACAGCCCCTCCAAACCCGTATTGCACCCCATAATTAACTTCCTTAACGCCACAGCGCAACACAATATTATTCCGACCAATCGCCTTTACACGATACGACAAAAGTGAATCCCCGACCAAAAGCGTTTTTGTTTCGTCCGCAATTTGCACAAGAGCCACGCGATTGCCGACAATCCCCAGCAATTTAAGATTCAACGAATCGCAAGTTCCGCGATATTTTCGGCGTTTAACAATCAAATTATTTTCATTTTCCGCAAGCGAATCACGTTCAAGCATCCACTTTGCAGAGAACAAACCGCGATGTCCTTCCGCCCACGCCATCTTTTCCAAATCTTTCGAAGCAGGCAAAGACAATTCAACGGGTGCTACATCTACATAAGTCGTTCGATAATCGTCAAACATCCCAAATAAAAGCCAACTTTCAGAATTTTCACAGGCAATAAAAGCGCTCACGCACAAAACAAGCAATGCAATAAAGCACATTGCCCATCGGCGTTTTTCACAAGGTTTCATTGAATCGCAAGCATCCAAGTCAAGATTTCGCCAAAAAGAATCACGCGCACCGACATTGAAGAAATAATCGATTTTCGGTATAACATCACAGCGCACATAAGATTCACCAAAAGGGCCCGCACTTGCAAACAATTCGTCTGACTTCATGAAATCTTTAAATTGCGCGACGCGTTCCTCTGTTCGAGTGCCAAAGCCTTCCCCATAGCCACATTCTTCTGACCAATGGCACAATCGACCTTTTACGAACACAAGAATATACAAGCAATTTTTCCAAAGCGCAATCAACAATAGATTTCCATCAAATTCCACGCCATTCATGGTCGCAACATTTGAATCGGCAATATCTACGCTATTTAAGCCGGCAATGCACTCGCCACGTAATATTTTATCTGCAATTGTATACAATGCTATTTGCATTGGCAAGCAACGATCAAAATTTTTGCGGTAACATACAAGCAATTCATCTGCAACCATTACGAGATAACGATGTTTGCGCCCATCCGATGCATTGAACGAAATAAGATGATAAAAGAACACATGATTCCCGCATTCTTTCGCATTACCCACATCGCAAAATTCGTCATCAAAACGTTTACGCAATTCCGTTTCCGTAAGAACGCCATCAAACGCGGTCATCACTTCCCACGTCATCATCCGAGCCGCGACAGGCGCAATTCGCTTATTCCAAAACAAAAATTTACCCTCCGTTATACATATCCAAGACTTCACTGGATGGGGCTAAAGCCCCAACTCTTTGGCTCGGTTATAAAAATGAGTAAACTCATTTTTGCAACACTCGCCTTCTGAGTTGTCTTCCCCTTTCAGGGTCAGGATGACGCAGAATACTCGGCGTTATGAATATCGCGAGTTCGCTTTCGTCCTCTTCTTCAGATGTGTAACTGAACAAACGCCCAAGCAAAGGGATACTCCCCAAGAACGGAACTGCCGACCGCACTTCCGTTTTGCTTTTGCGAATGAGCCCACCCAAGCAAAGCGTTTCCCCATCATGCAGCACCACCGTTGTTTTCATATTCCTTGAGCTGATATCACGCGGGCCATCGCCAGTGCTCCTGCCAGCCGTCTTGATTTCCGGTGCAACCGAAAGCGTAATCAGGCCATCTTGCGTCATCGTCGGTGTAAGTTCCAACGATATGCCATCATTAAACGAACGGTAATCCGTAATCGGGTAACCATCCGATGAGACTTGACTGATAAGGTAATAAACCGTATTCGTTACATTTAGTTCCGCCTTATTGCCATTTAACGTTGTCACGCGAGGTCGCGCAAGTACCTTCGCCTCATTATTTTCTTCCATCGACGAGAGTTCTAATTCGAAACGGTCCGGCAAAATTCCAATTTTTCCAAACGCGCCCGACTTCGAAATATCTTTCCCCAAAAAATCAAAGAATCCACGCGCTTGGATATCACGCTCACCCACATTCCGCGCCGAACCGCTCCGCACGCCAATCGCAAAACCGCGCCCTTTTCGAAATTCAACGATCACACACGCAAGCGTCACTTGCATCTGCGGCACATCAATCATCTTCAAAAATTCAATAGCACGATCAAGCGCACGAGGCGACCCACCAAGAACAAGCGCATTCTGCTCGCGATATTCCGAGACATCAATATACATCGCTTTCATAAACTTTGAAAGTTGCGCCAAAGCCTTATCCGGCGGCACATGCTTCAACGGATAAACACGCGTATCGGCAAGCGCCTTTGCAGCCCCCTCTTCGGAAACGAGAATCGACGCCGAATCCAAGCGAAATGTAAACGCACTCCCCCGAAAAATCGATGAGAAAAGTTCCGGCAAAGTCACGTCCCTGAACGACATTTGCACGGTCTCATTCAAATCACCATATACAGCCAAATTAAGCCCCGCCTCATTTGCAATTTCCTTAAGCGCATCCTTAAGCGGAACCGATTGCAAATCAACCGAATAAAGGTTCCCCGCTCGTTCCACCAAGATTTTCGTATTTTGCAAATTCGACAACACTCCGCCTGGAGAATCTCGCGATAACGCTTTTCGCAACACCCGCAAGCAACCATGCTCGCCACGCACCTTAAAACCATTCGATTCCATCAAAATGCGAAACGCAATTTCTGGAACCATTCGCCTTAAATTTCCACTCACCATGCCCTCTACATCGTGGTCGACAATCGCATTGACACCCGTATTCAAACTAAATTCCTTGACAAACTCGCGAACGTCCATCTCCTTGACCACAATCGCAACCCCTGAATCTTCTAACGCAATGTAACCGCCCGGCAGCCTTGAGCGCCGAATATGGTAGACCAATCCCTCCTGCACTATATCAAGCCCGTTTGCCGCACACAACGATGTCAGCCCTTCAAAAAGGCTTACGCCTTCCAAATGAAACGTCACCCGGACATCGCCAACATCATCCGTCAAAATCGAAGTTCCATACGCAAGCGAAAGCGTCCGCGCCACATCCGAGAGCGCGACATCTGTAAAATCAAGCGTCACCGAGCCCGTCGAATCCGTTGAATGGGCGCCCTTCAAACGCAACGACGCCTGCGAACCAGCCCAAGCCCCAGCAACCGATAGAAATAATGTCAAAAGGGAAATTCCTAAAACCCTCAGAAGCATACGCCTCTCCCAAAACGCACAAGCCCGCGAGTTCACAAACAAGTGAACAATTACGGCCCTAAGCTAAGGATAAAAACAAGGGATTTAAGAATAGATAAAATAAATTACGCATTAAAGATACAAAATATTTTGTAGAAAAACAAATCTTTTTCCAATCCCCAAAAATCGGAACTTTTAGGATCAGTGAGGCAAATCACCTCGTTTTTTCAAGGGATTCCAAAGCTAGGGCATTGTCCTTTTTGATCAAAAATTACGTTTTTCGAGTAAAATCGACATTTTTCAAAAACTGGCACAGTTCTTGCTGAGAGAAAGACGTAAAACAACAACCACCCTAATCATAGGAAGAATCATGAAGTCCAAATTCATCGCAATCCTTACCGTCTCTACGCTGGCCTTCTTCGCTACGGCATCTGCCAAGAGCGATTTTTCAGGCATGAAGCGCGTCAAATCTGAAATTTCCAGCGAAATTTCGACAGAAATCAAAACCGAAGTCATTGACAAGAGCGATTTCGAAAAAATGCGCGACGAAAGCAAGGAAGCACGCAAGGAACTCCTAGACAAGATCAAGCTCGACATGGACGAACTTGCAGAAAAGCCGCCGAAACCGGAAGTTGAACCGCCAACCCCGAAGACGGAAGAAGAACTCCAAGCTGAACGCGAAGCACACGAAGCCGAGATGGAAGCTCGTAAGGCTGAACACGAAGCCAAGCGCGCCGAAGAAGAAGCAAAGCGTGCAGAACGTGAAGAAGCCATGAAGGCCGAACACGAAGCTCGCAAGGCTGAAATGGAAGCCAAGAGAGCCGAAGAAGAAGCAAAGCGTGCAGAACGTGAAGAAGCCATGAAGGCTGAACGCGAAGCCCACAAGGCTGAAATGGAAGCCAAGAGAGCCGAAATGGAAGCTCAGCGCGCCGAACGTGAAGAAGCCATGAAGGCCGAACGCGAAGCCCGCAAGGCTGAAATGGAAGCCAAGAGGGCTGAAGAAGAAGCTCTCCGTGCCGAACGTGAAGAAGCCATGAAGGCTGAACGCGAAGCCCGCAAGGCTGAAATGGAAGCCAAGAGAGCCGAAATGGAAGCTCAGCGCGCCGAACGT
>CAMJNF010000054.1 GCA_946407235.1 uncultured Fibrobacter sp. | reverse complement strand
CACACAAAAGGTGTGGTATGAAAATGGCAAATTAAAAGAATTGGAAAAATATAAATCTGGTAAGTTGCACGGCATTCAGAAGGTGTGGAATGATGACGGTTTGTTGAGAATGGAAAGAAACTATAAAGGTGGAAAACTTAATGGAATTTACAGGAGTTGGCGTGAAGGTAATGGACGATTGGAAATGTCCGGAAGTTATAAAGATGATGAAATGGACGGCAATTGGAAAAAATGGTATGAAAATGGAAAATTAGAATCGAATGAATATTACAAGGCGGGGGACCGAGTTGGTGTTTGGAAATATTGGTATGAAAGTGGTAAGTTGGAAATGATTGGACGTTATAGAGATGGTGAAAAGGTTGGCATTTGGAAAGAGTTTAATGAAAATGGAAAATTGATTGCTGAAGAAGAATGTAAAACAAGTGTAGAACGAGGTGTACGGAAAGAATTTTGGGAAAATGGAAAGTTGAAATGGGAAGGACTTGTTGACTCAGGTAAAAGAGTAGGAACATGGAAAATGTTGTCTAGAAATGGTCTTTTGTTACAGGAGGGAAATTATAAAGCGAATAAGCGTGAGGGACTATGGAAAGTGTTTCGTTCAAAGGGTCGTGTTGCTTATGAATATACGTACAAGTCCGACAAGTACAATGGACCTTCGCGAGTATTCTATGAAAGTGGAGAACTGAAAAAAGAATGTAAATATGAAAACAATGTGTTGGAAGGTCCATGTAAGGAGTTTTATAAAAATGGGCAAACATCGTTGATCGGGCAATATAAATTCGGCTCGAAATATGGACTTTGGAGAGATTTCTATGAAAGTGGTGCTTTGAAAAGAGAAGGAAAATATGTATCGGGTCGATTGACTGGTGTTTGGAGAGGATGGCGCCCTGACGGAAAACTTGCATTTGAGGGATCTTATAACTCCGGTAATAAGGATGGCTCTTGGATTGTATGGTATAAAGATGGACGAATTGCTATCAAGGGCTTTTATGAATCGGGCAAAAAAAATGGAAGCTGGGAAGTTTATTATGAAAATGGACAATTGGCTTTTGAAGGTTCTTACGAAAAAGGTAAACCCAAAGGAACTTGGAAAGAATGGCGTAAAAATGGTGAGCTAAAGAAAGAATTTAATTATGATGAGAATAAATGGAATGTTGTTAAAGAAAATAGCGCAAATAATCAATTGGAAAATGTTCCAATGGATATACCCTATAATGCAATGACTCTTGACAATATGCTTCACGCAATTGTGACAAAAGACCCTAGTAAAAAAGTTATAAGACCAGGGAGGAGTTTTAGGGAAAAAAGAGAGCCTGTGGATCATTTATTGGATGTTTTGCCAAGGAGCTTTTATCCCGCAGGATTGTATAAATTAGAAGAATAAATAGTCACTTGAATTAAAAGAATAATTTTGCAAAATAAACAAGTCCTATTATGAAATTGAGAAAAGTTGTCTTATTCACGCTGCTTTTGGCTTCTGTTTTGCTCTTTGTCGCTTGTGGCGAAGAAGAACGCAAGGAATATTACGGTAATGGAGTATTAAAATCCGTTACAACATATTGCAAAAATATCAAAGAGGGCAAATACATCTCTTATTATTGGGGTGGAGAAGTAAATGAGATGGGTTTTTATAAAAATGACAAACCAGAAGGTGCTTGGAAAAAGTGGTACGAAAATGGACTACTAGCATTTGAAGGCTTTTATTATGATGGTATGCGGGATAGTGTTTGGAGATGGTGGCATAGCAATGGGCAATTGTCAAAAGAAGAATTTTATAAAGGTAAAATGTATAGTTACTGGATTCAGAATTGTCGAAAAATTTCGGACTGCAAAGAAAACTTTATTCGTGATAGCGTGAGCCGGGAGTGGTATGAAAATGGGGTGTTAGAATCGGAAAACCATTATAAAGATGGTGTGCAATTTGGTGTTAGTAGGAAATGGAATCGTGATGGCTATTTGTCTGTTGAAGGGCTTTTCAAAGAAGGAAAAAAAGACAGCATTTGGAACACGTGGTCTAATGGATATTTGTTTTCGGAAGCAAGTTATAAACTAGGCCAAAGAGATGGAACTTGGAAAATGTGGAATGTTATAAATGGACAATTGCGAAGCGAACGAAAATACAAGTCTGACAAAAAAGAGGGGTCTTGGAAATCTTGGTATGAAAATGGACAACTAGAGACTGAATCTTTTTATATATCAGATAAACTTGATGGAACGAGTAAAAAATGGTTTAAAAACGGAAAACAGAAAGAAGAGAGTTTATACAAGTCGGGCTTGCTTGATGGTGCTTGGAAAGCGTGGTATGAAAATGGACAATTGAAAGATGAGCGATTCTATAAAAATGGTGAGTTTGATGGAATATGGACGGAGTGGTATAGCAATGGTCGCCTAAAATCGAAGGTTATTTACAAGGATGGTAAGCGTTATGGAACTTGGAAATGGTGGTACGAAAATGGAAAATTGCAATGGGAAGATAATTACGTATTAGACAGAGCTCATGGTGTATGGAAAAGGTGGTATAAAAGTGGAAAATTGAAATCCGTATTTTATTATAGAGACGGCAATTTAGAAGGTGTTCGGAAAGCGTGGCATGAGAATGGAAAAATCGCCGAGGAAGAACATTATAATGCAGGAAAACTGGATGGCGTTAGGAAAACGTGGCATAAAAACGGGCGCTTAAAGGCAGAAGAGTATTATGAAGATGACATGCCTGTTGGCGTTTGGAAAGTGTGGAATGAAAATGGAGAATTGAAAGAGGAAGAAACCTATAAAGATGGCTTTAAAACATCTGTTCTCGACAAAACAGTTGCTAGCGATGATGAACGCGGGCTAAAGAATGCTAGAAGACGTTCTGCTCCAATGGGACCTGCTATAATGAGAGTATGGAAAATTCCAGAGGATTCTCTGAAAATTCAGCAGTCTAGGAAATCTCGTCCTACAGGAACTTTAAGGACGATTCTGGAATTAGAAAAAAAATTAAAATCTGAATGAATCTCTACACCTTCATCGCATCGACTTGATTCACGATTGCAGTCACGGCTTCGATGTACTTGTTGATGTTTGATACAATCACATCGTTGTCATTGGTCATATTAGGGATGCGCACGCCCGGGAACATTTCGTAAACTTGTTCGTGATTCTCGGGATAATTGCCTGTTGAAAGGTAATAGACACCGTAAAGCAACGGCAAAAGCGTCGGCTGAGAACGCACATAAATTCCATGAGGATGGCGATCTTCTTTGATGTAGAGGAATGCACGACGTAAATGCACTAGCAAACCGCGCAGTTCGCGTTCGCATTCGATGCGCAGTTCCGCGAGGTTCGGGCTGAAATCTGCAAGCGGAGTCTCGCCGCAAAGCGTCACGTTCTTGCTCTTGATGTGCAAAAATTCCAGTGGAAACACGTCTTGCGATGTCTTGATTTCAAAACGGCTGAACACGTGATTGAATACGATGTTCTCGTGCTTTGCCTTTGCGGTGAGCTTTTGCAGCGGGAGCAAGTCCTGTGCGGAATTGGACTTCAAGATAAAGCTGACGGTCCACTGGGATTCCAGCGCAGAAAACCCTTCCATAAGGCAATCGCCGTGAACGAATGCCGAAACAAGATTGTCGCCGAGCGCTTCTTGAAAGAGCTTCGGCCATTCTGAATTCTGAAATTCTGCAACGCTTAAAATCTTTCTCATAAATTACCATCCTCCGCCGGAGCCGCCACCGCCAAAGTGGCCTCCACCAAATCCACCGCCGAAACCGCCACCAAAGCCGCCTCCGCCAAAACCGCCAAAGCCCCCGCCGAAACCGCCGCGGTGGTGGCCGCGGCTGCTATTGCTAAGGGCATTCCCGAGCAAGAACCAAAGGCAACCATTTCCGCGTCCGCCGCCGTTCTTCGAGACGAGCAGGAACAGAATCACGAAAATTACGAGTACGAGTCCAAATGGGCTGTTTTCTTCTTCTTGCGGGAGCTGGTCTGTGTTGACTTCAAGCGTAACGCCTTTTTCTTTCGCGACAACTTGCGCGATCTCCCAGGCGAGCGTTATGACCCCTTGGCCATACTTTTCAACTTTGAATGCTGGCACAATTGTCTTTTGCTGGAGCCGTTCTACAAGCACGTCGGGCAAGTAGCCTTCAGCACCGTAACCGACTTCGACGCTCCTGCGGCGTTGCTTCATTGCCGCAAAAATCAAAATGCCTTCGTCTTTTTTTCCACCGACACCCCAGCTTTCTGCTATCTTGACCGCGTAATCTCTAAAGTCGGCGAATCCGATGTCATGCACTAGTGCAACAGCAAGCCCGACTTTTGCTTTCTTGTAAAGTTCTTCGGCAAGTGCATTGAAAAACTGTACTTCCTGCTTCGATAGCAAACGGTCTTCGTCGTACACGTAGCTGTTTTGTGGACGCTTGGGAATCCCTTTTTTGTTCACGCTGAAACCTGCCGCAACAGGAATTGCGAACAAAAGCACGAATAGCAGTGTTATAATTCTTTTTGGCATATAAAAAAGCCGCTTTGCCGCGGCTTCGTAAAGATAATAAAGTTATCTAAGTTCTAAGAGCGCAGCGGTCTAAGTTCTACCAACTGCGCCTCCGGCGCCTACTTGCATAACGGCAACAATTGCTTTTGGAGTGGCGCGAAGTCTGTCTTATTGATGGCGCTAATTGTTGCTGCGGCTTCGGTCTTGCCAACGCCTTTTCCTGTGGTGAAGAAGTTGACATGGTCACCCTTGATGGCGATGGTGAAGTCGAAAGACGAGATGAATCCAAGTCTACCTTTGAACGTGTTTTCGATTTCCACGGTGAGTTCAGGAACGTTCGCTTCTTCGTCCATTGTTATAAAGATGGATTTCTTTGAAAGAGCATTTTCAATTGCGTTGCAGGCATTGGCGATCATGTCGCAATTGAGCTTGACATCGCAACGAGAAAGACGTACACGGTAAGGAACCTCAAGTGCATTTTTCAAGCCGGCCTTCTTGAGAATCTCGTACGGGAAGTTCGGTTCTACGACAACAACGTATGGACTCTTTTCGAAGTTCACGTTGCGCAACTTGAATGTGGCAATGCCGTTTTTCTGTGTGCGGCGTTCAGAAAGAGTCTTGGTCTGACGAGCGACAAGCGGGAAACTCGGCACCGGTCCGATGGAATCCTTGACGATCACATTCCAGGATGGCATTTCGGCTTTCGTGAGTTCGAAATTGGGCTCGGTCGTCGTCGTGATTGTGATGTTTGCAAGTCTTTCGATGAGTGTGTTTTCAATTTCAGGAAGCCCGTGCTCTAAACGATGGCTGTCGTTGAGCGGGTAGACATCGGCCAACTGGACCAAGTAGAAATTGTATTCGTTGACTTTGTCTTCGGCCTTGGTCAAGTCGTTTGCCGCATTGATGTAAACGCGGGTATCGATAGCCTTTCGGGCTGATTTTTCGAGTTTTTCAATTTCTTGCTTGAGCGTTTTTAAACGGAACTGGAGGCTTGCCGTAAATTCGTCCATGTCGAGAGTTGCTGTTGCTTTAAAGCCCTTATCTACTTTTATCGGAACAACCTTGACTCCCTTGAGAACGACTTTGCTTTTGACGTCGCTTTTGGATCTGTAGGTTTCGCCAAGGACGCTCTTACCGTCTGTGATATCTTCGTACTTGGTTAGTGTCTGAGTTGCAGAAACTTGGGACTTAACCTGCTTTGCCACACCGGCCATTGCGGTATTGTTTGCATCTTCTTGCGAAACTGTAGATGTCGCGGTGTAGGTGACGATTTTCCCGGCCATGGCTGGAATCACGGCGAGACATGCACAAAGGATAAGGGCTTTAATATTCATTACTAGTTCAGCTCCATCAAAATTAGCTTACGAGTGATGTTGTTTTTCTTAGTTTCGGCGATTGGCTTGAGGATCTGCCTAATCTTAGAATACACTTCCTGAGAATCCTTGTATTTCAGAGGATTTGCGTAAATGACGAAGTCCAAGGTCTTTGCAGTCATGACATTGACTTTCACGGAGCTGAAATTGCTCTTGAGACCCTTCATGATGGCGTCGTGCAAATCTTCGGTCTGGCTGTCGGAGTATTCGCCCTTGATGTTCACGACTACTTTGTACTGGGTGCCCTTGGCGAGGTCCATTTTCCAGTAGTTGAGAATTTTCTTTTCAAGTCCGGGCATGGCCTTGCGGACGGCAGCTCCGATATTCGAGTTCAAGTTGATTTTGGACGTGTGTCCGTTGTTACGGACAACAGAAGACTGCGAACCGAGGAGGCGAGCCGTCGAGGTTTCGTAAGCGGAAACTTCGACAGAGACTTCGTCATTTGTAACTTCGGGTGTGTATTTAATGTAGATGTCCGCGTCAAGTGCCACACTGGCAAGGTAGGACAAGTCGTCTTCGGTATTGGCAATGTCGCTCTGCATCTGGAGGATGCTGTTCAAGTCGGCTTGGCCGTCGAAGGACTTGACCTCGTAGTTCTTCTTGGTGAGGTAACTGTTTATGGCTTCGGATGTTGTGCGGGAATACGGACTTTCTGAGGATAGGTCCGGTGCACCGTCCTTCATGGTTAGGTTCGGTGAAACCATGATAATGGGTTGGGTGATATTCTGGATTGCATCCTGATCGGCGTAGGTTTCCGAAGCGGCTTCTGCGGTTGCCACGAGCTGGTTGCCGGTGGATTGTGCTTGAACACTTGCGGATTTAGCGACACTTGCAGTTGCAGTCCCAAAGCCGTCCAGTTCGTTGTAGGCGCTTTCTGCTCTTTGGCGCGTTGCTGCGTTCTTTTGGCGCACATCAGAATCGTTTCTTTTTGTGGCGTGTGGTGCAGAACAGGCAGTTTCTGCCAAGAAGAGGGCTAAACAGAGAGAAGGAATCAAATGTCTCATATTTCAAATTCTCTTTAAAGGTTTCCTACATTTTGTATACAGATAATATACAATGTTTTGCGTTCGGAAGTAAACAAATAATACGAATTGTAAAATACTTTTTTTAAAAGTTGCTATCAAAGAGAAATTTGGATATATATATCCATAGAGCTACATTTGTTGAAAATGTTTTATGAATAATGGAAAATTAATAGACAATTATGTAGTTTGGAGTGTGTGTTAGTAGGCTCTTCACATGAGGTGAGGTTGAAAATGAGCGAAAAATGGATCTGGCTGCCTGATTGGGCCTCAAATCTTGGTATTTGGGAAGATGATCTGATGGACGTAGCTCCTTCAGTAAACCATTTTTATGTGCCTTACAGCCAAATGGCTGATTTCCTGGAAAAGCCGGAGGATATCCCAGATTTTAAGAAGGCTTCTACGGTCGTTGCCTGGGGGCTTGGGGCTCTGTCGCTTATGTGCTCTTCGACGGAAGGTCCTAGAAAGGGGCAAAAGTGGATTTTGCTTTCGCCATATGCTGATTTTTGTGATGAAATCGGCAATTGGACCGTGCCGAACCTACATTTCATGGCGCATCAGCTCGAAACGACGACCGAACCTGCGCTCAAGGCTTTCATGGAACTTTTTGAGGATGATTTTGGCGATTGGCAGGACGATTGGTTTTCTGAAGCCAAGAAGTATAATGCGAAGTCGCTTGCTAAAGGGCTTATGTACTTGGCTTCGCATCGTGTGGAATCTGTAATCCCGAATAGCGAGAATGTCCAAGTGCTTTACGGAAGGCTAGATGCAACGGTCCGACCGGAATGGACGCTAAAGCTCAAGGAATTTTTGCCCAAGGCTGAGTTTAAGGAACGCCCCAAAGCCGGCCACTGGCCCCCGATGTTGTTGCTTTAAGCAAGTAGACAGTGGTTAGTAGGCAGTAGACAGTAATAGTTAGGCGGCTTTGCTGCGATTATAAAAAACTTCCTACCGACTACTTCCTACTATTCCCTAACCACTTGTTCCTAAAACCTATAGCCTACGACCTATAACCTGTAACCTATTCCGCAGCTTTGCAATCACAAACAGCGCTATAAGGTAAATCGCAAAGAACCATAGCAATGTTTTTTCGAAAGCGTCGCCTATAGATGTATAGAATGTGCTCCTCGTCTTGAGGGGCATTTTTCTTTGTATGATCTTGGTCTCGAAAATCTCGGTGTTTTGGTCGTAGTGACCGTACTGGTCGATGAATGATGAAACGCCGCTGTTGGCAAGGCGTGCAACCGGATAGCCGTAAGTGATGGCTTGGTGGCGCACGATGTTCAGGTGCTGGAACGGGGCGGTGCTCCGTCCAAACCAACCGTCATTTGTGATGTTCACCATCAGGCGGGAACCCGCGTTGATAGCTTCGCGGATGAGATCTCCGAAGATGGCGTCATAACAGATGTAAGGAGTCCAATTGTATGGGCCGTAAACGGGAGTCTCCTTCCCAGGGACAAAGTCTCCTTCGCCAAGGTCTACGTAATTGAGGATGGGAAACACATCGTCAAAGGGAATTCGTTCGCTGAACGGAACGAGATGTTTTTTGATGTAGCGTTGTGGAAAGTTTGGATCGCCGGGCGTGAAAAGGAACGAGGCGTTGTAGATTTCGTAGCGGCGCGGATTGTTCGGGTCTCTAGAAACTTGCTTATAGTCGAGTGCGCCGGTCAGAATGCTTGCGTTTCGTTCATCGGCCATGCTGTGCAATTGCTTGATGACTTCGTGCTGTCTGCGGATGTGATCCGGGATGGCTGTTTCTGCAAGGAGGATCAAGTTTGCTCCTGCTTTGGGGCCGTACATTGCCATGTTGAATGTTTTCGAAATGATGGAATCAAAGCGAGCCTTGCTCCATTTGGCGCCTTGGGCAATGCTTGGCTGTATCATAGCTATGTCTGGATTTTCAGAGGCTTGGGCGTTGTAGAACGGGGCCGCTTCAGGTGCGGAAAGTACGCTGCTTCCGTAAATCAAAAGTGCTGTGAAAATTACAACCGGAACTGCAAATAGCGAAATTTTTTTGCGGCTCTTTAGCAGGAATGCGTAAGCGACAATTTGGTTTGATGCGATGATGAGAATGGTGTAGCCGAAAATTCCAATAATCGAAAGCGCTTGGAGAAGTTCGAGATGGTTTCCGAATGTGTATCCCAAGTGGTTCCACGGGAAGGCGAAGTCCCCTGTGGTGCGGTGTACTTCGATGGAGGCATAGAAAAAGGGGAAGAGAAGGAGTAGGTATGCTTTGCCTTTGATTTTTAAATTCTTGGCAGTGGAGTAGACGAATGCAGAGAGAACATTGAATAGGCTTAGGTACGCAATGAGGAGAATGAGTCCGAGAAAAATGAGCCCTGCCGGGGCGGTCTCGACATTCATCACGTTACGGATCCAATAGTAATTGACAGTGTTGTAGACCATGCTTGCCCAGAAAGTCGCAAAGACCGCGGTTTCGCGATTGTATTTGTTCAAGACGATGAACCACGGCACAAGCAGAATAAGCATTGCGGGGCCGAGCGGGAGAGGCGGGAATGCAAATGCGACGGCTCCCCAAGAAATGGTGGCGAGGGCAAGGGCGGTAAGAGCCTTTTTCTGCTTAAAGAGCTTCACGTTCCAACGTGCAAAAAGCGAAAACCAGTAGAGCATCATCGGGATGAATGTGGCTACAATCTGGAAAAGCCCGGCATGGCTACGCGTGAGGTAGTCCAAGGCTAGGAACGCAAAGACGATGATTCCGTAAGTGTTCATGAACCGCGAAAACGGACGGCGGGCATTCTTCACGAATAAGAACGGGAGTGCTGCAATGATGGGCAAAAGCTGCGGAAGTTGTATGTAAAGACCCGGTGTTTCCGGTCGCACAAAGAACAGAACAAGTTCTATAGCCGCAAGAACAGAAGCGTAAATCTTGTACGCTCGCGGAAGAGATTTGAGGTTGTTTAATAGTTTGGCAATTTTCATTTGATTTAGTAGAAAGTAGTCGGTAGGCCGTAGGAAGTGGTTAGTGGTTAGATTTCAGTGATTAGTGGCTAGTGATTAGTGGTTAGGATTGCAATAAAAACGTTCTTTTTACAATCCTGTTTACTAACCACTGCTTACTAGCTACTAAATTTATTCCTGTTTACTAACCACTGTATACTAATCACTAATTCGTTACAGTCCGCTTTTATCTTTTGGGTTAAATACGAGTACGAATTCGCCTTTGGGCGGATGGGCCTTGAAGTGTGCGGAAATTTCCGTTGGCGTTCCTATGAGGTGTTCTTCGAACTTCTTGGTGAGTTCACGCATGAGCGCTATCTTGATGTCGCCAAAGACTTGCTTGATTTCTTCGACGAACTTGTCGATGTTATGCGGGCTTGCGTAAAAAATTTGCGTTGCTTCTTCGTCTTTCAGCTTTTCCAAGAGGTGGATGCGCTGGGCACTTTTCTTGGGCGAGAAATACTGGAACGTAAAGTGGTCGGTCGGCATGCCGCAAGAGACGAGTGCGGTAATCATGGCACATGGTCCTGGGATGGCGCGCACATCAATGCCTTCGCGGACGCATTCGCGCACTAGGTTGAATGCCGGGTCTGCAACGCCGGGCGTTCCTGCATCGCTTACGAGAGCGATGTCGCCGGTGTTCTTGAGAAAGTCGACGTACTTGGGCGTGACTTTTTCTTTGTTGAAGTCATGGTAGGCTTCCATCGGAGTCGTGATGCCGTAATTGTCAAAGAGAATTCTTGAATGACGGGTGTCTTCGGCAAGGACAAGGGGGACTTCCTTGAGAATGCGCACAGCGCGGTAGGTGATGTCTTCCATGTTCCCGATGGGAGTAGCTACGATGTATAAAGTATGCATATTGCTCTATAAAATAGTAAATAGAACTTAGAGCTTAGAACTTAGAACTTAGATAATTCGGAATTAGGGGTTCGGAATTAGGAATTATTTAATTAAGCGGCCGCGCCGCGATTATTACAATTCCGAATTTCTACTTCCTAATTCTTAATTAATTATCTACCAACTAAGTTCTAAGAGCGAAGCGAGCTAAGTTCTGCCAACTATGGCGTAGCCGTTTAATAATCGCTTGCGCTGTTCAAATCGGTGAGTCTGTTCGAATTGAGTTCGAATGCCAGGCGCTGTACGAGCTTGCGGTGCATTTCGTTTGACGCCTTGTTGACGAGATCTGTGCGCAGGCGGCCGTAAAGAACGGCTTCGATATCCTGTTGCTCAATAAATTCTACGTGGCGCACGAGCGTCCCGTTGCAGAAAATACGTGCGGAAAGGTTGTAAGTCCAAGATTCATTGACAGGGAGAATTGGCCAAAGCGGAATGAGGACGCCGACAAGCCATGCGGATGGAGGCTCGTTTTGCTTGACTGTTGCTTTAATAGTAGCTTCGCCTCGGCATGCGTCTCGCGGAAATTCTGTGTTGCTTGCTGCTTGTGTGTAGGCCCGCAAAAGGTTTTGCGAGAGCTCCAGAGTGTCGCCTCCGTAAACGAAGGGGATGTTTCCGAAAAAGCTGAACTTTTCATCGGTCAGGGGGATCCCATCGAGGTCGCCTTGAGTGAGTTTCATGGAGCATCCTGTAAGAAATGCCGACAAAACAAGTGCAATGCTCAAAAATTTAACGATGAAGTGCATGTGTTAAAGATATAAAAAAACGACTGGCATCGATTTTATTTAGATTGTTGCTATGGAATTGCCTGCTTATTTTATTAGTGATGCCCATTTGGGTATTGAGCCGCCGGGTGCGGTCCCGAACAGGGAACAAAAATTAATCCAGCTTCTTTCATCGTGGAAGGGCAAGGCTAGCCATGTTGTTGTTATTGGAGATCTTTTTGAATTTTGGTACGAATACGATTACTATGTGGCGTCCGCGCACTTTGAACTTTATCGAACCTTTGCTGAACTCGTAGAGTCCGGTGTCGAAGTGCATTTATTGCAAGGGAATCATGATTTTGCTTATGGAGATTTTTTCCCGAAGACTTTAGGCGTTTCCGTGCACAAGTCGATTGTTCTTGAAATTCAGGGCAAGCGCGTGTACCTGACTCATGGCGATGGAGTTCCGAAGTCCGATCGGGGCTACCGTTTTTTGCGCAAGGTCCTCGACTTGCCGCTCAACCGTTTTCTTTTCAAACAAATCCATCCGGACTGGGGGATGGGGCTTGCCCGTTTTGTCGGTCGTAACAGTCGTAAGTACGGCGAAAACCGCGCCATCAAAATTGAAGAATATCTCGAGTGGGGGGATCGCATGCTGAAAAAAGAGGGCTGCGATTATTGCATCCATGGTCATCACCATATCTCGGGCATCTGGAATACGCCGAACGGCGTAGTGGCGTCTCCCGGAGAGTTTATAAAAAAGCCCGCCATCCTCAGCATGGAGAATGGCGGGTTGAAACTGCTTTCGCTTTAGGCGGAGCTGAAGTTATTCGGTTAAGTCGCTTGCTCGACTTTCTGTGGAATTAACCATCTTTTTCTTAGAGTTCGTTCCCCAGAGTTTTGCAACAAGGTCAACTGAAGCAAAACTTTGCCAATATTCTTCTACCCAGCACCAATGGTGCTTTTCACCTTTTTCGTCGACAATCTCCCAATTCTGTTTTACAGAAAAAGTCATTTTTTTGACTTGCGGTGTATAGTAAGGATCGGAAGATTTTTCTGGCTCGAAGGTTATGGTCCAGGTCCTATCGGCGGTTCGCTTGTAAATAAAGACGTTAAATGCCACCAACAGGACTAGGAATATAATGCTCCACTTGAAGTTCTTCTTCGACAGCAGGTATATCACAAGGAGAATCAATAATATACTGACCGCTGCGAAGTTGTAGTGAGTCGGATAAAATACTTTGAATACTTCAATCATTTTATCTTACCTCTAGAACTCCTGAAGAATTACTTCTTCTTTGCGGCCTTCTGCTGAGCAACGAGGGATGCGACGCTGAACGTGAGGACGTTCTTGTCGACCTGGCTTTCGGTACGGAAGCTTTTGAGCGGAAGAGCGATGCCGTGAGAAGAAAGCGTACCCATGAACGATGCGTTAGCATGGCTTGCGATTGTACGGACATTGATGAAGCCCTTGTTCTTGCTGAAGGTGAGCTTGAAGGTCTTCTTGGCTGCATCGTATTCTGCAACCATCGTCTTGTTTTCCTTGGTATTCAAAGCATTCTTGGTGTTGTGGTCAAAAATGATTGTACCGCGGGTATCGATGGAGAGCATGGTCTTGTTGCCAACTGCGTTACGGCAAGCAAGAGTTGTCCATTCACCTTTCTTCTTAGCGCCCTTAGCGGTGAAGACATACTTGTTGCCTTCCTTGACGAGCGTGTATGCGCCTGTTGCGATCGGAAGACCGATTGCGTTGAATGCGCCCTTGAAGTAAAGGAATTTG
Source organism: uncultured Fibrobacter sp. (assembly GCA_946407235.1). Taxonomy (GTDB): domain Bacteria; phylum Fibrobacterota; class Fibrobacteria; order Fibrobacterales; family Fibrobacteraceae; genus Fibrobacter. The sequence goes on along the minus strand of CAMJNF010000054.1, from coordinate 2,376 downwards.
GACTTGGAGCCAATGATACCGTTAATGAAACGGAAAGAAGTGGCTTTCGGGGTCTTGATCGGCGTGATTGCTACGCGCTTGCCGACCGGGTCGACTTCGACATCGACATATGGACCGACATCGACTGTTCTGCCGTCATCAGTTTTAGTTTGAGTGGCGAGCTTGTCGAGCTTGAGAGCCTTGACTGCTTCTTCCGGGAATCTGATGAATCCACGGACGTCCATTTTAACGATTACGTTTTCCATTTACACCTCTTTTGTTTGTTTTTGATTGACGATAAAATAAAAATTTATTGTCCAAATGTCAAAGATTTTCACGAAAAAAGCATGTACAAATGATAAAAATAGCTTTTTCGTAACCAATAACATTCGTTGTATAAAAAATAATAATAAAAAAGTAAAATGTTGCAACAAATGAAAAAATTTTTTCTTTATTTGCGCGAAATCACGCCGTAAACGGCTTCAAATAGGGTTTTGGAGCCCCGCTTCGATAAATTAACGCCTTCAAAAGCTTGCTTGACGGCCTCTGTGCGGTCGCTAAAACGGGCTCGATCCGATAAAATGACAATGTTGTTGGAGCTAGAAATGTCTTCTTTCTTAATTTCTACGTCAGCTCTTACTAGAAATTTTGGGTATAAAAGACGGTACTTTTCGGAAATGGCGTCTGCTATGCTGCTAACAGGGTCTATCAGGAGTATAAGGTTGTCCGATTTGACCATTTTTGTTGCCAAAATGGCGCCTGTGCCGCGTCCGGCGACGACTTTTGGTGCTTTCCCGTTTATTTGTGTTGCACATTCGTAGATCATTTGCGCATCGGATTCGAAGGTTTCTTGCGATGGCGTGCCCTTGTTATTCCCGCTGCCGCGGTAGTTGAACGTGGCGGCTGCGTAGCCGGGGAGGCTGTCGAGTTCGGCTAGAAACTGTGCGGCGTCTTCGTCGGCATCGGGGTAGTATAAAAGAACTCCGTTTTGTTCGTTTCCGACAACAAATCCTTCGAGTATAGTGCCGTCGTCAAGAGTGCAGTTGATGTTTTTTGCCTTGTCGGCGATGGCTGTGCGGGCTTCGTTATGCGTGATGGCTCGGGGAAATGCGTTCCTTCGTTCGGTTAGAGCAAGGTAAAATACCATACTAATATATATAAGGAGGAGTATTCCCGCGTAACGTAAGATGCGGCTGACGATTCCCAGTGCGGCTTGTTTTAGTTTCATGCAAGATAAGATAGTAAATAGTGGTTAGTGGTTAGTGGCTAGTGGTTAGTAGGAAGTAGACAGTAGGAAGTAGGCGGGGCCGCTTGCGGACCCATTGTACAAGTACCAAACCTGTCGCTCGAAAATAGAAATGTAAACATTTCTGCTTTACTCGCTTATAGGTTTGTTCCGAGCCGTAGTGTTTGGCGTAAGAAGCACAAATGCGTAGGCCGAGAGTCGCGCCCAAGCTTGCTTGGGCATGACCGAGACCAGCATTTGGTATTCGAGCGATAGCGAGAATACAAAAGGACTCTCGGTGGAGTACAACCGAGAGTCCGAGGGATGGGATTGGGTGTTCCTTTAAATTACGCTATTTTTTTCGAAAGCGTATCACTTCGAAAATAAAAAGTGTTCCCAAGGTGTTCTTTTTCACACATTCCGTAAGGAACAGACGTCGTTTGACGTGTATTTTTCAAAAATAGGTGTTCCCAAAAAAATCAGAAAAAATTAGATTTACTCCTGATGAACGTATACGCCTATTATAATTATCGAAAGTACCTTCAGGACTATTACGAGTATCGTAAGTCCGTGCAAAGGTATTTCTCGTACCGGTCTTTTGCAAAGAAGGCTGGATATTCCTCGTCCGGTTTGTATCTGGATTTGATTCGCGGCCGCAAGTCGCTCACCCAGCAGATGATCCCGAAGTTTATCGAAGCACTCGGGCTTAATGAAAGGGAAGGCCGCTACTTTGCGTTGATGGTGGATTTCACGCATGCGACGACAGCATCTTCGAAGCAACAGATTTTCGATCAAATGTCTGCTCTCCTCCCGCGCACCATCAAGAATTTGACCAGAAATCAGCAGGAATACTACAGCAAGTGGTATTACGTCGTTGCCCGCGAAGCTCTTGCGGTCCTCAAGATTAACGACAAGAATATTCAGGAACTTGCGCTCTTCTTGAATCCGAAAATTTCTCTTCCACAGGCAAAGCAGACTATTCAGCTTCTTCTCAATTTGGGACTTATCGAGCTCGGCGAAGATGGATACTACCATTCCGTAAATAAGGCGATTACGAATGGCAGTGAAATTGCCCCGCTTTTCGTTCATCAGTTCCAAAAGCAGATGATTGATTTGGGAAAGGATGCGCTCGATCACTACAGTACGGAACGTAGAAATGTATCTTGTATGAC
>CAMJNF010000053.1 GCA_946407235.1 uncultured Fibrobacter sp. | reverse complement strand
GTGCAAAGTGCATGAACCCTGTGATTTTGCTCGATGAAATCGACAAGATGGCGAGCGACTTTAGAGGTGACCCCGCAAGTGCCATGCTCGAAATTTTGGATCCGGAGCAGAACCACGATTTTACGGACCACTTTATGGAAGTGGGCCTTGACCTCTCTCGCGTGCTGTTTATTGCGACTGCGAATAGCGAAAGCGAAATCCCCGAAGCTTTGCGCGACCGATTGGAAATGGTGCGTTTGCCGGGTTACTATCCGCATGAAAAGTTGCAGATTGCAAGCAAGTATTTGCTCCCGCGCATTTGTGAGCGCACTGGCGTAAAGCTTGGCGAACAAGTAAGTTTCAGCGATGACATGATTAACGCTGTGATGCGTGGCTGGACACGTGAAGCTGGCGTGCGTGAACTGGAACGTACGCTTGAAAATGCAGTGCGCCATCGTGCAAAAGATATTGTGATGGGCAAAAAGTTCAAGGCCGAAATCACGGAAAAAATGCTCCATGAATATCTGGGTGCGCCGAGATTTTTGGATAACCAGTTGCCGGAACCGGGCCGCCCGGGTGTGGTGACTGGCCTTGCATGGACAAGTGTCGGTGGCGAAATTCTGCCTATCGAATGTATGCTCCTGAGCGGCAAGGGACAGCTGATTTTGACCGGTAAGCTCGGCGATGTGATGAAGGAATCCGCACAGATTGCCGTTTCGCTTGTCCGTGAACGCTTGCAGCGCTTTGGCATTGACCCTGCGATTGTGAAAAAGACCGACATCCATATTCACGTGCCGGAAGGCGCTGTGCCGAAGGATGGCCCCTCTGCAGGTATCGCACTTACGCTCTGCCTTTTGAGTTCTTTTACGAAGCAGCCGATTTCGCCGGACATTGCGTTTACGGGTGAAGTAAGCCTTACGGGCGCCTGCCTCCCGATTGGCGGCCTTAACGAGAAGGCGCTTGCTGCACTTGCCGCTGGCGTGAAGACGCTCCACTTGCCGGAAGGCAACAAGAAGGATGTGGCTGAACTCCCGGAACCGGCAAAGAAGGGCCTCAAGATTTTCACGCACAAGCACATCGATGAGATCGTGAAGATTTTGTTCAAAGTGCCGAAGATTGCGGGTCAGACGAAAGACGGGAATACCGCGAAGGTTGGTGAGCTTGCCGAAGCGAATGTAAATGATGATGCAAAAGTCGCGAAGCCTGCGAAAAAGTCCGTGAAGAAAACATCTTCGAAGAATTAAAAGACTGTAGTCGAAAATGAAATGGTCATAGGCATTTGCTTATGGCCATTTTTATTGTATAGATGTCGTGAAAATTTTCTAATTTCTGCTTGATAATTAACCTCAAAGTGCCGTAGGCGTGACCTCGTTATTCAAAGGTTGCGTGAGCGACCGACCTCAATGCTCTATGGAATTTACTCTTGATGAAATGCGTGAGCACCTTGCAGCTCTCGAAGCAAGGATTTCTGAAGCCTGCAAGATTGCGGGTCGCAGTCGTGAATCTGTGAAGCTCGTTTGGGTGAGCAAGTTCCACCCGGCAGAAGCTGTGGAAAATGCAATTTCGCTTGGCGCGACGGACTTTGGCGAGAACCGCGTGCAAGAAGCAGAACTCAAGTTCTCCGAGCCGCGTACGGCAAAGGACGGAAGCCGCGTGCGTTGCCATGTGATTGGCCCTGTGCAAAGTAACAAGCTCAAGAAGGCGGCGCTCGTGGCCGACTGCATTCATTCCATAGCAAGCATCGAAGCAGTAGAAAAACTTGAAAAGGTTTGTGCTGCGGCTGCAAATGGTCAGGGAAAAGTTCTCGATATTTTGTTCCAGGTGAACGCTGGCGAAGAAGAAACGAAGAGCGGCTTGGATGTTCACGAAGCCGAAACTTTCTTGAACGAGCTCGCTGCAAAAGCGGGCGCTGCCACTGATGATGGCAAGAGCGAAAACTTCCCGCATTTGCGTTTCCGTGGCCTCATGACGATTGGCAAGAATACGGGCATTCCGGAAGATTCTCGCGAGTGCTTTGCGTTCTTGCGTGGATTGCGCGACAAGTTCTTGGCGCGCGGTGGCGCCTTTGCAAAATTCGATCAGCTTTCGATGGGTATGACGCTTGATTTGGAAGTCGCGATTGAAGAAGGCTCTACGATGATTCGCGTGGGAACGGCCTTGTTTGGAGAGCGTGACTATAGCAAGCCGGTGAACGATCCTGTATAACCTACGCTGTCATGCCCGCCGCTGTGCGGGCATCACCGTTTTGTTGTTGAAAGGGAGATTCCCGCTTTCGCGGGAATGACAGAGTGTACTAATTTATACCTCTATTTCCATGCCGGTGTGCATTTGTTCGACTTTGTCGCCGAGCACATCGTGTAAAATCTCGTAGGCGCGTTGCCCCGTGCAATGCCCTGTGTAGATTTTTTGAACGTTCAAAGCGCGGAGGCGCTCGGCGAATGCTTTCACGCGATCGTCGGGTGTACGGAAAAGGTGGAATCCGCCGAGGATGGCGTAAATCTGTTTGCCGGGGAATGTTGCTTCGATTTCCTTGATGATGTTGTCGGCGCCGCCGTGACTGCAACTGTTCATGATGAAGAGCCCCTTGGGCGTATCGAAGACTAGACTTTGTTCGTGGTCGAAACTGTCGGGGCGGTACTTGCCGTTTTCCTTGACGCTCATGTGGGCGCGCTTGCCGATTTCATCAAGATTCGGAGTCTTGTGACCGACGAGCGTGACTCCTGGAAAAATTTCGCAGTCGCCTTTTGCAAATACAATGCGGTCAGCGTTCTTTTTGAGCGTTCCTTTGCGGATGCCGATGTATTCTTGATATGTGAAAAACTTTAAGAATTTGTGTGTATGGTAGCAGTTTTCGGCTGCGGATTCGCGAAGATAGAATTTGGCGTGATCGTTTTTCTTGAAAAATTCCTGCATGCCATCGGCGTGATCGTAATGTGCGTGGCTCAAGACGCCGGCGTCAATTTGCGAAATGTCAATCCCCATGAGTGCAGCATTCTTGGCGAACTGCGCAGAAGCTCCCGTGTCGAGCAGAATGCGCTTGCCGTTGAATTCGGTGTAGACGCAAAGTCCCCATTCGCCCTTTAATTGCTTTTGTGGAACTTCGGACGTGCAAGAATCGCAAGTGCAGCTACTGTTGGCAAAACCACTGATATTGTCGATGAGAATTTTGATTTTCATTTTTCTTTTTTTGGGGGGAGGGGGATTTCCGGTCGAGCCGGGAATGACAAGGACGCGGGAATGACTAGGAAGTGAGAATGACGAAAAGCGACTGTCATGCCCGCCACTGAGCGGGCATCACCTTACACAGTTCCTATTGCCATTGCGGTTCATTTGATGTGTCTTTAAATGCCTTGTAGAAATTCAAAAACTGCTCGGGGCTGAGTTCTTCGGCGCGGATGGTGGTGGGCCAGTCCAAAAGTTCGATGGTCGCCTGGATTTTCTTCTTGTCGTAATTGCGTCCAAAGGAATTCGCGAGTGTCTTTCGTTTTTGCGTGAATGCGGTGCGTACAAAGTCAAAGAATCCGTCGGGCGCCTGGAGGGCATCTTCGCGTGGAGTCAAAAGCATCGTGGCGCTATCGACATTCGGCTTTGGCGTAAAGTGTTCCGGCCCGATCTTGCGCAAAATTTGTGTATTTGCAAAAGCAGAAACGAGAACGGATAAGCTCCCGTAATTGCTGGAGCAAGGTTCTGCGCAAATGCGTTCGGCGACTTCGAGCTGCACCATTCCCATAAAGCCCTTGGTCAAGTGCAAGCGCGGCATAAGCCCTGCGATAATTGCTGTACTTACGTTGTATGGCAAGTTGCCGGTAACCCAAGGCTTTGCGTGTGCATCCAAAAAAGCTTGCAAGTCAAACTTCAAAAAGTCAATGTTTACAATGTTGAAGTTCTTGTAGTCCTTGAATTTTTCGTTCAGAACTTCGACGCATTGCTCGTCAATTTCGACAGCGGTGAGTTCCAGACCGCGATTGAGCAAGTGCTCCGTGAGGGCGCCGTGACCGGGACCAATCTCAAGGACGAATTCGCCTGCTTCGGCGGGCAAATCGCCTGCGATGGCGGTGGCTGTTTCGACATCCAAAAAGTTCTGTCCGAATTTACGGCGGCGTGCTCTATCCATAATGGGGAATATAGAAATTTGAGTTTTTGACAGTAAAGTGTCAAAATCAAAATGTACATTCTGAGTATGTGTTCTTGTTTTACCCTTATCGCTGCCATAATTATCACCGCAATCCTGTTTACGTTTGCTAAGTAATCGCTGTCTGATTGCTTATTTGCGCAATATATTGCATATTTTGGTTGACGAATTATACTATTTGTAGTATTTTTACTAATGAATAAGCAACATATTGCGTGATTTGAGGTTTAAATCGATGTGCCAAACGGAAATATCTTCTTTGGGCAAGCAGATTGCCGAAAGGCGGAAGGAACTGAATATATCTCAAGCCGACCTTGCAGAAATGTCGGAAGTTAGTTTGCGTACTGTTAATGGCATTGAGAGCGGGTGCACAAATCCGAGTGTTAAAGTACTTTTCAAAATTTTGCAGGTCCTCGGACTCGTTTTCACTTTGAAAGAACGGGTTGCTCATGAGTAGCATTTATTATAAAATTCGAAAAGCTCGTGTTTTCAAAAACGGAACAATTGCTGGTTTCTTGTTCGCCAGTAAAAGGCGGTTCGTCTTTATTTATGACGGGGATTATCTCGATAAAGATGGAACCTCTATTGCTATCAATTTGCCGAAGTCGAAAAAGATTTTTTATTCCAAATGCTTGTTCCCTTTTTTTAGCGGACTTTTGCCCGAAGGCGAAAATAGAGCGGATATTTGCAAGCGGCTAAAGATTAATGTCAATGATGATTTCGCGGTTTTACTGGCCCTCTGCAAAAATGAATCTATTGGGGATATTACTGTGCAGGAGGTTCAATAATGCATTGTCGTAGCTGTCTTCGGGAATGTGAAAATGATTTTTGCCGCACTTGTTCTAGAAAAATTTTCAATAAGGATAAATTTAGTGCGAAGCTTGACTTTACACTTCCTGATATTGCCCAAGGTACTGGTGATGGAATCAAGCGCATTTCTATATCTGGAGCACAAATAAAGTTTTTACTCAGATTTGATCGGAAAAAATTGGAACCCACCGATCGGGCGGGGACTTACATTCTCAAGCCTGCTACAAGCATGCAGTTTCGTTTATTTCGTGACATGCCTGCCAATGAACACGTCACTATGCAAATGGCAAAACAGATTTTCAAGATGAATGTGGCTGAGTCGGCATTGATGGAATTTTCTTCTGGAGAATTCGCCTATTTGACAAAGCGGTTCGATGTTCGTAAAGATGGCACGAGGATCCATCAGGAAGATTTTGCTCAGGTTGCCGATTTGTGTAGTCAAAATGCTGGTTCAAACTTTAAGTATGAAAGCTTTAGTTACGAAGAAATTGCGGGCCTTATGAAGCAACATGTGAGTGCTTATATTGTTGCAGCCGAAGAGTTTTTCAAGATTATTTTATTTAATTATCTTGTATGTAACGGCGATGCGCATATCAAAAATTTTTCGATATACTCTCCAAATAAGGAAGGTGTGTTTGTGCTGACCCCGGCCTATGATTTGCTGAATACATCGTTGCATGCTTCTGATGAAAGAATGGCGCTTGACCTTTTTGCAGATGAAGAAGATTACGAAAGTGAGTTCTTTAGCACAAATGGTTTTTATGGAGCTCCAGATTTTATGGAATTTGCAAAACGCATTGGTATCGTCGAGAAAAGAGCCGAAAGGTTTATCCGTGAAATGACAAGCCATCTTGATGAGATGAACGAAATGATAGACGTATCCTTCTTGAGTGAAGAAGCTAAGCTTAAGTATAAGGAATGTATTCACGATAGAGTAAGGGCGTTGAGGATTTTGTAAAAAACAGTTTTTTTCTATCTTGTTCTTTGTAAAAACATTTGGCGGTTTCAGCGGCATTTTAGGAAAATGCATTTGAGCTTTTGCAATCCTAATCACTAGCCACTAACCACTAATCACTATTTCGAGGTTTTCTATGTCCGTTGCGATGCAAGATGTGATGAAACAGTCTGGGGTGGCGTTTGGTACGAGCGGTGCCCGCGGTCTCGTGAGCGCTATGACCGACCGTGTGTGCTATGTGTATGCACGTTCCTTTATCAAGTACTGCGAAGCGTCTTACAAGTGCGAACATACAATTGCGATTGCTGGCGATTTGCGTCCGAGTACGGAACGCATCTTGAAGTCGCTTGTGCAGGCCGGTGCCGATGCGAACTGGAAGGTCATTTACTGCGGCCGCATCCCGAGCCCGGCGATTGCCATGTACGGCATCGACAAGCATTTGCCGACCATCATGGTGACGGGTAGCCACATCCCGGCAGACCGTAACGGCATCAAGTTCAACCACCCGAATGGCGAAATCACGAAGGCCGATGAACAGGGAATCGTGTCGCAGTCGGTGGATTTTGATGAAGCACTTTTTGGTGCGGATGGCATGTTGAAGGCTGCACCGGAACTTCCGGCGGTCGAGGCGGAAGCCGAAGCAAATTACTGCAAGCGTTACCCGGACTTTTTCGGTAGCGATGCTTTGCATGGACTTACGATTGGCGTTTACCAGCATTCCGCAGTGGGCCGCGACATCGTGGTGAAGGTTCTTGAAAGCCTCGGTGCAACGGTCAAGCCTTTTGCTCGTAGCGAAACCTTCATTCCGGTCGATACTGAAGCGATCCGCAAGGAAGATGAAGAACTCGCTCGCGAATTTACGCATAAGGATTATGTGGATGCCGTTTTCAGCACTGATGGCGATTCTGACCGTCCGCTTTTGGCTGACGATGTGGGCATGTGGCTCCGTGGCGACGTGCTTGGCATTCTGGCCGCTCAGGCTCTTGGCATCAAGCGCATCGCGACTCCGGTGAGCTGCAATACTTCGCTTGAAAAGTCTGGCAGTTTCGAAAAGATTTGCCGTACTCGCATCGGTAGCCCTTATGTGATTGCTGGCATGGAAAGCCTGGTCGATGCAAACGACAAGAGTATAAGCGTTGCCGGTTACGAAGCGAACGGCGGCTTTTTGCTCGAAACGGATTTGACTCGTGAGTTCGTGAAGGGCGACAAGCGCGAAGTTCGTACGCTCAAGGCGCTCCCGACGCGTGACGCACTCCTCCCGATGATTGCCGTGATGGTCATGGTCCGCGAAGAACGCATGTGCGTTGTGGACATTCTCCGCAAGTTGCCCAAGCGCTTTACCGTGAGCGACCGCCTCAAGGAATTCCCGACTGAAAAGTCGAAGGCGAAGCTTGCCGAAATCCGCGAAAAGAATCTTGGCGAAAAGCTGTTCGGCGCCCTTGCTGCAAAGCCTTCCAAGTTCGCAAAGGACAAAACGTTCCAGGGCAAGATCGTGTCGCTCAATGAAGTCGATGGCTACCGCATGGAATTCGATTCCGGCGACATCATCCACTTGCGCCCGAGCGGAAACGCCCCGGAATTCCGCTGCTACGTAGAAACCGAGGGCAAGGACCGCAGTGCAGAACTCCTCGCCGAATGCCTCAAGATTATGGAAGGCTGGAGGAATTAGAACTTAGTTGGCAGAGCTTAGAACTTAGGGATAAAGCAATATTCTAAGTTCTAAGAGCGCAGCGGTCTAAGTTCTAAGTTCTATTTTTTGTATCTTATTAATCGTATGTTCAAAAAGTTTATTGCGTTTGCGCTTACCGTAGGTTCCCTCGCGTTTGCCGGGGAGTATTGGCATTTGGATCCGGGTGGCGTGACAATGAAGTTCTTGTCGATGCAGGTTTCGCCGCGTGCGGCTGCTCTTTCGGGCGCTGGCGTTGCAGATCCTGGCCGCGTGTCCGAAATTTCGCGTAATCCGCTTGCGATGAGTGTGGCAAATGAGGCGGAATTTGGACTCAGCCAGGTGATTTTTGGCGAAGGCGGTGCGGATAATTTCGTTTCGGCTTATTACGGACTTCCTATTGCGGACAAGTTTACTCTTGCGTTCGCGGTGGACTTTTTAGGTTACGATGACATCGAAGGTCGTGACGAGAATGGTCTTAAAACTTCGGAATATGGCTCTTATGCCTGGTCGCTTTTGGCCGGTTTCGGTAGCCGTTCCAAGATTTTCAATTGGGCTGCTTCAATGCGTTTTGCAACGCAGACCATTGATGACGAAACAGGATTCTTGTTCTCGGTTGATGCTGGCGGTTCTTTCCGCGTAAACCAGTATTTGGCCTTTGGTGCGAACTTCACGAATCTTGGTTTTGCCAGTAAGTACGAGTCCGAAAAAGAAGCCGCTCCGCTTGCGCTCCAGGCTGGCGTGACTGGGTTCATCCCGGTCCTTGATCGCTGGATGATTCATTTGTCTGCAGATGCGTATCGCCGTGCCGATACAAAGGCGCAGCTTTTGATTGGCGGTGAAGTTGTCTATTTCGACATGCTTTCTTTCCGCATGGGTTATGCGTTCCGCCCGGATACCGAAGATGCTGTTAGTGGTGGTCTTGGTGTGAAATTCGGCATGGTCGTATTCGATTACGCTTATAGCCCGCGCCCTGCGTTTGAAGGTGGCAACCATTACATTGCTGTTGGCGTGAAGTTCTAGTCGCGTTCTAAACGATCGAACATTTTGCAAATTTTTCGCATGAGTTCCATTCTTGGAGCTCATGTTTTTTTATTTGGTAGCAAAGGCACCCGCGACTGATTTTTAATGCCCTTGCGGCTCTGCATTTATTCCCTTTGTTTTCGGTCAGTGCTTTTTGAATAAATGACCATTTGGGCGCCGAGGCGCGTGGCGCCTGATTTTCGAAAAATCCTTTCACATCGCAGACTTGTTTTTTCGAGAATTCTTCTGCAAGGACTTCTTCCAGTGAAATTTCGTGCTGCATTAAAAGAGCGTATCGCTGCAGTACGTTTTTCAGTTGGCGGATGTTCCCCGGCCAGTTGAATTTGGATAACATCATTATTTCTTCGTGCCGGAGCGGGAACTGTTCTGCAAAAGTTTTCTCGGTGATTTCGCTCCACACTGTTGCCGTTATTTCTGCGAAATCATCCCTGTTGCGTAACGGCGGGATGACGATAGGGAAGGCGCTTAGCCTAAAGTACAAGTCCTTGCGGAAATTGCCGTCATTGATTTCGTTTTGCAGGTCCCTGTTTGTTGCGCACACGAGCCTGAAATCGACGGGTTCGCTTTGCGTTGCCCCTAGCGGGAGCACGGAGCGTTCTTGTAGAATGCGTAACAGCTTGCTTTGCATGTCGAATGGCATTTCGCCGATTTCATCCAAAAAAAGTGTGCCGCCATTTGCCGCTTGTACAATGCCTTGGTGATCACTTGCAGCTCCTGTGTAAGAGCCTTTCTTGGCTCCTTCCAGAAGGCTTTCGGCAAGTGTTCTTGCGATGGCGCCGCAGTTTAGTGCGATGAAGGGCCCGCTACTCCGCGGGCTTTGTTTATGTATAAACCTAGCTGCGATCTCTTTGCCGACTCCGGATTCTCCCTGCAGAAGTACAGGGATGCTTGAACGTGCGGCGATAGACAGCAATTTTTCGTGTTTCTTCATAGACCCTCTGCTATATAAACACGCTTTTTTCGCCGAACGGTTCGGTAAAATTTTGTTTAATTAAAAAAGCTCCTTATATGTTTTGAATCGGTACCGCGATGTTGCTGAGGCATTCCTGGAACTTTTCGTGGTCGGTGTTTTTGTACCTCGAAACATAGAAGAACTTGTTGCCATCATCGTCTTCGTCATCTTTGACCGTAAAATATTCAAGGTTTTCTGTTTTGCAGAGATTTTCGTCTACGTTCTTGTAGATGGCGTAGCTGCTGCAGGTGGTGGCGCCGTCAGACACTTCGACGATGGCTTCCCTGTTGGTGCGGCCGGTGTAGTGGAGAGTGGTTTCTGCTTTCTTGACAGTTACGGTGTATGTCTTTTCGCCAATTTTGAAGGTTTGGTTAGTCTTGGTGCCTTCGATAATTTGAACGCCGTTTTTTTCAATGCTTTGGGCGATGCTGCTGGCTTGGTCTTTATTGTCCATAATATTGATGACATCGTCCATGTGGCTTCGGCGGGCGAGATAACCATACAATTCCACCATAAAGCTGGATTCCATGTAGCCTCTTTCCTGTTCGTCGGCAACGTAAAGGTCCATGTGGTATTCAACGCTGATGGTGACTTTTCCTGGAGCGTAAGTGTAGGTTCGAGTCTCGTAACGGGTGTTTGTAGAGCGTTCTTGTTCGCCTGTTTTTCGATTGCGTCCAATGCCGGTATAGACCCAGCTCCCGTAAATGTTACCTGCTGTGCCACCCACGTACAGTTTGCCGTAGTTGTCGGCTCCACCTTCGTAATAATCGTAGAGGACTAGCGTATCGCCGATGAATTCGTACACGGAGGAATCTATTACAGCGTTTTTTGTTACAGTTTTCCAAATCAAATTGTTGTTTTCTAGATCGCAACGGTTCCCATGGACGTTTGAGAATGTTGTTACCATCAGGTGTTGCGATTCGTCTACGTAAAGTGTTCCTGTTGTTGAATTTGGATCGTTATTAGAGGCGTTATCGGCATTTGAAGCGCTTGATGGGTTGCTGTCGCTACAGGCGGCCATGAGGAGTGCTGATGCCGCAGCCGTAAGCAAGGTGTACTTCATAATTTTCTCCTTTTTCCTAAAACACTGTTCTTTATGGAGTTGAATATAGTAAATGGGGCTTTTTTAGATGTTGTTTGCCCCCTAGCCAGTCGCATTTTAAATTTCTACATTGTGCCCCGCGGCGGTAAAGTGCCGCTGCATAACCAAAGTGGCTGGCCAGATGGGTAGGCTTGGGCACGACAATCGTGAGGAAAGCGGTTGCGCTCGAAGCTGAGAGGTTTGGTGGCCCAAAGGAACAAAATGTCTAGAATCGTTTGTAAGTTCGGCGGCTCTTCTGTTGCCGATGCAGGTCAGTTCAAGAAAATCAAGGCCATTGTCGAAAGCGACAAGAACCGCAAAGTCATCGTCGTTTCTGCTCCGGGCAAGCGTAATCCGAAAGAAACCAAACTGACCGACCTCCTCTACAGCACATACGACCTCGCTTCCAAGGGACTCGACTTTTCGACTCCGTGGAACTTGATCCGTCAGCGTTATGACGAAATCTGCAAGGATTTGGGTCTTGAAGACAAGCTTACCGAAGACCTCGACAGTCTCGAAGACAAGCTCAAGAACCATCCGGAATCCGTGAGCACGGACTTCCTCGTAAGCCGTGGCGAATTCCTCTGCGCACGTCTCATGGCAAAGTATCTCGGTGCAAACTTCGTCGATAGCTACCCGCTCATTACTTTCGATGACAAGTATCGCATTGCTCCGAAGACCTACGAAGAAATTGCAAAGGCTCTTGGCGACGAAAACCAGCTCTATGTGCTGCCGGGCTTCTATGGCTCTAACCTCCGTGGCGAAGTGAAGACCTTCAGCCGTGGCGGTTCCGACATCACAGGCGCAATCCTTGCTAACGGCATTGATGCTGCCAAGTACGAAAACTGGACCGACGTTTCGGGCATGCTCATGGCTGACCCGCGCATCGTCGAAAATCCGCTGCCGATCGAATACGTGAGCTACCGCGAAATTCGCGAACTCGCCTACTCCGGCGCTTCTGTGCTCCACGACGAATCTATCGCTCCGTGCCGCGCCAAGAAGATTCCTATCAACATCCGCAACACGAACCGTCCGGAAGATGCGGGCACCATCATTGGCCCGACTCCGGAAAGCGCAAAGCTCCCGATTACGGGTGTTGCCGGCCGCAAGGGCTTCTCGATGATCTACATCGAAAAGTCCATGATGAACAAGGAAGTTGGCTTTGGCCGCCGCGTGCTCGCTGTGCTTGAAAGCGAAGGACTCTCCTACGAACTCTGCCCGAGTGCAATTGACTCCATGAGCATCGTCGTGGATTCCAAGGCTCTCGACGCCGTGCAGGACGTTGTTCTCGAAGACATCACGCAGCAGATGCGTCCGGACCGTATCAAGATTTTCCCGGGCATCGCTCTTATCGCTACCGTAGGTCACGGCATGACGAACAAGATCGGTGTTGCAGCAAAGCTCTTTACGGCTCTCGCAGAAAGCAAGGTGAACGTTCGCATTATCGACCAGGGTTCTTCCCAGATCAACATCATCACTGGTGTTGACGAAGCCGATACTGAAAAGGCTATCAAGGCTATCTACGCCGCGTTTGTGAAGTGACGTCGCAGACGTCATCCTGAGCGGCGAAAGTCGCGAAGGATCCAGTGACATTCTCTTTACTACCCCCAACCAAATAAGGTCGGGGGATTTTTATTTTGTATCTTTGCAACAGGAGAATTTTGAATGATCGAAGAAAAAGTTTTTGTCCCTCAGAACAAACGAGAAACTTTTATCTCGGTGGCTATAGTCCTTATGCTTGTTTATTGGCTTGTCAAGGACTTGGTTCCTTTAATAAATACCGGTGCATACGACCGCATAACTCCGGGGTGGATTTTCTTTAAAATCCTTTGGCTGTATTTAGGTTTTGTGGCGATCCACTTGGCCCCGCAAAAAGTGGAATTTATTGAAGACGAGTTTGTGCGTATTACCTTTATCCTTAGAAATAGCATTACGATAAGGTTGGCCGACTTTAATATTTCAGGTAATAAAAATTTGAATGGTGAATGGAGTGGCATGCTGCGGGCTAAAGGCCGGAACATGTTTTTTTCGTCCCAGTCGTTTCCGGAATTTGAAAAGTATCTGAATAACGATTCGAAAAATTCAAGCGAACAGAATGAAGATAATGTATATGTGTCTCGTGGCAAGCAATGGCTCGTTTGCATGATTATGGGTATTGTGGGTTTCGGTTTTGCTATCGGCTGGAATTTATCGACGACTTTGAATTCGCATCCTTTAAAAGACAATGTCTTTTTTTGGATTTTTGTAGCGGCTTATACTCTTTATGTTTGTTTCCTAATTATTCATTTGTTCCCGAAAAAAGTGAAGATACTTGAGGATGGCTCAATGTGTATTATTTTTGCATTGGGAAATTCTGTAAAGTTAGAACCTGGAAAATTCAAACTTAGAAGAATGAAAAATCGTAGTTTGATTGTTGCTCACTGGAGCGGTTTTATTTTTGCTCGGGGCCGGTTTATGATTTTTAATTCCGGTACTTTTCCTGAATTCGAAAAATATTTGATTCAATAAGTTGGAGGGGTCAAATGAGCGAAGGAGAAAAAATTCAATTCAACGGAAACCTGGCTTTGCTTAGGGTTTGCGCTATCGTGTACATTGTGAATGTATTGAACTTTGTCTTCAATATGTCCTTTATGGCTGGGCACGGTGGATTTTTCAGTTCGCTGTGGAGCGCACTTACGAATTCGTCATTTGAAGATTTGCTTGCAACGGTCGGACTGTTGATTGTATCGGGGATTGGCTTGCCTGTGCTGCTCGGTGTTTTGGTTTTTGTCGTTTTGCTTGCGCTAGGGGTATTTGCGATTGTCAAAAATAACGTGATGGTTCTAAAAATATTGGCGGTGCTGCTCCTTATCTGGGTTTTCGCGAGCGTGTTCATCATTATTCCCATCCATGTTTTAATGGCAGATGCAGTAACAAAAGTTGATGTCCAGAACTTCATTAACATGGTTTTTAACGTGAATGTTGTTGTTGCTGTGGCTGCGTTCTTTGTTGCATCTAAAAAGCATGATGAAAGTGGGGCTGCCGCTGCGGAAGAGCCGTTTAATTTGGGCTTGTTCCGTCTTTGCGCCATCTTTTTTATTGTAAGCGGGTTGAACAGCTTGGCTCATTTTGTTTGTACACAATCTCCCCTTTTTCAATTTGCTTTCTTCGGTGTTGTTAATTTAGTGGTCGGTGTATTTTCGCTTGCCAAAGAGAATCCTGCGGTTCTGATAGCTGGCTCTTTGATGATGTTTGTAAAAATTTTATTAAATTGGCTCAATTTTATCCGCATATCTGGATTAGACCCTTATATGGTGGGCTCGCTTGTTTCACATGCAGTTTTCAATACGTCAACTGTGATTGCTATTGCGGTATTCTTCATTAAACCCGAGTGGGTGAAATCTTGCTTGCAGAAAATGAAAGGGTGATCAACTGATTTTGTTATGCCACCAAATCCATCAAGTCGAAGTACATCAAGCGCGTATGCGGATCGTTGTCTTCTAGGTTCATCATGCGGAATCCGTTTTTCTCGTAAAACGGAACTGCTGCCAAGTAGGCATCTACTGTTATAAAGCGGCAACCCGTTTTATTGTGAATGACGAACATGGATTTAATGTAGTTCAGAACTTGTGTACCAAGCTTCTGATTTTTGGCACAAATGTCAACTGCTAAGCGACAGAGTTTTACGGCAGGGTAACTTTTTAATCTTTTCTCGTTCGGGAACCCTTGTTTGCGGCGGAATCTGTTGAATTCCGTCATGCTCGCAAAATCGCTTGTGGCAATTTTGTCGTTGGCGAGGCTGAAGTAGGCTAAGGGTCTGCTTGTGTCATTGATATCTATGCAGGCGTAACTAACGGCTAACATGTGTTTGTCGAAAAGAGTTGCACGATTTAAAATGAAATCGTTTAAATCGGCATCACCGCAATCAAAAGACTTAAATTTGTTAGATGACTGTAGCCTGATAAAATCAAGGCTTGACTTGTTTACACGTTGTCGAACCATGGATCGATCCCCCCATTAGCGGCTTCGCGGGCACGTTTTTTAGCCATGCCTCTTTCAAATGCTTTTTGGAAAAACTTGTAATCCCGTAAGCGTTGGGCGCGAGCTTCTGGAGTTTCGGGGTGCCTCTCCTGCATACGGGCGATAAACCGGCGAGCATCCTCGCCGAACAAAATCGGAGTTTCTCTGATGGGTCTTGCCATGAGTATCCTATTTGTTAGTTGTTAGAATAAAAGTAACTGATTTATTAACGCACGGCTAAGCCGGATGGCATCCTCTACGGATCCGTTTTTAAATATATAAAAGCGTAAAATGAAAAACAAGGGGAGGATTAGTTTTCGAACGGTCTGACTCTCAGCGTGACGCCGAGTTCTTCGCAAATCTTGCGGCAGCGTTCGATTTTTTCTTCGGGCATTACTTTTTCGACGACGGTCATCACTACGTTCGGGACGTGTTCTTTCGCAAGCGCTGCGAATTCTTTCAGCGCGTCAAAGGACTGGATTCCGAATCTTGAGCGTGTGAGAGCCAAAAATTCTTCGGCGTCGGGGGCGTTCAGCGAAATGGAAACGGTGTCGAAGCGACCTTCGAGTTTTGGCGTGATGTCTCTTCCGTAGATCAGGTTGGCAAGTCCGTTCGTGTTGACGCGGATTTTCAAATTGGGGTATCTGTTTTTCAGCAAATCAATTAATTTGCATACATCGTGAAGGCGTTCGAGCGGTTCGCCGTAACCGCAAAAGATGAGCTCGTTGATGACGGAAAGATCGTACGGCTCGAATATTTTCATAATGGCATCAACGCTGGGTTCGCCGCCTTTGAGCCAAAGCGAATTGCCTTCCATCATCTTTTTCGTTTGGCGCAAGCAAAAAACGCAACTGCATGGGCAGCGGTTGGTCATGTTCACGTAAATGTTCTTGCCTGTGATATCGCCGCTGTTCGCGATGTCTAGATATCCGGCTTCCCCGACTTTCCCAGTAACGGTATATACGATCATTTAATCCTCCATCAAGTCGCGAAGGTACATCTCGAAACAGAGTCCCCAATGTGTAGGCACGTTGTTGTCTTCGCAGTAGCGCAGGCATTTAGAGACAAATTCCGCAGCCTTTT
>CAMJNF010000052.1 GCA_946407235.1 uncultured Fibrobacter sp. | reverse complement strand
TATTCCATGAGGTCTTCGCCAGTCAAGTCTGGATTTTCAGCCAAAGCATGGATAGCGGCACCGACTTCGCGCAAGTTGTGCGGAGCCATATTCGTCGCCATACCTACTGCAATACCCGATGTTCCGTTCACAATCATGTTCGGGAGCGCAGACGGGAGCACCAGCGGTTCTTCGAGCGATTCATCGTAGTTCGGGCCCATGTCGACCGTCTCTTTTTCGAGATCTTCGAGCATAAGGGCGCCAAGGTTGTTCATCTTCGCTTCGGTATAACGCATGGCAGCCGGGCTGTCACCGTCGATAGAACCGAAGTTTCCCTGACCAAACACCAGCGGATAGCGCAACGAGAAATCCTGCGCCATACGGGCAAGAGTATCGTAAACAGCAACGTCACCATGCGGGTGGTACTTACCGATAACATCACCCACGATACGGGCGGACTTGACCGTTCCCTTGTTAGGAACCACGCCCAACTTGTGCATACTGTACATCACGCGGCGATGCACCGGCTTAAAGCCATCGCGCGCATCCGGCAATGCACGAGCGACAATAACGCTCATCGAGTAGCGAAGATAGCAGTCTTGCATGTCTTGTTCGACAAGACTCTTGAACTGCGATCCAGGTACCATTTCTTCTGACATTAGTTAACCTCAAATAGTGGTTAGTGGTTAGTGGTTAGTGGCTAGGTTACAGGTGTTAGGTTGTAGGAGGTAGGTGAATAATCTTTTGCTACGCAAAAACTCTTTAAAGGGCGGCGAAGCCGCGATTATAAATCCTAAGACCTAATACCTAAACCCTAATACCTTTCTCTACCATTCACCTCCCGCTAACATTTCATTTATCACATCTAAACTTTCTTCATCGGTCTGGTCTATGCGGTGCGGTGTAATTGTCGCATAGCCCTTATCTAGCAAGTTGTCGTCCGAACCCTCGGGAGCCATCGACCACAGCTTTTCTCCATCCAAAAACCACAAGCCATCCTTGTGATCGTAGTGGTCGGTAAACATACCCCGGTCCATTGTACAAGCCTTAAATCCAAGGAAATCATCTTCCTTGACTTTCGGGAAATTCACATTCCAGAAGACACCCTTGGAAATTTTCTTGAACAGTTTTTCAGAAACAACCTTGCGTGCAAAATCAATCGCCACCTGCAACAGGTTACCTTTCAATCCACGGAGAGAAAGTGCCACCGCAGGCACGCCCCAAAGGGCCGCTTCGCGAGCACCGGCAACCGTCCCCGAATATAGCGACGACACGCCAGAATTCTCGCCAACATTCACCCCCGAAAAACAGACATCAAAGCCTTCGGGAACAATCGTGTTATCATTTAGCCCGTAATTGGCAAAATGTCCGGCGGCAAACTTCACGCAATCCGCAGGAGTGCCCGAAACCGAGTAAACCTCGTACGGCAACTTCGCCTTTCCCGGGACGGCTTCAATATGCTGGACGCGCAACCCGCGACGAATCGTAAAGGCGTGACCGACACCACTCTGTTCGTCTTCAGGTGCAAAAACATAGACTTCGGAAACCTCGCTCAAAGCAAGTGCGAGAGCATGTAGATTAACACTACCAACGCCATCGTCGTTAGTGATCAATACCCTAGTTTTCCGTAATTGTTCCATTTATATGCAATGTAGAAAAATAGGGGGTAAAACGGAGCCAAAACCTCAAAAATACACGTAAAAAAGCCAATTTTTAGCCGTTTAAAGGGTAATTTTCTATCATTGGGAACATGTACACCGAACCGAAATTTTTAGCCATGAAAGAGCCTTCAAAATTCAAGAGGCTCGCTGAGCTTTTACGAGTAATTATCTTGCAATTAGGCGACGACGTTCCACGCGCAAAACGCGAATTCGAAACCTACGCCGAATGGCTCCACTTGCCCGAATCAGAACGTTTGACCGGCAAGAACCAAGCGCAAATGATCGACTTGTACAAGACGTTCCGTACCCGCGCAGGGCTTGGTTTTGAAAGAGACGTTTATCTGGAACAGGAACCAGGCGACCGCGAAATCGCTAACGAGAAACCGATTCAATTCGCCGTTCTCGTCCACAACTTGCGCAGCGCATTCAACGTGGGCTCCATTATCCGCAGTACAGACTGCTTCGGGCTCGAAGGAGTGCACCTCAGCGGCTACAGCTGCAACCCTGACCACGTGACCGTCAAAAGTGCCGCCCGCGGATGCCAAGAATGGATTCCCATCAAACGTTGGGAAAGCCCATTCGACTGCATCAAATGGCACAAAGAAAACGGCTACGAAATCATTGCCCTTGAAACAGGCGAAGACATCCCGAGCATCAACAACGTAACCTGGCCCGAAAAAGGCCTTATCGTCCTCGGCAACGAGGAACTCGGCATCGCTCCAGAAATCATGGCCGAAGCAACCATGAAAGTCACCATTCCGATGGCAGGCCGCAAGGCAAGCATGAACGTCGCTGGGGCATTCGCCATCATGGCATTCTGCCTCCGCAGTGCAGCAAAGTAACTACTAAAGCGGCATTGGAATCCGGATCGTCATCCTCCATTAGGAGGATGTTTTTTATGCCCCAAGCTCTAAGTTCTAAACCCTAAACTTCCTCCTCCAAAGCCCCTTGTTTTATATGATGCGATTTTTGTTTTATATAATTCAAATTTTTAAAAGTACAAAATTCAAAAACTTACATTTTTATTTATTTTAGCGATTTTTGTTTTATATATATTGTCTTTTTCATCATTTTACTTTATCTTTTAGACATGCTTAAGTCCATCATTGAATATCAAGATTATCGCCAGTACATTCTGGACTACTACACCGAACGAAAGCGCTGTTCCGCTTTTACTTGGAGGGAGTTCGCTAAACTGGCTGGATTTGCATCAGGTTCTTATCTCAAGCTTGTCTCCGACGGCAAAACACGCCTTGTGGAAGAAGGTGCCAAAAAGACCGCCATCGCTATGGGATTACTCGGCTTTGAATACGACTACTTTATGCTGCTCGTGCAGTACGAAAACGCAAAAAACGATCAGCAAAAAAAGAAATACTTTGAACAAATCCAAGAAATCACGTCAGCACACAAAGTCAAGCTACTTGGCAGCGATTCTTACGCTTATTACGAATCCTGGCTCCATTCGGTCGTTCGCGAACTCGCCCCTAACATGCCGGGAGCAAAGCCTCTCGAAATTGCAAAAGCCATCCGCATCCCGGTCACCGCCGCCGAAATTAGCGACAGCTTAAATTTTCTTACCAAGAACAAATTCTTGACAATTGACGAAAACGGCAACTACCACCAAAGCGACAAGTTACTCACGACAGGCCGTCTCAATTTCGTCTCCATTCCCGTACATTCGCTCATACGGCAGATGGGAGAATTCGCATTGCAAGCTTTTGATGACCTCTCCATCTCCGAAAGATTCTTCAGCGGCCTCACCATGGGCGTTACCGAAAAAAGTTACAACCAAGTCATGGAAGAACTGAAAGAGTGTCGTCGAAAAATTTTCGCAATTGTCTCTGCCGAAGACGAAGTCGAAAAAATTTGCAGACTCAACGTGCAACTGTTCCCTTTAACAAAGACAATTAAGAAGCAATCTACAGAAGATCCATCGAGCAGCGAGGTTTAGAATATGAAACGATTTTCCTTAAAACTTTTTAATGCACTTGCAATTATCGCAAGCATTTGTGCTTGTGGAGGCCGCGACACCGCAGGCGGAATCAGCGAAGAAACTGAAGGCGTGGCCATCAACAACAAGACCATTGAAGGCGTTTCGCAAAAAGGCCCGTTTGCAAAGGGTTCCAGCGTATACCTCAGAGAAACAAGCAAAGACGGAAGCCTCACCCCTACCGGCAAGGAGTTTTACGCCACCATTCGAAACGACGCCGGCGAATTCAAGATTGAAAACATCAATCTCGAAAGCCAATACGCATTGCTCACCGCCGAAGGATTCTACAATAGAGAATTCACGCATTCATTTTCGGACTGCTCTATTTCTCTAAATGCAGCAAGCGACATCAGCAGCCGCAATTCCACGAACATCAATTTGTTCACGCACTTTGAATACCCACGCATCTTAAATCTCGTCAGTTCCGGGATGCCTTTCAACGCTGCAAAAGCTCAAGCCGAAAAAGAAATATTCGCCCAATTCGGTTACGAGAAACACGAGCATTCTGCAGAAGACCTCGACATTAACGGACAAACCGAAGAAGATCGTATTTTGTACGAAGTCAGCAAAATGGTGGATAGAAATTTCTTTATTGGAGAATATATCCCAATTTCCAAAACCGTTCACAGAGATTACAGTTTCTCCTGCAAAGAAGTAAAAACACTCATCGACAGCATTGCCAACGATTTCGCTGCAGACGGCACCCTTAACAACAGCTTAACAGAAAAAATAGCCGCATACTCGTTCGTATTCCAAAAAGAGAACGCAACAAACGTCTTAAGCCGTTACGAAAATCTCGGCACATGCACCCAAGAAAATATCGGTCAATACATCAAGTTGCAATATGCAATTCCCATAGAAATAACAAGTATGCCGAACACCAGAGCCGATACCTCCTTCTCTTACGAATACGCTATTTGCACTGGGGAAAAATGGTTCCTCCTTTCAAGCGAACAATTTGAAAATTCAACAAAAAAGATTGAACACCAAACAGGCTCCATGACCGACCCTAGAGATGGCAAAACCTATAAAACAACAAGTTTCACATTTAAAGAAAAAACGTATGAATGGATGGCAGAAAATCTTCAATTTGCTGGCAATTCAGCAACTCAAAACGAAGAAAATCAAAAAGGCATTTATACACGAGAAGAAGCTTTAGTCCTAAAGGACAGCTCATTCATTCAGCATTACGAGACCGTACTAGACAAGAAAGAATTCGTTTACCAAGGAATCTGTCCTGAAGACTGGCATATTCCAAACACTAGAGAATGGAAAGCTCTTCTTGAATATGTGGGTTCACCAAGCAACCTATACAGCAAAGATTGGAACAAAATCTACTTTACAAACAAAATACTAGAAGACAATATCGAATTCGGAGCCCTTCCTACATTTTTCGAACCCATTGCAATAAATCACAACTCTTTTGTGCCATACGCCAACTTCATCGCATTCGCCTATGTACAAATAAATGAAAATTATTCTGATTGCAAAACAAGCACCACCGAAGAAACCGAAACCAACAGCAATTGCGACAGAAATGGAGACTACACCTTTGATGTAAACAGCGATTACATCTACGATAACACTCCTCTCAGACAATCCAATTTCTATTCCGTTTTTTTCGGTTCATCAGCAAGACTACTGAATAATACGGGTTATTTTCCAACCCTAATAATCGACTTTTGGAACACCAATTACAAAACACTCAAATCAAATGTTCTAGACCTTAAACTCAACGTTCGTTGTGTCAAAAATTAAAGGAGGAAACCATGCTTATCAAATCTTTTTTCAATGGGCTCATCGCAACTCCCATACTGGCACTAAGCCTGCTATTTCAGGCATGTAGCAACGAGTCAACGTTCAGCCCAATTGCATTCAATGGCGAAAGCGACGCTGTCTTATCTGGAGAAACCGTATCGGGAACTTCGCAAAAAGGGCCTTTCATCAAAGGTTCAACCGTTACACTCTACGAACTCGACGAGCAACTGCACCAAACAGGAATTCACTATTCCACAACAATAGACAACGACGAAGGCAAGTATCACATCGATAGCGTAGTCCTAAGCAAGCCTTACGCATGGATGATTGTCAAAGGTAATTTTATTAACGAAATTACTGGGAAAAGATCCTACACCCCCATCACATTGAATGGTCTTGTCAAGATTGAAAAAAACAAAGACGTCAACATCAACATTCTGAGTCACTTGGCGTTTAACAGAATTCAATACTTGGTACAACAAGGTTTAAATGTTACACAAGCCCAAAAGCAAGCCGAAATTGAAGTCCTCAAAGCATTCAACATCGAAGATGACGGGACCCCATTCGAAAACATGGATATTTTCGCCAATGGCGAAGCCGATGCAAAGCTTTTAGCAATCACCCTTATACTACTCAACCAATACGAGGGCGATATACCCAAAACCATAGACCTTTTGGCACAAATCACATACGATCTAGAAACAGACGGCGTATGGAACGATACGAGTTTAAAGAACGAAGTAAAGTACTCTTCCTATTCAGCGACATACGGAACATTCAATTCAGCCCGAGAAAACATGAAATACATGAAAAAGACTATTCCAAATTTTGAAAAATATATAAACAAATTCATTTCACCGGAACATCAAGGATTAGTGTGGGGGCATTGTAAAAATGAGGGGGAATTACAAAAAAACAATGCTTATCGGGATTCTCTCCATATCTGCCATGATTCTACATGGGTCGAATACACAGGCTTCAGAAGTTTGAGCGATCCCTTTGTTGACACAACTGGCAAATTCGGAACTTTAGTCGATTCTCGCGATGGTCATGTTTATAAAACACTCACCTTGAAATTCGACAATGGGGATTCTGCAATATGGATGGCAAGTTCGCTTGAATTTAATAAAACTGAACTTGAATTTAATAAAACTGAATACGTATATGAAGATATATACACAAAACTATGTCCTGACAATTGGCACATTACGAGCAAAAAAGAATGGAACAACATGCTTGAACTGATCCAAAAGAATTACCAATATGGAGAGCTATTATTCGACCAAGGCTTTGATTTTTATCGGGGTAGCGAATACTACGTGTCCACAACGGATGAGTATATAAGCAACAACTATCCAAAAGGTGAAGTTTACCAAACAAGTGGAACATTCAATCCAAACTATGTAACCAGCGGTACCGAGAAAATACGCTGCATCAAAGATTACCCAAAGCCAGAAAAAATACCTGTAGATACAGCAAAGTATGGAAAACTCATCGACAATCGTGACGGAAATGTCTACAAGACGCTCGACATAGAGATGTCTGATGGAACCACAGTCACTTGGATGGCAAGCCTTTTGGAATTCGAAGCGCCGGCAACAACGGATTCCAACACATATTATGCTCCTCAACACTTCCCTGGATACGGCAGAACTTACACATATAAGCAGATTCTCAACAAGCCCGACGATGCGGATACAACCGAGCTCTACCCACTACTCTATGCAGCTGAAAACGGAGAAAAGATTCAAGGAATATGTCCAGAAAAATATCACATTCCAAATTACCATGAATGGGACAAGCTATTAGAAATCTCCCAAAGCAATGAACAAATTAAGCAATTGCTCATTTACCCACAACAGGACTTCAACAAAAGAACAAACACCTACGCCTTTTACGATGAAAGACTTGTAGACAATTTCAACATTTCCGGAAATCATGATCGAGAAAAAGAAGTCGTTTCACCTTGGAGATGGACATTTACAGCTACGATGCAGCCATTTACCCGCGCATCCATAATCGGGAAAAAATTGAGTTACTCATCCGAATACTACTACAGACCTCCACATACACTTCGTTGCGTAAAAGACTAAAGCAAAGACCCGCGAACCAATTTCGCGGGTTTTATTCACACTTAAGCAAAGCTATGACAAAGCCCGGTATTACCGGGCTAATGTTTTGCAAAAATTACTTCGCCGGAGCCAAAGCCTTCACGGCATCGGTCAAGCGGTCAATCGCCTTGATGAGTTCATCCATCTTGGCTTCGCTTACGCCGCCAGCAATAGCAGCAGCGGTCGCATTTGCGGCCGTTTCAACAGCCTTAGCCGTTGCAGCCGGAGCCGCGTTCACAGGAACCTTACCAAACCAGATATCTGGCCAGCGGTCGTTGCCACTGTTGTACGTAATACGCGTTGCAGTTTCAACCGGTTCGCCAATCTTCCAAATGTAAAGTTCATAGTCAAACAAGTCATGATCGTGGCCCTTGTCCGTTGCGCCCCACACAAGCCACTTGCCATCCGGCGAGAGGCGCGGGAAATATTCATGACTGCGGCGACCCGGCAGGTCCATCAACTTCACGTTCTTCGGAATTCCGAAGAAGCCGACCTTTTCGACCTGCTTGCCGTCCTTCGCAGTAAACCATAATATTTCACTCGGAGCAGCCGTGCCGCCATTTCCCGTAGGATTCACGCGGTAGAGCTTAGAGCCATCGAAATTCCAGTCAATCTGGCAACCATCACCGGACTTAGTCCACACACTCTTTGACAAGTCCCACACGCCCGTTTCGCGCATCGAGCCGCGAAGCGTAATCGCAAGGTGCTTGCCATCCGGACTCATGTTCGGCTCTTGCAAAATCACGCCAGCCTTCTTGAAGACCTTTTCGCCATCAAGCACAAGCGTTTCCTTTTTGCTCGCGAGGTCCATTGTAAAGACCTTGCCGGCACGGCTAAATACAATGGACTTGCCATCCGGGCGCCATGTGCCCCACGTTGCATTTTCGACAATCTTCGCTTCGTTCGTGCCATCAATACCGACAGTCCACAAATCCCACTTTTCCGGGTAATTTGCATCGTTTTCAGGAACCCAGCCGCCCTTGCTGCGATTAAAAAGCACCTTCGAACCATCCGGAGAAATTCGCGGGAACCAGTCTACATTATTGCTCTTGGTCAGCGCACGAGCATTCGTTCCATCGGCATTCATAATCCAGATATCATGGAGTGAATTTGCACGGCTAGTAGACCAAACAATCGCACCCTCAAGTTTACCCTTCAAGGCATCAAGAGCTTTCTGTTCTTCGGGAGTCGGATCGACAGAAGCACCCATCGGAGCACCCTGTGCAGCAAAAGCCGTAGCGGCCAAAAAACCAATAGCAGAAATCAACGCAAACTTTTTCATAATCATAATTTAAAAGATAGCAACACACAAAAAAAAGATTTAAAGCAATCTCTTTATCAAGCCATTTTTCGCAAAAAACGCCTTTTAACACTTTTGTAAGATTATTGTATCTAAAATGAAATTTCAAGGGAACACCTAGAGAACATTTTATGTTTTTTAAATCTTTTTTCGCAACCACTTGAAAAAATGTCAATATATTTTTACAACGTGTGGAGTACGAGTGGAGTGAACATGAGAAACCAGACTTTCAAAATACTGATTCTAGCTGGAATTATAGCTACAGCATGGAACTGCTCCGAAAGCGCAGCAACACAAGATTCAGTATCCAAGACCGCAAACGGGAATTTAGACGTTCAAATTCCGCAGAACATTGTTGTCAACGAGCCCAGTTATTTCTATAAGCACGGAACAGACTACTATGTCATCGCCCCGACGACCATGACCGTGAGCGACGGTTCCACAAAAGTCATCGGAACATTCAATACATCTACAGGTGCCATCATGTCACTCTCCGGCGATATCATCGCCATCAACCTGGACTTGAGCAAGCTGCCCATGGTATCCCCCAATAATTTTGCGATCAAGGAATAAGTCGACGCAAATCGTTTCCTGCAAAACAAGGTATTATCATTATGGAATGTTCCGCCCAAACAGCGGGACATTTTCATTTTATATATTTCTTTATCAGAAATACATTTTTAGGAGTAGACCATGGTCAACTATATTTTTCTAATTCTCGCCATTGTCATGGAAGCGGCAGGAACAACCCTTCTCAAGATGTCAGAGCAATTTACAAAAGTGATCCCATCCATTTTCTCACTCGTTTGCTACATAGCATCGCTTTACTTGCTAAGCCTTTGCCTTAGGACAATTCCCATTGGCATTGCATACGCCACCTGGTCGGCGCTCGGCATCGCACTTATTACCGTAAGTGGAATTTTCTTTTTCAAACAAACTCCAGACATTGGAGCCATTATCGGGCTGTTGCTGATTGTTTCTGGCGTTGCCGTTTTGAACCTATTTTCTAAAATGGACGTTCATTAAAAAAGAATAAAGCTAAATTTCATCCCATGAATGCGGCACTCGAAAAGCGAATCAAGCGACAAGTCATCGGAAAGCCACACCGTTTTATGGCGGTCGTTCCGCTAGGTTTCGAGCAAACGCTTATCAACGAATTTTTGGACATCGGAATCGAGACTACAGCAGATCTTGAACACAAGACGTGTGATAAAGAACCTTGTCATCCAGAACGCCCATTCATCTCCGGTGACGGCAAAGTCGAATTCACCGCGAAATTAACTGAAGCATGGAAAGCAGTCGCTTACAGTCGCATAGCAAACCGCATACTCATGGAAATCGGGAACTTCAAAGCAGAGAACTTCCGCGACTTCGAAAAAAAAGCTAGCGAAATTCCATGGGAACTGTATTTAGACGTTAGACGAGAGACGAAAGACGAGAGAAATATTCCTAGTAACTCAAAACTAGTAACTAGTAACTCGATAAACATTCACGTCACTTGCAAGCATTCTCGCCTATACCACAGTGACGCCATTGCAGAAAGGTTGCAGAAAATTATAGAAGGGGTAAGCCTCCCTCTCACTCCTGCCGACACGGCATCCGCTACCCCCTCTGCGGGGACACCCCGCAACGCCCCGACGCAAAACCTTTACGTCCACTTCCTTGATGACCGCTGCACCATCTGGCAGGACCTCGCCGGCGAAGAACTCTACAAACGCGGTCACGAACGCTTTGTCAACGAAGCCCCGCTCAAAGAAACCATTGCCTCCGCGATGATATTTGAAGCATTCCACTTCCTACCGTCTACTTCCTACTGTCTACTAGATTTAATGGCAGGCAGTGGCACATTCAGTCTCGAAGCAGCCTACATCGCAAACCACCTCATTCCAGGCGCAAGCCGCGACTTCGCATTAAAGCACCAGCCCGCCTTCAAAGAAGCAACTTGGAAATTCTTAATCAGACGAGAGACGAAAGACGAAAGACGAGAGAAATGTGCAACAGTGACTCTCGCCTCACACGTCATTGCGAGCACGCAGTGCGAAGCAATCCATCAGCCTATCATCACAAAAATCATCACGAGCGACATTTCCGAGCGCGCTATCGAAATCATCAAGCATAACGTTGAATGTTCACCGCTCGCAGACATCGCTCCAAGCGCAATCAATCCGAAAATCCGAGACTTTTTCTCTTACACTGCTGAAGAAATCGCGAATGCCTGCAAAAGCAAATCGCACCCCATCATCATTCTGAATCCGCCTTACGGAAAGCGCCTCGACTTCGATGCTCCGAGACTTTATACAAGAATCGGTCGCAAACTAAAAGAACTCGCCCACGACCTCAATGCAATCGGCATGCAGCTCACCGTTGCCATACTCTCGCCCAAAGACGATACCCGCAACGGAGCAAAATACACTTGCACTGCAAACCTGCTGCACGAATGCCCAAGCCTTTCACCAGAGCATAATTCCACCGCAAAGCTAATCGTCACAAGCCACGGCGGATTCTCGCTGAACGTGTTTATCGCAAAAATCTAGATACACCAAAATCACGGACTCAAGCAAAGTCCGTGAAAAATTTTCATCCGCAATGGAGGCTTTTATTTTTAAGCCAAGCGATCCGTATCGCAAGATGTGGGAGCCATCCCAAGAATAGAATCATTGGGCTCTTTATCAGGGTCAGAAACTTCTTGCAAAACAACTTGTGCTCTAAGTTTAACAACCCTCATACTCGGCAAAACATATTCTTTCTTTTTCTGTTCCATAATTAGTTAATCCTTACTCTTTTACCATTATAGTAATAAACACCCTTAGTCGTTGGTTTGGCCTTCAATTTGCGCCCTAACATATCAAACCAGCCGTCAAGAATTTTCAACTGGCCCGGAACGTTTTTCAACATGTTGAATGCAGGCGTATAACCATTACCACGCTGATTTCCGTAAACAACTTCAATTTCCATCGTTTCCGGCAATTCATATTCGTCAACAGTAACCGGATTTACCGATCCAGATTTCGTCAAGAAACTCGGAGATGATTTTTGAGGTGCAGAGACCTTGGATTTGGGCGTAAAGAGGAGATAGGCGCGGAACGGATAAATGTACGCACCGGCAGCATTTCTCGCAAACTTACCTACAGTAAATTTTGCCGTCGTTTTGCCCGTATAACCATAAGCATAGCCAAGTTCAGAGTCATTCTCTTTCCATTCCTTAGTTTCATACATTCCACGGAACTGCCACTGTCCATCCGAGCTCACGACATTGTTCATTTTACTTGTATTCAGAACAACAGTCTCATTTTCGCCAAGATTGAACGTGAGATTCGCCTTGGTCGTGCGAAGGATATACGGTTTATTGGCAATAATTTTATCACCACTCAAAGGCGTGATTTGGACACTTTTCTTATTATCGACATTAGACACACCGACGAACTCGTAGAATTCTGCACCAACAACCTTGTTTTTGGCAATGGTAAAAGGCAACACTAACGTAGAGTACTTTCTATCCTCGGGCTTTTTGTTCACCGGAAATTCACGATTATAAGTCACAAAACCAATATCGCCATAATCGCTGCTAATATCTACCCTAGCCTTCGAGTCGCTTTCCATCGCAGCACACTTTACACCATTGTCCATATAGATTTTAATAGCACCAAACTTTTTCAACTCACCCAAGCTATTATTCCACTTTGCATAAAATTTCAAATCGCCGGATGTACCACTTTCAATCTTCGTTACTTTATTTCCAGTGAACTTTTCGTTAGTGTACCAACCTGCAAATTTACGACCACACCACATCGCATTTTTCAATTCAATAACCTTACCACCTTCAACATCTTCATCGGCATAATGATCAACATTTGCAGAATTGTTAATGCCACCGTTCAGCACATAGGTAATCGTATAAGCCAGAACCTTCCATTTCGGGAACAGCGTTATTGACGCTTTCTCAGCATATTCAGCGTCAAAATCAAATTCCTTCTTACCGTCAGCCGTAACCCAGCCCACCTGCTTGTGGTCTTCGCGACGGAAATAACCATTACCCTTTAATTTTATAGATTTCCCATAAACAAGCGTATCCGGGGAAAGCGTTCCATACGCATCGGAGCCAGCCAAATAATAGATAAGATATTTTTTCGGTTCCCATTTTGCATACAAAATCTTATTACCCGTTGTTCCCTTGGTTACTTGCGTTGCCTTATCATTAAGATTTTCGTCATAATACCATCCTTTAAAATCATAACCATCCTTCACAGGCGTTTCAAACGCAAATGTTTCCGTATCGACATTGTATGACGATGGGTTCTTTGCATTATTGGTTCCTCCATCTAAATTATACGTAATCGTATAGTTTTCTTTAGTCCATTTGGCATAAAGTATCCTGTTTTCACTAATTGCAGTCTTTTCAAAATCAAACTTGTTTTGGCAAGCGGATTCAGTGAACCACCCGCCAAAAGAGTAACCATCATTCGAAACAGGATCCGCAGGGACGCTGATTGTCTTTCCATCTTCTACACGAGTAAAGTCAACCTTCACCTTGCCATGACCATTATCGTTGAACGAAACCGTATAGAAGACAGCCTTGCTCCAAACAGCATGCAAAGTTTTTGCACCGGTTATTGTAGGAAGAGGATCAAGAACTTCCGATTCAGAAGCATTCACCTTGTCAGCCCAGCCCATGAAGTAATATTTTTCTTCACCTTCATTATACATGAACGGCAATTCCAAGTGATTCATAGAGACAATTTCTCCATCCACCACTTGTACCGTTTTTTCTTCTTTTCCATCAGGGAATTTTCCCGGATTGGCATCAAGTGTCACAGTAAAGATGTTTTTCCACACAGCATAGATGGTATCAACTTTATTGACCTTACCCAAATCCTTAGCCGGCTCTTTGGCGTCCTGCGTCAAAGCCCAACCCGCAAAAGCATAACCATTTCGAGATGGATTTGTAATTTCGCTCGAAGTAATCAATTTATCTTTTTCAACAAATTTTCTTTTCTTTGCATTTGCAGGGAAAACGCCTTCGTTCGCATTGAATGTAACCATATAACCATCTGCACCATAGCCTTCCAACGATACGGCAGAATCACCTGTGAACCATATTTCGCCTTCTATACTGCAAGACCCATTTTGCCCACCACTCGGCGGCGTCCATTTGCCACCATTCAACGCACACATGTTTTGTTCAACATTAACTTCAGAAACGCCTATAGAGCCATCTTTCGTGTCTTCGCTATTTTTTTCGCCTACACCCACTTTCACAGCATCAGAATCATAATAGGAGCATTCAATGACAAGCGGACTATCACCTAGCTGCTGTCCAACAATACCACCGACATGGCCAGAACCTGTACTTTCTAGGATAGCCCCCTCATAGACACTGGAACGCACAGTCACGGCATTATCTTTTGTCAATCCAACAAGACCACCCACTTGAACATCCTTACCCGAAGCGCGGATTTCAACAGAACTCAAGCAATTCGAGAGTGTACCACTATGCATGTTACCGACAATACCACCAACGCCTTGCCCGTTACCACTCGTTATAATAGAACCGAACGCAGAACAATTTTCAATCGTTCCACTCTTAATCCAACCAACAATAGCCCCCACCGAAATTTGGTTTGTTGAACCAACGATACCTATATTCGTCGTGCTTTGAACATCCACATTTTCAACGACCAGATTTTTTACAGTTCCACCGCCCAGCACACCAATTAAGGCAACATTCTGTCCATACCTAGGATCATTTTTTTCTTCACCAATTTTTTCACCGTTAATTTTCAAATTGGATATAATGTGATTATTACCATCAAAAACACCGGTGAAAAGCTTGTCACCACCACCACCGCAAATAGGCACAAAATACTTTCCGGCCATATCAAGATTAGCCATCAACTTGACGTTAACATTATACCCCTGATTACCACTATTTGTTGTATCGGAGAGCCAAGCTAATTCCGCTTCATTTGTAATTAGAAAGACTTTATTTGCATCCTGTTTAGGTCTTATTTTCGTTGTTCCATCCCAAGCAGCAAAAGCTGAGCTTACCCCCAGCAACGAACAAATGACAATCGACAGAAATTTCGAAACATTTCTTTTCTCTATCATAGCACACCTCCTGCTATTCACAGATATAAATTCGAGATCCTTTATCAAAAATAGCCGTAATATTTTTGTAACTTGCGCCAAAACATGTCGTGACTATAGACACAAAATCGCGCTGTTTTACTTAAAATATTATTACATAAATATATTTAAATATTCGTTTAAACAAAAAAATTTTTGATAAAAAAGCGATTTTACCGCCATTTAATCACAAAAAAACAGAGTTTACGAACATTCCCTTTGCTATATTTGAGCTGTTCAAAAACTTTTAACTGGCGGATAAACCCCGCCACTTTACAAAGAACAAAAGGAAAAAATATGCCGAAACTTCGTTCGCTCAAGACTATGGAAGGCCGCGAAATGGCCGGTGCACGCGCCCTGTGGCACGCAACTGGAACCAAGGTGGAAGACTTTGGCAAGCCGGTGATTTGCGTGGTGAACAGCTATACCCAGTTTGTTCCGGGCCACGTTCACCTGAAGGACTTGGGCCAGGTGGTCGCCCGCGCGATTGAAGCCGCCGGCGGTGTCGCCAAGGAAATGAACACCATCGCCGTGGACGACGGTATCGCCATGGGCCACGACGGCATGCTCTACAGCCTGCCGAGCCGCGACCTGATTGCAGACTCCACCGAATACATGGCTAACGCCCACCGCGCCGACGCCCTCGTTTGCATTTCTAACTGCGACAAGGTGACTCCGGGTATGCTCATGGCAGCCATGCGCCTCAACATTCCGGCAATCTTCGTTTCTGGCGGCCCGATGGAAGCTGGCCACGTCACGACGAAGGACGGCAAGGACCGCGCCCTCGACTTGATCGACGCCATGATTGATTCCGCTGACAACACCATCAGCGACGAAGAAGTGGCCGCCATCGAAGCAAACGCTTGCCCGACTTGCGGTTCCTGCTCCGGCATGTTCACCGCAAACTCCATGAACTCCCTTACCGAAGCCCTCGGCCTTAGCCTCCCGGGCAACGGCACCATCGTTGCAACGCATGCCGAACGTAAGAAGCTCTTCGAAGCCGCCGGTAAGCGCATCGTGGAACTCTGCC